>DATGNN010000166.1:0-18446 GCA_035306725.1 Chitinispirillaceae bacterium | reverse complement strand
TAATTTTAAATGGTGCAGAATGTGAGCCATATCTTACAGCAGACCATCGTCTAATGCTTGAACGTACTGAGGATCTCTTAATTGGGATTCTAATTCTCAAGAAGATATTAAATGCAAAAAGATGCTATATTGGAATTGAAGAGAATAAGCCTGACGCAATAATTGCAGTCAAGACTGCAATTAAAGAGAATCATTACGACAAAATCAAGCTTGTAATATTGAGGGCAAAATATCCGCAGGGTGGTGAAAAACAGCTTATAGATGCAATTACCGGCAGAAATGTTCCTTCAGGTGGTTTGCCTATGGATTGCGGGTGTGTTGTTCAAAATGTTGGTACCACCATAGCTGTCAGAGATGCCATTATAGATGGACTGCCTTTATATCAGCGGGTTGTTACTGTTACAGGACCTGCTGTAGGGTCGCCTAAAAATTTATTGGTTCGCACAGGTACACCAATGAAACATCTGCTTGAAGCCTGCCAGACAGATATGGAAGCCACAAAAAAAGTGATTATGGGTGGTCCAATGATGGGTTTAGCGCAAACTCATACCGATGTTCCTGTAATCAAATCAACATCAGGAATTCTTGCTTATAATAAGACTACACCTGGTATTCGGGAATATCCTTGCATTAATTGCGGTCGTTGTATTCAGGCATGCCCTGTTAATCTTGTACCGTCACGTCTGGCGAAATTTATTGAAAGGGAAAAGATTGATGAAGCTGTTGAGTGGAATTTGATGGACTGTATTGAATGTGGCTCATGTACATTTATCTGTCCATCCAAAATCAATTTAGTTCATTTTATTAAACTTGGTAAATTTCATATTCAGGCAAAGCGGGCTGCTGCAGCTTCAAAAAAACAATGAAACGTACGGGAATATCAAAAAAATGACAACACCTTCAGTAACCAGACCAAAACCGGACTTTCAGAGTCAGGTAAATGATGTTAAGCAAAAAACAGTTTCTCTACATATCTCTTCATCTCCTCATATACGGCATGGTGAATCTGTTCAGGAAATAATGCTATGGGTGATTGCAGCATTAATTCCGTCACTAATCGCTTCTGTAATTTTTTTCGGCTTTCGGGCATTATTTCTTACTTGTGTTTCAGTAATAACTGCCGTAGTAACAGAATGGCTTATTTCACGTCTGCTTAAAAAACCTTCATCAACTGGTGATTTCAGTGCTGTTGTAACAGGTATACTTCTGGCCTATAATGTTTCTCCTTTATTACCCTGGTGGATGGTAGCAATCGGGTCTGTTTTTGCTATTGGTGTTGCAAAAATGGCTTTTGGCGGTCTTGGAGGAAATTTCATTAATCCGGCTTTAGCCGGGCGGGCATTCTTGATGGCGTCATATCCGGCTGCTATGACATGTTGGAAAGCTACTGGATTTGGTTCTGTTTCTGGAATTGATGGGATAACGAGTGCAACACCGCTGGCCTACTTTAAAAGTGGGTTTTCAGAGGGGAGCATTCCAATATCAGAATTACAAGGGGCACTTGGGAATCTGTTTATAGGAAATGTCGGAGGGTGCATCGGTGAAACATCTGTAATAGCACTTTTAATTGGAGCAATGATTCTTTGGTTTAAAAAGATCATCGGTTTCAGAATACCATTTTTCTATATTGGAACGGTATTCTTTCTTTTCTGGATTTTCAATGGCAGCGGAAATGTTTTTTCTTCAGAAGCATTAACTATACCACTATACCAGGTTTTATCTGGCGGCCTTATGCTTGGAGCATTATTTATGGCTACAGATATGGTTACAAGTCCAATAACTCCCAAAGGCAAAATCATTTTCGCCCTGGGGTGTGGTATTCTTACCTTTGTAATAAGAAAATTTGGAGGATATCCTGAAGGAGTTTCTTATTCGATTCTTCTTATGAATCTTTTTGTACCTCACATTGAAAGATATACAAAGCCGAGAATTTACGGAGAGGTGAAAAAACGTGATTGATATTATTAAATTATCCTTTATGCTTACAATAATTTCAGTTATTGCTGCACTGCTTATTGCTTTTACAAATCTGAAAACCAGAGACCGGATTCATGAACAACAGCAAATAGCACAACAGAATGCTCTTGAACAGGTCGTTCCATCAGGGATGAGTATAAATGAATGTAGTGGTGAAGATTCCTCATTCAATCAACAGTACTGGATCGCACAGGATGGTACTGATACGGTTTTCATATTTAAAATAATCAATAAAGGTTATTCAGGTAATATTACATACTTTGTCGGAACAGACAAAACTGGATCTATAAAGGGGATGTCCATTTTGGAGCAATCTGAAACTCCCGGCCTTGGTTCACGAACTCAGGAAGAAATTTCTGACAAGTATTTCTGGAATGGGTTGTTTTCCCAAAAAAAAGCAGGGGAATCCTGGTTTTCTCAACAATTTAAAGGTATTAATTTATATAAGCAAATTAATATAGAAAAATCTGTTGGAGAGTGGCATAAACTGGGTTTGGAAGAAAAAGAGAATCTAATTTCTGATAATGCTGTTACAGCAATTACAGGGGCAACAATATCCACACAAGCAG
This sequence comes from Chitinispirillaceae bacterium, assembly GCA_035306725.1. Classification (GTDB taxonomy): domain Bacteria; phylum Fibrobacterota; class Chitinivibrionia; order Chitinivibrionales; family Chitinispirillaceae; genus JAAYEB01. The sequence continues at coordinate 15,900 of DATGNN010000166.1, read as the reverse complement.
TTGTAAATGGGATTCAGGATCAGGCCCGAAGTTACTTAAAAGCGATACAGGAGAGTAATGATGATCAAGGATGAACTCAGGCGCGGTATAATACACGAAAATCCTATTCTGGTACTTGCACTGGGACTTTGTCCTTCATTGGCTGTAAGTACATCATTACAGAATGGTTTCGGTATGGGAATGGCTGCAACGTTTGTTCTGGCGTGCTCGAATGTAATTATTTCATCGGTGAGAAGGATTATACCGGATAAAGTTCGTATTCCGTGTTTTATAGTTGTGATAGCAGCATTCGTTACTATGGTTCAGTTAATAATGAAAGCTTATCTTCCGGCACTCGACAAACAATTAGGAATTTTTGTCCCATTGATTGTTGTTAACTGTATCATTCTTGGCCGGGCAGAAGCATATGCGTCAAAAAACAGTATCAGCAAATCTTTGGTTGATGGTATTGTTATAGGGCTGGGTTTTACATTTTCACTTTGTATCTTAAGTATTATTCGGGAAATACTTGGAAGTAACAAACTTTTGGGTTTGAAATTTTTTCCAGGATATGAACCCATGACTATTTTCATTCTTGCTCCCGGGGGATTTTTTACAATCGCATTTGTTATGGCTGTTGTCCGATATTTAGGTAATCGCAGGAAAGGGGCTTAATCTTTATGGAGAGTTTTGCCAGTCTTATTGGTATATCTGTAAGTGCCATTTTTATAAGTAATTTTGTTCTTTCGAGGTTTTTAGGTTTATGTCCCTTTTTGGGTGTTTCCAAAAAAATTTCAAGTGCAGTTGGAATGGGCATGGCTGTAATTTTTGTAATGGTCATTGCATCAGGATTCACGTGGATTATTAACCGTTTTGTTCTTGTAAGGTTTGATGTTGAATTTTTACGAACCATTGTTTTTATACTTGTAATTGCAGCACTGGTGCAACTGGTTGAGATGGCATTACAAAAATATTCTCCTGCCTTGTATGAAGCGCTTGGGATTTTTTTACCGCTTATTACTACGAACTGTGCGGTTTTGGGTGTTGCATTAATCAACACGGGGATTAATCCAATTACCGGACTACAATTCACATTTTTTGAAACTATCGTTAATGGAACCATGTCTGGTGTTGGATTTATGTTAGCCCTTGTTCTTATGGCAGGCCTTAGGGAAAAGCTTGAATTATCGAATACACCTGAAATACTTGAGGGACTTCCAATATCATTCATTACAGCCGGTCTTATGGCACTTGCTTTCTTGGGATTTGCAGGACTTAATTTCTTTGCTTAAGTTTGAGGATATTTCATTATGGAAATAACATTACCTGTTTTAATAGTTGGATCTGTGGGTTTATTTTTTGGAATAGGATTGGCTATTGCATCCAAAAAACTTCATGTATTTACAGATCCGAGAATATCTGAAATTTTGAACATACTGCCAAATGCCAATTGTGGTGCTTGTGGATATCCTGGCTGCAGTGGTTTTGCGAAAGCAGTTGTTGAAGGGAAAGCAGAACCAACCGGATGTATTCCTGGCGGTTCGAAAGTTGCAAATGCGATTGCAGATATCCTGGGTGTAACCACTTCATCGAATGAACCGATGATGGCTGTTGTGCATTGTAAAGGTGGGAAAAAAGAAGCTTTGGAATACTCGGATTACGAAGGTATCACGGATTGTAATGCTGCGGTTCTTATTGGAAATGGACCGAAAGTATGTCAAAGCGGTTGTCTGGGATTAGGTACATGTGTAAATGTCTGTCCGTTCAATGCTATCTTTATTAATAATAACGGCATAGCTGAAGTTGATCCTCAAAAGTGTACTGGATGTGGCAAATGCGTTAAAGCCTGTCCTCGTAATATCATCTCATTAATTCCCAGGGTGCATAAAATTTTTATAGCATGTTCTAATCACGACCGTGGTGCCAAAGTAAAAAAATATTGCAATGTTGGTTGTACTGCATGTACCCTTTGTGTAAAAGCTACTCCTTCCGGTGCTATTTCAATGGAAAATAATCTTCCTGTACTTGATTACTCCAGGGAAGAGAACTTTATTACAGCAGCATACAAATGTCCTTCAAACTGTTTTAGTGATCTGGTGAAATTCCGCCCAAAAGCCAATATTGACACTAAATGTGATGGTTGTGGAGAATGTGTGGCTGTTTGCCCGGTAAAAGATGCAATAGAAGGGGAAAAAGGGACTCGTCATGTCATCAAAAAAGACCGCTGTATAGGGTGTGGCATTTGCCTGAACAGCTGTCATGTACATGCGATTTCACTTTGGGGGACCGGATCAGTTAAAAGCTGATTTTGTATTTATGTAAAGTTAATCCAGTAATTTGATTCTTTTTTTGCTTCATAAGTCATTGTTAATCCAATTTATTAAGATGAACCACAAAGTATGGGATAAAATAGACCGTTGACATACAACCCATTGGTGGATATAATATTGTGGCGCGCCTGAAACTAAACTGACATTCAGTGAATAATTTTCTGTGGTGAGAGGGGTATGGTATGCAATTACTGAAAATTTCCTGCAACAGCTGTGAGCACTACAATGAGTGCTCACAAGAGACGCGACTGTATGTGAATTATTGTGGTACATCGCAGAAAGTTATTGAAAAAAAGGTTAAAAAAGCTATTAAAGAGTGCAAAATGCGTCATGGGTATCTTTTTCAGCGTTTTTTTATTTCTGACCCGAACATTTTTTCACCTGATAAAGCAACGGCTGTTAATTTTTCTTCCTGATTTCTTGTATAAAACTATTCTCCATGATATAATTTTAAACCACTGTGAGGAACTTGGTAAGAGAATTGCATTGCGATTCTAAAGAATATATCTTACAGGGTTTAATTCGTGAAAAGATTTTCAGACAGTTTTTATAGAGTTTTATTATTTTCATTTCTTGTTGCAGGGCTTCTGATATATTTGGGGTGTTCGCCAAAGAAAACCCTTAATGTACAGCGAATACAATCAGGAGATGATTCTCTGCAATTTTCAGAAGAAATTGAGATACTCACTGAAATTTCAGACAGTATTTATGAGACACAGCAGGACTCGGTTTGTATTATTGAAATGTTTACTGAAGTTCAGCGATTTATTACTGACAGCACCTATAATTCAGCTGATTCAATTCTCAGAGAAATCCTGCAATTAACAGGCAGCATTCCAGAATCGGATTTACCCTCCATTAGCGACCATTTTGAAAGAGTTCTGAACATCTATATCGAACAGATGCCCTCAGAGCTGATTAAAGAGGATATTGCCGTATTGATCTTTCAGCATCAGATGTTTGAATCGTTAGATTCATCTCAATACTCCCTGGATGACAGTTCTGATCTGGAATTAATTCATTGCCGAAAAAATGTTACTTATGATATACCTGTTGTGTGGAATGACCGGGTAAAAAGGGCATTACATTACTATTTAAAAAACAGGAATTCAACAATAAACAACTGGTTATCCCGGGCCAACCTGTATCTTCCTGTTTTTAAAAAAATGTTCGCAGACAGTGGCATTCCTCTTGATCTTGCTTATTTACCATTAATTGAAAGTGCGTTTAATCCAAAAGCTTATTCTCGTGCGCATGCAAGTGGAATCTGGCAGTTTATTCCTTCAACTGGAAAAGTTTACGGATTAAGACAAAATTACTGGATGGATGAACGGCGAGATCCTGTAAAATCCACTGCAGCAGCAATTAGTTATCTAAAAAAGCTTTACAATGATTTCAATGACTGGCACCTTGCGCTTGCAGCATACAATTGCGGTGAGGGACGTGTTTCAAGAACCATAAATCGTTGTGATTCCCAGAATTACTGGGAGCTTAAACTCCCGAAAGAAACCATGAATTATGTCCCGCTGTACCTGGCATCACTGATTATCGCAAAAAATCCGCAATGTTTTGGATATACTGGCATGAAAACAGATATGCTCTCATTAGATACAGTTTCGATAAGTGAATGTTTAGATATTGCCGAGATCGCAAAAGGTATTAACCTGGATCAGGACACATTACGGAAATTAAACCCCCATATACTTCACTGGTGTACACCACCAGATATATCTGAAGTAAATTTTTATCTCCCTTCCGGAAAAGCAGACGATTTTATTTCCTTCTATTCCAGTTTTCCTGATGAAAAGAAGGTAAAATGGTATCGGTACAAAATCCGCAGGGGCGATAATCTCATATCAATAGCCAGAAGTTTCAAACTACCTGTAAGTGCAATTAAAAGTGTTAACAGATTATCCGGAAACAGGATCGTTGCAGGGAAGCATCTTTTTATACCGATACCGGTAAACAGTTCATTTCCGGTACAGAAAGAGGCAATAACAGAAAAGTTTAAAACACCGGAATCTGTAGAAAAAAAAGGTGAAAAAATCAGGTACAAAGTCAAGGAGGGTGATACCGTATGGCGACTTTCCGAAATTTTTAATGTTACATCAGATCAGATTTATTTTTGGAACAATCTGAAAGATGCAAGAATCAAGGTCGGCCAGATTCTTGAAATTTATCAGGATTCATCAAAATCAGGTGCACACATTCCGGATCAAAAATCAAAAAAACCGAACTTTTTACAAGAGGATAACCTGCCTAATGGATATCGCCATTACAAGGTAGTTTCCGGTGATACACCAATTTCAATAGCCCGTAAATTCAGTATGGATATTAATGATCTGATTAAAATAAACAGACTAAATAAAATTAAGCCTGTCATATACACAGGTGATGTAATTCAAGTCAAGAATACTGTACCAAACACTGATGAAAAAATTGTTTCCCGGATTAAATCAACAGAAGACTCGAAAACAATCAGATATCTTGTTGCGCCTGGAGATAATCTGTTCAGAATATCGCAAAATTTTTCGGTGCCGTTAAAAGAGCTATTAACATTTAATGATATTACAGAAAGCTCAATATTAAAGCCGGGTGATACACTTTTAATACCATATTCTGGAAAAGCTGCCAAAAATTATAATCAAACTGTATCGGACATTAATTCTATAGTATATTATGAGATAAAACAGGGCGATAATCTGTGGAATATTGCATCAATATTTGGTGTACCAGTTAATAAGCTTTATGATTTGAACAATTTAAATCCCGGCTCAATTCTTATGCCTGGAGATACTATAAAAGTAATTAGAACGGGTCAGATGTGAAAACCTTTCAACGTTTAATTATTATTCTTATAATTTTATTGCCTGTATTTACAGGCATTGTACTTTTAAGTATAAAAAGCAGTGGAAATTCAAAATATTTATCTTCCAGTTTTAAAAAAATAGGTTTAGTCAGAATTGAAGGCCCGATATATCAGTCCCATTCTATTATTGAGCAACTGCGAAGTTTTCGTCAGGACAAAACGATTTCCGGCGTTCTTCTTCGTGTAGACAGCCCTGGTGGTGGTACTGCTCCTTCACAAGAAATTTTTAATGAAGTATACCGATATAAAAGCATTAAAAAGCCGCTTGTTGTCAGTATGGGCAACACCGCTGCATCGGGTGGTTATTACGTTTCCTGCCCGGCCCGAAAAATATTTGCAACTCCTGGGACAATAACGGGCAGTATTGGTGTAATTTTTACAGTTCCCCTCTACAAAGATCTTGCTCAAAAGATTGGCATTCAAATGAGGGTTTTAAAGGCAGGAGAGTTAAAAGATATGGGTAGTCCTTATCGTACCATATCTGATCAGGAACATCATATTTTTGATTCACTTCTTAAGGACATACATAATCAGTTTATTGATGATGTAGCGAAAGGTCGCGATCTTTCAAGAGATTCAGTTGCATTGATAGCTGATGGGAGCATAATTACAGGTAAAAAGGCAGTTTCAATCAATCTTGTCGATACTCTTGGAAGTTATGATGATGCGCTTGATTATTTACGCAAAATTTCAGGAGCAGGGCCGTCAGCAAAAGTTGTTGAGAGGCATAGAAGATCTACTGCATTCAGAGAATGGCTCGTGGAAGAGATTATCAATATTTTTCCTCAGACCTATACACTCTTTTCAAATTCCAGTTTTCATTATCTTTTTTCACTTTAAAAGATATCAGAACTGCTGTATCACCGGTATAGTTTTTGGGTATGCAGCAATCGATATTAAAAAAATACACTGTTACTGATTTCATAGATCCCAGTTCAAGCCAGACTTTGTTGTATAAACAAAGTATCAGTTGATCTGGAGAAAATCAGCTATAGTTAATGAAAAAAAGAGTGAAAACCTGGGGGCTCAAATTTGAGTTAATCACAACCATGCCATAATCACTGTTTACCATTAAGCCAGGAAGCACCTCTAAATGGGCAACCATGCGGCAGGTAATGGATAGGATGTTTTAGTTTGAGGCCCTATGCGTTTTTGTAGTGGATAGCAAGATCCCAGCTGTTCTTAAAAGGTGATAACCGGCCTGCCAGCAATACAAATTTGGTTAATAATGGCGATTTTTTGAAAAAAAAGAACAAATTACTGGCGCAAATGTGATGTCAGGAAGCATATTAAAGGACAATTGATTTATTTGAGTTGATGAGATTTTAAATTTCAAAGTATTGCATCTCTTTTCTGTAAGGAGGAATCATGAGTATTCAAAGTCTGGTTGATGAAGTTGAAATTTTTAAACAAGAGTACGAAAAGTTTGAACGTGGTAACAAATCTGCTGGAACCAGAGCCAGAAAAAGTCTTCAAACTATAAAGAAAATTGCTCAGGATTTGCGGGTAGAGATTCAGGAATCCAAAAAAACTGAAGCCGAGTAGTTCTACATTTTTTTGCTTTATTGAATTAAAAGCAGAGGGAATTCCATTCTCTCTGCTTTTTTTTAACAATAAAATGTGCTCACAATCGTAATTTATTCCTTGTTAAATAATATCTGTAATTCAGCTTTTATTGACAATAAGCTGTTCAGGATATCATATTTTTAGCCCTGAGCTGTTAACAATTCTAAACAATACATATACGCCTTAACAAAATGGTGGTAATCTATGAGCCTAACAAACAGTACTTTTATGTTAGAGGTAAAAAACCTCAACAAGAAGTTTGGTGATTTCCACGCGGTGAAGAATCTCAACTTTCAGATCCGTAAAGGTGAAATCTTTGGTTTTCTTGGCCCCAATGGTGCGGGAAAAACCACTACCATGAGGATGGTAACCTGCTATATACCACCCTCATCCGGATCAATACAGGTAGAAGGGTTGGATACGTCGCTTCAAAGCCTTGCAGTACGCAAGAAAATCGGATACCTTGCGGAAAGCAACCCTTTGTACAGTGACATGACAGTGCAGGAGTATTTAAAATTTGTTGGTGAGATAAGAGGTATAAGTGGTTCAAAACTGCTGTCACGTATTGAGGAGATGTTCTCGATCTGTGGTTTGAATAAAATGGCTTATCGACAGATTGGAAAACTTTCCAAAGGTTATCGTCAACGGGTAGGACTTGCACAGGCGATGATACACAACCCGGATCTACTGATTCTTGATGAACCGATGTCGGGTCTTGATCCAAATCAGATTATAGAAATTAGAAATCTGATAAAGAATCTGGGACGTGAAAAAACTGTGATCTACTGTTCACACATACTTTCAGAGGTAAGTGCGACCTGTGACCGGATCTTGATTATCAATGATGGAGAGATCGTTGCCAGCGGTACTCCTGATGAGTTGACTCAAAAATCCAGTAAAGGGAACCGATACATGGCTAAAATCAGAGGTGATCGTTCTGATATTGAAAATAAGGTTTTATCAATTGCAGGTGTTTCACGAATCAATTTTCTTAAAGTTGATTCGGATTGGGTCAGTGCAGAAATAGATGCATCACAGGATGATATCGGAGAATCTCTTTTCCGTTGTGTTGTTGATAACGGTTGGAGTCTTTCTGAACTTAAGCATGAATCTGCAAGCCTTGAAGATGTATTTACTCAGCTGACAAGGGGTTAATCATGAATAATATCGTTGCGATCTTTAAAAAAGAGTTCAAATCATTTTTTATATCACCGATAGCGTATGTATTTATTACCGTGTATCTGGTGGTTACAAATTTTCTGTTTTTCCAGAGTTTTTTTCTAATTAACCAGGCAGATATGAGAGGGTATTTTGGTCTTCTGCCCTGGATTTTTCTGTTGTTTGTGCCTGCTGTCACAATGCGCAGCTGGGCAGAAGAAAAAAAGGTCAAAACTCTTGAGCTATTGCAAACCTGGCCTGTAAGTGACATGCAGGTTGTATTAGGCAAATTTCTGGCTGCTCTCAGTTTTGTTACAATTGCTATTTTACTTTCATTTACCATTCCTGTTACAATCTCCATACTTGGTTCTCCTGATCCTGGTCCTATCTGGGGTGGATATATTGGAGCAATATTGATGGGCGCAGCCTATCTTGCCATTGGCTTATGGGTTTCTTCATACACAGAAAACCAGATTATTGCATTTATCGTAGGTGTTGTAGTTACATTCCTGATTTTTATTATTGGTAGTCCATTTGTAACTATGGCGGCTCCGTCGTGGATGGTACCGGCTTTAACCTATCTTGGCCTTGGTAATCATTTTGAAAGCATTGAACGGGGAGTTATAGACAGCAGAGACATACTTTACTATATCTCGGTTGTTGGATTTTTTCTTTTTCTCAATGTACAATCACTCGGAAGCAGGAAATGGGAATAAACCTATTCTGGAATGGAATTGAAAATGGAAGCAAAAAAAATTAAAAATCGTACAGAGCTTATAATTTACATTCTGGCGGTCCTGGGACTGGTGGGAGTTGTAAATTACCTGGGAACCCGCTGGTTCAAACGGATCGATATGACTGAAAGCAAAGAATACAGTATTTCTGATGCCACAAAAAAGGTACTTAAAGGACTTGATGATATTATCACAGTCAAGGTGTACTTTTCAAAGGACCTACCGCCTCATATCAGAAAAACAGTAACAGACGTAAATGATGTTCTCTCAGAATATCAGGCATACGGCGGAAAAAAACTTCAAATCTCCTGGGAAGATCCTTCAACAGATGAAGATGCTAAAGAGATGGCACGTTCTCTTGGTATTCCGGAAGTTCAGATGCAGACAATAGAAAAGGATAAGGCACAGGTAGTTAACGGGTTTCTTGGAATAGCCATACTTTTTGAAGACAAGAAAGAAACTATTCCGGTTGTTCAGAATCTGCAGAATCTGGAATATGATCTCACCATGGCCATTATGAAGGCTTCCCGTAAAACTACACCCAAAGTCGGTATTGTCAAAATAGATACAGTGCCGCCGATTCCACCACAAATGCGTATGCAGATGCAAAACTTGCCGGAAACAACTGAAGATATGTTCAAAAACTTATACGAGAATCTTCGTATGAATTATGAAGTATCGACTGTTGATTTATCAAAGGGAACTCCTGTCGACAGTACAATAAAGACACTTGTTGTTCCAGGACTGGATAATATTACAGAGCAGGGAGCATTTGAAATCGACCAGTATTTCATGCGTGGTGGTAATTTAATTGTACTTGCAGACGCTGTAAAGGTTGATTTTCAATACGGACTGAATGCAAAGCCACTGGATTCCAAAGTTCTTGAAATACTTGAGCATTATGGTGTACGGGTTGAGAAAGACATGGTCCTTGATGCTTCATGCGGCCAGGTTGCAGTACCACAAAAATATGGACCATTTCAAATGAACGTACCTGTCCCCTACCCATTTTTTGTCAGAATAGGACAGGATGGTTTTAATAGTAACAATCCAGCGGTTTCAGCACTCAGTGGGGCAATCTTCCCCTGGGTCCATTCTTTAACATTTCTTGTTGATACATCCGAAAATGCTGTATCAGATACGGATAATGGATCAGTTATAGCAACCCCCCTGGTTCATTCAAGTCAGAAAAGCTGGCTTATAAGTGACCAATTTAATCTCAATCCACAACAAAAGTGGGCTCCACCTGCAGAAAGCGACCTTAAACAGTATACCGTGGCAGCCCATCTTACAGGTAAATTCAGCAGTTTTTATAAAGAAAAAGGAGCTCCTTCAAAGGCGGCTGAAAATGATACGATCAGCCAGATAAATCTCCAACCAAAAACTGACGATTCAGATATTATAGCTGAAACCAGCAATGGACACCTTGTAGTTTTTGGTGATGCAGATTTTGCCGGTGGTCAAAATGCAACTCAGGAGAATGTCATGATGCTTGTAAACACTGTTGACTGGCTTACTCTTGACGACAATCTGATTTCGATTCGTACCCGGGCTATCAAGGACCGTACAATTGAAACAGATCTTTTGAAAGAAGGTTCTTCAAAACCGAATATTATCCGTCTGGTCAATATTGTGGTAATGCCATTACTTGCAATAATTTTCGGACTTGTAATTTTCTTGAAACGCAGAGAACCTGTTACTGTTACACCTGCAACTAAAACGGAGGATAAAAGCAAATGAACGGAAAAAAACTCCTCTATATTGTCTGTGCATTGATAATATCGATTCTCGCGATTGTTATCGGAAATAAATTAAGCAACAAAGCACCTTCTGAAAGTGAAAAACGTTTTTTTCCCGAACTGACAGAAAATACAATCTCTTCTGTCCTTATTGTAGATAACAACGATTCAATACGACTCAAACGAAAAGGTGATATCTGGTTTGTCATGACGGGAAAAGATGTTAAAAGCAGTGGTGAAACACTTGAGCCAGTCATTTCCAAAGAATCTTCTGATTCCGGGGCCGACTCAGATATTGGTTCTGCCATAAAAGAGTATCCGGCAGACAGTGCATCAGTCAGAACTCTGCTCGAAAAGATTGCAAACATGAAAAAAGATGAGCTTATTTCAAATAATCCCCAAAAACAGGCAATCTTTGAAGTTGACAGTTCCAGCGGTGTTCTTGTTGAAGTGCAGGATAATTCAAGAAAATCCCATGGGCAGTTCCGGATTGGAAAAAGCGGTCCTAACTGGAACAGCAACTATGTTCGCTTGATTGGATCTAATTCAGTCTATATGGTCAAAGGTTCAATTAAACACTCATTTTTTACAGATTTAAAACGCTGGCGGGACAAATCAATAATAAATTTTGAAAAAACTGGTGCCAAAGGCATCTCTATTGCCAAAAAAGATGCTGCTCCTGTCATACTCGAGAAATCTGATACTCTATGGAACATGGCCGCTCCGGAACAGTATCCTGCAAAAAAAGAAAAGGTTGAAGAAATCATCAATTCTCTTTTTGATTTGAGTGCAACAGATTTCGAGAATGATACGATTTCCGATACTGAAGCTGGTTTTGATAATCCGGAGTATGTGGTTGTGGTATCACTAAGCAGCGGGTCCAAAAAAATCATTGTTGGAAACAAAACTGATTCCAATCAATACCGGGTAAAAACCGATAACAAGAAAACTGTATTCCTTGTTAATGAAAGTGTAATCAATAAGTTTGACATTGATTTTCAAGACCTCAAAGCAGAAAAAACTGAGGATTCTGATACAACAAAATCCGACAGTTAAATCAATAGTCAGTCAACAATAATATTAAAACAAGCCTGTACTTTCTTTTAAAGTACAGGCTTGTTGTTCTTTTTCAGGCTCCTTTACTGCAAATCATTTCGGCTATACATTAGGGTTTTCATTAGGGAGTAAAAACAAGTCGAATAATTAATACCTAAATCGGACCATTAAATTGAAATCTGGTTGAGAAGGATGATTTCAGAATCGAGTCCCGACTTCGATTGGGAATTATTAAACTCGAAATTCAAAACAGAAATGAAGAAAGCTCTGGAGACAAACGAAAAACCATACCTGCACAAGACATGGTTGCCGGGCATAGTCGAGATATACAAAATTGCTGCAACATACGCGTAGTGGGCCTTTCTATCTATTGATGGTAATTCTAAACAGTCCACTCAAAAAAAACAGAATAAAGGGATCGTTACTATTAAGGTAATGTTAAAGAACATATAATTGACATTACTGGTATTGGTATGCAAAAATAACTTATTTTAACAAAAGACGGACAATGAATCAAAAGAGGGTAAACCGATTCGATTATATTTATGTTGTAATATCAATGGACCAGGTTATTTCAAAAACCATATAAGCAAATAATATTATTCATGAATCATTATTTTGATAACGCAGCCACATCTTTTCCAAAACCCAAAGAAGTTTCCCTGTATATGTCGGATTATATTGCCAAGCAGGGTGGAACATACGGCCGCAGTGCCTATCCAAGGGCTTTTGAAGCATCTGTCAAAGTTGAATCACTTCGTGAGGAGCTGATGTCGTTTTTGGGCACCAAAAATTCCAGCCAGATATTTTTTACATTTAACGCCACAGTTGGACTTAACACACTTCTTTTCGGAATGGATCTTCATGATTGTCACATATTGACTTCTCCTCTTGAACATAATGCAACCATGCGCCCTCTGTCAAAACTTGCAAAAGAAAAAAATATTACTTTTGATTATTTGCCACATGGAAGTGATGGTAAAATAGATGCTTCAAAAATTGATTCGGTTTTAAAATCTTCGACCCGATTAATAATAATTAATCATCAAAGTAATATTAACGGAGTCATACAGCCGGTTCAAAAAATTAAAGCTGCATCTGGTAGGATACCTGTTCTTCTGGATCTGGCTCAATCTGCCGGCCATTGCGATATTGAACTGGATAACTGGGATATTGATTTTGCTGCATTTACCGGGCATAAAGGATTATTGGGACCTACAGGAACTGGGGGTATATACATAAAAGATCCCGACAAAATTGAACCGTTAATCTATGGGGGTACCGGAAGTAATTCAGATAGTTTTGAAATGCCTTCATTCATACCGGACAAGTATGAAGCTGGTACACCCAACGTGGCTGGATTGACAGGTTTACTTGGAGCATTGGAAAACCGGCCGGTTCCCTTACACACGCATGAAGATTTCATTGAGCTCCTTGACAAGATTTCATCAATACCGCAATTAACCATTTTCAAAGCAAAAAACAGTAACAATCAGGGACCGGTATTCTCAATTAATCATTGTGATTACAGTTGCAGTGAAATGGCACAGATTCTTTACGACAAATACATGATAGAAACCAGATCCGGTCTTCACTGCGCTCCGCTTGCACACAAAACTCTTGGAACATTTCCCTCAGGAACAGTTCGTTTTGCTTTATCTGTTTATCACACAAAGGATGATTTTGATTACCTTTTAAGTGCACTGAGAAGTTTATGAAACCTGTTATTCTATTCAAGACAACCCGTGATGCTGTCAGGGCACAACGTTTATGTAAAAGGAATGATATATCGTGCAAAGTAATTCCGGTTCCTCGTGACATTTCTTCAGAGTGCGGCATGGCACTGGAGATAGACAAAAATGATCTCTACCCGATTACAGAAATATTTATTAAAAATAGCATAAACCATGACATATACAACAGATAACATTGTCAGCAGTCACATGCTCCCGGTTTTGTCATACCAGAATTTAATCATACCTCTTTATACAGGTTTAAATATTACAGTCGGCATCTTCATCCCTTAATAACCGCCACCGGTGATAACTCTTCAACAATACCCACAAGATCACTCTGATTTTTCATCACAACAGAAATATCTTTATACGCCCCTGGAGCTTCATCAAGATCACGAACATTTCTCAGAGCATGGATTATACCGAGCTTCTCAAGTGTCTGTTTCTGGTCTTTGAGATCAAGTTCTCTTTGAGCCTGCTTTCTACCCAGTTTCCGTCCTGCACCATGAGAACAGGACATAAAAGACTGTGGATTGCCTTTTCCTTTTACAATGTAACTTCTTGTCCCCTGGGATCCCGGAATCAGACCAATCTGTCCTTCTCTGGCTGATATTGCACCCTTGCGATGAACTATTACTTCCCTCCCATAGTGTTTCTCTATAGCAGCATAATTATGATGAATGTCGACAGGTTTATCAAAAGTTATTTCAGGTATATGAGCTGAAAAGGCTTTTTTTACAGATTCGATAATTCTGAAACGATTTTCACGGGCAAATTGCATGGCAAAATTCATTGCATCAAGATACATTCCGGCTTCTATTCTGTCTGCGGGAAGAAAAGACAGATCTTTGTCGGGAATCTTTGAATGCCATTTACAGCACATTTCAACTGCTTTTTTATGGAAATCATGTGCTATTTTCAGACCAAAATTTCGCGATCCGGAGTGAACCATTATCCAGATGATCCCTTCCGTTCCTTTCTGAATCTCAATAAAATGGTTTCCACTACCAAGAGTACCAAGCTGGTAATGTGCACTGTGCAATTCCTGCTGAATTACAGGTAAATCCGGTGCATCATTAAAACCTTTCCAGATCATTTTCTCTTTGTGGTGTTTAAAACCGACAGGAACAGATTTACGGATACTTCCGAGTATTTTTTTTAGCAGTTCATATTCAATACCCCGCAGTGATGTTTTTACAGCACACATACCACAACCGATATCAACACCGACAGCATTTGGTATTATGGTATCTTTTGTTGCCAGGACGGCACCGATTGGCATACCAAACCCCTGATGAGCATCGGGCATAATTGCAATCCATTTAAACGCGAAAGGAAGATTGGCAAGATTTTTAGCCTGCGTTAGTGCACCTTCATCAATATCATCCAGCCACAGTTTAATCTGGATCTTTTCTGTTGAAATCACTTTTATCATAGTAAACGTACTACTGTTCAAACCTGTTTTCGTTAATCAAAACTGATCTTTTTTCCTTTCAGATTAAATAAAATTTACTGTATTTTGTAATATTGTACAAGTAACATTTCGTAAGATCATCTCTGATCGGCAACAGTAACCAATTCATAACTTTGGCATAATGTGCCTTTATGTTATTTTTATTTGATGAGCAAACAATCTGAAACAATCTGTTTTCTGCTGAATTACGATTACCGGGACATAAAAAATCATTTCCAGATTATTCTGTATGCGATTACGAACAATCACACACCTATACAAATCATAATTGACAAATTTCAGCCGCTTTTTTTCATTCCCAGACATACACCGCCAGATCTTGTCAGGAGTGCAGTTTCCAGAAAACAGCTTCCTCTTAAATCGATGAATGGAACAGATGTCGATTGTCTGTATTTCAGGACATATTCATCCATGCAGGAATGTGCAAGACAACTGCGCAATGCAAACAGGATAGTTTATGAATCTGATATTCATCCGGTTGAAAGATATCTGATGGAAAGGTATGTAAAAGGCGGTTTCAGGGTAACTGGTAACGCGGTACAAAAGAATGGGAAACCGTTGTTTTATGATCCCCAGATACGCGGCTGTGAAATGACCCCTTCGTTTTCTATTATTTCACTGGATATCGAAACGAATGCTTCAAATGGACATCTGTACAGCGTAGCATTTTGTGGCGAAAAAAATCAGGTCTTTATAACAGGAAACGAACCAGACAAACCTGGAATAAGTTTTTGTAGAAATGAATCGGAACTTCTTTCCCGGTCACTTGAATATATTCGTATTGCAGATCCGGATATACTGATAGGCTGGAATGTTGTAGAGTTTGACCTTAAAATGGTTCAACTTCGTTGTGAAGCTCTTTCTGTTCCTTTTGATATCGGTCGTGAAAAAGGAGCACGCATAATTGTAACACGTAATAACAAGACGATCTGCCGTATTCCGG
The DNA here is from genome assembly GCA_035306725.1 of Chitinispirillaceae bacterium. Classification (GTDB taxonomy): domain Bacteria; phylum Fibrobacterota; class Chitinivibrionia; order Chitinivibrionales; family Chitinispirillaceae; genus JAAYEB01. Next base: position 316 of record DATGNN010000166.1, on the reverse strand, counting down.
GGCGTCTTGTCATGGATGTACCCCTTATGCTCAGGGCTTACTACAAAACATTCGAAGAATATTCGCTGAACTTTGTAGCATCTTCCATGCTTAATGAAACCAAAGAGATCGAATTGACCGGTAAAGAAAAAATTGAAGAAATCAATCGTCTGTTTGAGCATGATAAATTATCATTGGCTTCATATAACCTCAAAGACGCTGTTCTGACAAAACAGATTTTTGAAAAAGCTGGTATTCTCCCCAATGCGATTGAGAGATCGCGCAGATCAGGGCATCTTTTAGACAGAGCGGGTGGCAGTATTGCAGCTTTTGACTA
>DATGNN010000165.1:0-23050 GCA_035306725.1 Chitinispirillaceae bacterium | reverse complement strand
ATTGTCACTTTAAGAATTATAAATTAAATCAGACGCTCTACTAGCGTGGTTGGAGCAATTTTGTATCTCGACTATGCCCTGCAACCATGTCCCGGGCAGGCATTGTATTTCGTTTATCTTCAGATTTTTCTTTAGTTCTGTTTCGAATTTTTAAGAAAATGCTCGATGACCGACGATTATTGAGTAACGATTACCACAACGACAACGATACCGAAATGGCCAGGTAAGATATGGCCTTCACAGCCATAAACTCTTTAAGCGAAAGTGTCGCTCTCTCAGTTCACCTAAATTAATCGTCTCTATTCAGGATTTATAATCTCTAAGGAACATATTTTGCGGATAACTTCATTTATTCACCATAAAAGCTGTAAAAAAGGTATGGAAGTGGATAAATATGCTCATGAAAAAGGGTTATTATTTTTTTCTCTGCTGCTACTAATTCTATGCACTTGCAGCCAAACTGTAGATATTAGAATACCTGAAAAAGAAATAAGTGATGATCTTCAACAAAAGTTTCCAGAATCCCAAACTTATGGTGGAATAGCACAAGTTACCCTTCAAAACCCATCATTAATGTTAGGCAGAAGCAAAAATCGTCTTACTTTTGGAATAGACGCAGTAATAACGCCAAGAGAATTAGGAATAATTGAAATCAGCAGCGGCAGAGTTGTTTTTTCGAGCGATCTTGATTTTGACAACAGAACCGGACGATTCTTTTTCAGTAATGTTGAGGTCGATTCAATTATTATTGATTTAAACACACTTGATTCTCAGATTCAACAAGGAATAAGGGAAGTAATTCGTGAACTACTGCGAAGTAATCTCGAAAACTCCACATTCTATATTCTGGAACCATCAGATGTCAGAACATCAATAGCAAAACTGTTTATACGGAATGTGACTATTGAAGATGATGGGATATTAGTAACGATGAGTTACAATTAAATCCCAAATGGGAGATAATTAATTAAAAAACTTGCGCTCTCTACTAAAGATTGAAGTATAAGACTAATCATTTTGGCTGATGCTAATAGAAACTTTTTTAAATACAGATTAATTTTTGATTTCCATTCAAGCCATGTCTGGATTTATATTATAAATCTTTTTCAGACAAAACGGGGTGTAGCGCAGTCTGGTAGCGCACTTGGTTTGGGACCAAGGTGTCGGGGGTTCAAATCCCTCCACCCCGACCAAATATAATCATGAATCAGAATTTATTTCAATAATGCCCCTGTAGCTCAGTTGGATAGAGCAACTGCCTTCTAAGCAGTGGGCCACAGGTTCGAATCCTGTCAGGGGTATTTTACTGTTTTATCCTCCCGAATCGCTGAAACAGACAAAACATTCAACATTAATTTTGTAATCCTGTATTAAGTGACCTCTGAGCATAATCGAAGGGCTCTCTCGATTTCTCTTTTCTGTCAGGTTCTCTCAATATCATCATCATAAACCATCATCTTTGCTACAATTTCCGCAAGTTCAACTCTATGAAACGGTTTACGCAAAAATCCAGATACTCCCAATTTTTGTAATGAATCAAGATCATCCTCCCTTGAAAACCCGGATGAAATTACTACCGGCAGCAAAGGGTTTAGTTTATGAATCGCCAAAAACGTCTCTCTTCCTCCCATTACAGGCATAATCATATCAAGGATTACAAGCCGGATCTCTTCACGGAATTCTTTATATATTTCGATACCGTTTTTTCCGTTTTCAGCCAAAAGAACTTTATATCCGAGTTTTGTAAGAATAGTCAACGCAACAGTCTGCACAAGTTCTTCATCATCAACAAGAAGTATAGTACCACTACCATGCGGAATAACCTGTTCCTCTACTTGCTGATCCTGTTGTTGTCCTGAGAAAGGTAAATAAACATGAAAGACAGTACCCTGGCCAATTTCGGAATAAACTGTGATTGCGCCATGATGGTCCTGAATGGTACCATAAACTGCAGCCAATCCCAATCCGGTACCTTTACCTGGTTCTTTTGTTGTAAAAAAAGGTTCAAAAATCCGGGCAATCACCTCAGGTGCCATGCCGTGACCATTGTCTCTTACACTTATTTCTACATAAGTACCTGGAGAAAGCTCAAAAGGAGAATTTTCACAATAATCATTAGTTAATTCAACTGTACTTAGAGAAAAAACAATTCTGCCACCATCAGGCATGGCATGAGAAGCGTTTATCCCCAGATTCATAAATACATTTTGCAAAAACGCACCATCACCGGTTACAAAAGCAGATTCAAGTTGAAACTGTTTTTCCACAACAATTCTTTTATCAATCGTATGGCGAAGTATTGCAACCGTATCACTTAAAACTGTAACTATATCCAATGGTTTCTTGAAAGTTGTATCTTTTCTTGAAAAAGTAAGAAGTTTTCTGGTCAATTCACCTGCCCTTTCTGCAGCACTCAGGATAAGATCCAAATATTTTCTGCGTAAATCAGCAGGCAGGTTTTCATCCTGTAAAAGTTCTGCACCTCCAATAATTCCTGACAAGGAGTTGTTGAAATCATGGGCAATTCCTCCAGCCAGTGTTCCAATCGATTCCATTTTTTGAATTTGCACGAAATTTTTCTGCAGCTGTTTTTTCTCTTCCATTGCTTTTCTAATCTGTGAAATATCCCGCACTATCGCTTCAAATCCTGCAGGTTCTCCATATTCATCCAGAAGTTTTCGAGCATTTATCGATACCCACAAATATGTTCCATCCTTTTTCTTTAACTCAGCTTCAAAGTTATTTAATGAGCCGCTTTTATTCATTAACATATGAAACACACTGACTGAATCTGCATCTTTGAAATAATGTTCAATTTTTTTTCCGGACAATTCATTTGGAGAATAACCCAACTTTTTTTTACATGACGGTGATATGATTTCAATTGTTCCATCACAACCAGTTCTAAAACTTACATCAATGAGGCTTTCAAAAAGTTCTCTATATCTTTTTTCAGAAACTTTTAATTCACTTTTGATTTTATGACGATACTCCTCAAGAGCCAAAAGCAAACCTGTCAGGAAAACTCCTAAAAAAACAGCCGCCCCATATGGAACAGCCATTTTTTGAAGTAGTTGATAGCCGGCGTGAAGATTGTTTAGAGGAAGAAAACCAGGAAGGATAAATACAGTTGCAATAACTGAAGCCAGTACGGCTTTAGTTATTGTGTCGATTTTTTTACGTTTATAGAAAATTAATGATCCAGCAATTGCGGAAAGTATCAGCCCCAAACAACCACCAAATACACCCATCCCCCCCAGATAAATCCGATATAATCCTGCAATGATTGTACTGATCAAACCAGTAATCGGACCACCAAAAGCACCTGCAAGAATAACAATCGCATTACGCTGATCTACAACTACCCCTTCATAAACCGGAATCTTAACCTGCATACAGATAAGAGCAGCTGTTCCGAAAACCAGACCCATTACCATCTGACGAAGAATTTTTCTTTTTTTATCAATTAATCCATTGAGATAACTGTAAGCTGCAACCAATACTATGAAAACAGCAAGATTATCAAAAAGGCCCAAAAAGAGTAAAGATCCCCGAACCATGGATCTGCCCCGATTCAAAAAGCAAACAAATGATAAATCATATATTCTTTAATTTGATATATAATTGCAAGAATCAGATGGACTTTGTATCAAAATCTGAATATTATACTAAAAAAAGTTTAAATTGTAACAATAAATTATATATGGATATAATTGTTATTTCAATACATTGAGTTATAAATATTTTTAATAATGCATATTATTTTTTGTTTAATTTTCTCAGGAAAAATGAATTTTTATAAACCGCATTGGCTAACAGTGTTGTAAACAGTAAAAATGGTGTCATTTCTTTAAAACCATCATTGGTTCATAATACATGTAAAGAACCTAAATGGGCGCTTTTTCTTTCAAGGCTTTTACAGCATTAGATCTACCAATAATAATCAGGCAATCTCCAGACTTAAGATGCTCGGAGGGATTAATGGTTGTTATTTGTTGTACCCCCCTGCGAATACCAACCAGAGTAACTCCATATTTTTGTCTGAATTGTATACCAGCAACAGATTTTCCGGAAATCTCCGAGTTATCAGACATCTCTATCTCGGCGATTTCAAAATTCCTTTTGTTTTCAGTGTCTATTTGTAATTTCAACTGATTCAAAATACTTTCAGCATCTTTTAATGATGCAGGTGGCCCCATTATTAAAAGAATATCTGCCGGAAAAATTCGGAAATCCGGTTTTGGCTCATAATAAATCGTTCCCCCCCTGCTGATAGCCAGAATTGAAATTCCACCTGAAGACAATGAAAGGTCCCTTATTTCCTGTCCCACAACTGATGCATCAGAACGTATACGTACCTGAAGAAACGATATAGGCCAGTTAATGATTTCAGGAAGAAACTCTATTGCATAAGTTAAAGTATCCGCAGCCCGTTCTGATGCATCTATAAAGGGCCGGAATACAAGATGAGCTCCGGTCTGTTCAAACACCTGTGCTTCATCATTGCTGGTAGCTGTCAATGCCAGTCTGTTACCATAGTTTTTGGCTTTCAGATTGTTTATCATAGACATGTTCATCTCTTGTGAACGGATTGTACTAATAACCCATTGTGCACTATTCAATGGTAACTGATCATAGAGCTCCTGGTTAGCAATATCACCATATATTACAGGCACACCTTTTTTGCGCCACTTTTCAAGTGCTCCAGGATCAAAGTCAACCCCAACTATTTTTTTATTTCGCCTTAACAGATACTCCATCAATCCACTTCCATAGTTGCCTAAACCGACAAGTATAATATCTACAGAACCAAAACCATCTTTTAATGTATCAATCGCAGCTTCACGATACGGATTATGTTTTTCAAATATTTTAAGAGGTTTTGAAAGCAGATTATACAATTGACCTGAATATAAAATCATATAGGTAGAAGTAAATATTGTTATGACACCTACAAGAGTTATCAAGCCCATTGTTTCATTTGAAATATGTCCCATATTCAGACCTAATGCTGCTACAATAAGTGAAAACTCGCTTATTTGTGCAACTGTAAGTCCGGCTAAAAAACCTGTTCGCCTTCGGTACCCCATCAGCCCCATGATTACAAGTACAATAAGAGGATTCCCTATTAAGACAAATGTTGATAATACTAAAGACGCCCCGATCTGAGTACTTACTGTTGACCAGTCCAGACGCGCTCCAAGACTGATAAAGAAAAACAACAGGAGAAAGTCTCTTATACTTGTAAGGCGCCCTCCTATAGAATCACGATACTCAGTGGAAGCCAGTGAAACTCCGGCCAGAAAAGCCCCTACTTCCTTGCTAAATCCCAACAATTCACTTCCTGCGCCAAGGAATACTGCCCAGGCTATCGCAAAGAGTGTTAACAATTCCATTGATTGTGCAAGCTGTTTGGCAAGGTATGGTATTATGTATTTCATTACTATAGCAACACCACCCAGTAAAACTAACCCTTTAAACCCTAATAAGAGTATTGAAATATACGCAGTTTCTTCATTTGCAATCGATGAACCAAAAGTTGTCAACCCAACAAGCGCCAGTATGGCTGCTATATCCTGAACAATTAAAAAACCTATTGCTATTTGCCCATGTAGAGAATCGATCTCTTTTTTTTCTGATAACAGCTTAACAATAATAATCGTACTTGAAAATGTAAGTGCAACAGCTACGTAAGCCGCATTCAAAGGTGTAATACCAATTAAAATTGCAATCGTAAAACCAATTATTGAAGTGAAAACAATCTGGCCAAGTCCGGTTGCCAGTGCAACCGGGCCGGTTGTACGAATGAGGTTCAGATCCAGCTTAAGCCCTACAATAAATAACAATACAGATATTCCAATATCAGCAAGCAGTTCAATCTGTTCATAACTGTGGATTATCCCCAAAACAGAAGGTCCTGCCAGAATACCGGTTGCCAGAAACATTATTATTAAAGGCTGACGTAATCTTTGCCCGATTATTCCTGCCAGTGTAGCAAGTCCCAAAATCGCAGCAATTTCAGCAAATGTACTCCCATTTATCATTTTTTAACATCCCTGATTTCAAATAAGAAACATTATTACTTTTGGATTCTTTGTGAACGATTCTTTGATTCATAAAATCCAGAGTAGGTTTGTAGAACAACCATAGCAGATCATCCCAGGTCACTAATTGCAAAATATATTTTGCGATTTTACTGCTTCTCCAAAATTTCAAGTATGTAATTTAATTCTTACTTTCACAACTAATATTTCATCACTCTTGTCCAAAATAAATATTATTGCAGCAATGTTGCTGCTTGAGCTGTTTAAAAGACATTCGAATTTTCATGGGAGATCTATACGACCCGGGTGTCATTGATGCATTCAGATCAAAATCATCTTCGATAATTCCATTTGTGGGGTTTTTCAATCCCTTATATCACAAACTCAAGAGTTTTTCCGCTCCGTAATGTACCGGCAAATTTTTCTGACGAGGCATAATTTTTATTACAATCCATTCTTTACTGCTTTTGGGGTCTGTCAGCTTTATGTTTAGCAACAGAAACAATCATTGCGGTTAGAATTTCGAAGGGGTAATAAAATGAAAGAAACTCCGCCGGGGGAGATCGGCGGAGTAGCTGCAAACACGGATACAGATTATCCGTATAGGGAAATTAGATTTATTGTGATCAAACAAGACCACGTTCAATTTGTTGATTAATTTTTTATAAACGTTCAATAAATAAATTTTTTATTAAACAATAGCCTGAGTTTATCTCTACAAACAGTAACCATAACCTAATTCTTAATAATTAATGTGCCAATTTCTGTGAAGCAGGTGAAGTAAAGAAACAGTCTTCATTTAGGTTTAAGTTAATTAAAACGACAAAACATCATGATATCAGGTATTAATCTTTATTTGCATCAGGCTGAACGTTAATAAATATATCACCGGTTTTAAACTGATCCCCAAATGCCATTACACTGATGTGACAATGCCCTGCTTCCTTAAAAACATATTCTATTTCAGAAGATCTTGTATGAATAGAAGTATCGGGAAAAGACCATTTATAATGAATGAACTCTTCCTGATCTGAACCCATGACAGTTAAAAGAACTGTATCCCCCTCATAAACAGAGTCTTTGTCTGCTTTTATTTTCAATACAGGTCCGGCTACAGTTACAATTGTTGTCATGGTATCCTGTTCATGGTCATTTTTAACTACAAGCATTACAGAAAAGGTTCCGGGATAATTATACATATGTGAAGTTTCGGCTCCATCCCACCACCAATAAGATCCGAAATCACCAAATAACCACTTATAATCGATTTCGGAAGAAGTATCATTAACAGTTGCCTTAAGATTTACTTTCAGAGGACAAATGCCCGAATCTGGAGTCGCTGTAAGAGAAAGAATTCGCAAAGATTTTATCGGCATTGATGCTTCGACAGCTATACTGTCCATACTTGTATTTCCTGAATCATCAACCACTGAAATTATAACATTATAGTTACCTGGAGAATAGTAGGTGTGGCTGGCCTTTGGATTATCACTATATCTAAAAACGTTATCACCAAAAGCCCAGTAATACTTTACAATTTCACCATCTTTATCATAAGCGGACAATTCAAATTCAATACGTTCGCCAATATGAATATCTTTTTCATTAACCCAAATAGAATCAATTACAGGAGGTAATCCTGCGTAATACTCATAATTTTTATCAAAAACGAGATTTACCGAAGCCGAATCGCCTTTACCAAGTTTATCATAAACTACCACTTTTATTTCTTTTTCTGCTTCCATATCAGAAATAACATTTTGTTCTAGGGTATCATAAAAAAGAGCATCTGGATTTGAAGGTATCTTTAAGATTCTGTCGCCAGAAAGCGTATAAACTACAGAATCCACATAGTCCGTACTATCTGATATCAAAGCAACAAACTTCACTGGAACATATTTGTTAACAGGTAAAGTATCAAAATTACAAATAAATGATTTGATTATTGGCCTGTTTACCGAAAAGCACTGGAATGTATATATTTCCTCAATTTCAGATCCATCCGGATCGGATGATTTAAATCTGAATTCATGGATTCCACATCTGACAATTTCTTTTTGATACTTTTTCACATTATTCTTCTGTTCAATAAATTCTGAATCTGTATAATATTGAACTGAAACAGGAAGAGATTTATTCCAATCCGCTTGCTTTGCATCAACAGTAAAACTAACGATAAACGGGAGAACAATTTCAAACCGGTTATCTTTTTGAAAAGAAATTTTGTTTGAATCACAATTTAGTGCAACTGTTAACTCTGGAGGTTTGACCCGATATAAAGGACTCATCGGATCAAAACGGTTATCACGTTGAGCGCAAAAAAATAGAAATACAAATGCAATTGATAATGTTTTCAAACGCAGTATCATTTCACGCCTGCAGTTTCTGTTCTGTTCAGTTTGATTCTGATTTCTTCAACCCATTTACCATCAGGATAATTAGACAAATAATTACTATATTCATTGAAACTCTGGGTTATTCTACCAAGTTCAAACAGGCAATTAGCCCGCCAGAACAATGCATCTTCAGAATAAATGTTTCCAGGAAAATTTTCATCCAGTAAAGTAAACAATTCAAGTGCACGTGCATTATCCTTTAAATGTTGTAAATATAATTGAGCAAGGTTGTATAATATTTTTACATTCCCTTTAATGCTGATTTCCTTTTCCATTAACACTTCATACACAGACGCAGCTTCATTAAACATACCTTTAATAACCAGCAATTCTGCCAGACTGAACCCTACTTCTTCTATCCAGATACCTTCAGAATAATCTTTAAAGTATTTAATTAACGCCTCAACAGCTCCATCATAATCATGCATCTGGTCTTTTTTAATAGTAGCAATGCGGAACAGTGCCGACCCCTTCTGATCATCAGAAAACCTTCCATTTACTATTTGCAAAAGAGCTTCGACAGCCTTGTCATGTCTGCCCATGCTGCTTTGACAATACGCCATTTTTGTTAAAACCAGAACTTTTGTTTCACGCCTGGTTTTACTGTTACATACTATATCATTCAAAACGATTAAAGCACTGTCGTAGTTTTCTGAATCAATCAATTCGACAACTTTATTAATCAGCACACTGTCACTTGTATTGCTGTCAGAAATCTTTTCACTTTTTTCAGATATACCCAGAGCGGTTCTTAATTTAATCCTGATAGTATCTTTCTCATATTTAGCAAGGTTGAGATGTTTTTCCCACATTGAATATCCGTTTTTATATACTTTAATCTGGTATACCCCCTTTTCAAATTCAAACGATAGCGGTGTCAAACCAGCTTTGTTTCCATTAATGCTGACAATCGCTTCATCAGGTTCAGATATAACCATGATTTTGTTTTTAAGTCGATCTTTATTCTTGTTTATTAAAACAGGTTTGCCAAGGGTTTCTCCGACGGCTTCAATACAATAGCCAGAATCAACGGGAACTTCCTTGTTTAAGCCAACTCCAAATACTACAGACCCTTTATAAACTGCCAGGCGGGTTACACACTTTCCAAAAGCAGTATCATCATACCATACTTTAAACTGTGTACCTACTACATCACAAAATGCATTTGGTGTCTCAATCCTGAATTTCTGTTCTCGCCCCCTTTTTCCAACCTTAGCCAAAACATTTCCCTGTTGAAGAGAAATAATCTGTGTGTCAATTGATAATTTATTGATCCTGCAAACAGTATTATTATCAAGACTGAGAGTTGTTCTTTTATTCAGCAGTACATTCGTCAAGGAACTGTCAGCTGTTTTGATTGTAATTCCGTTTTTCTCTAAATCCGAGTTTTCTGATTTAATATTATCATTTACAACCGATACCGATCCAATGGTATTAACGAGTTTTGGATATGATGACACATCTGCTGTCTGAGATACAACATTTTTTCTGTATTTTCTGATTCCAAAAGGTATTCCCAGTATACAGACAAAAGAAATCAATAGCAACGCTGCAACTGCAGTTCTTTTCCAGTCAAATACACACAAAGGCAACCTGTTTTCAAATAAATTTGATTCATTGTCAAGGTTGTTGAAAATTGATTTTTCTATTTTATTCCATTTTGCTTCTTTTGGCAAAGAAACAAAACTCTGTTTTTTAAGCACAGAAAGCAGTTTTTTTAAATCATTCTCATATTCCCGGCATTTTTCACACTTTTCAAGATGAGATGAAATCTCACGATAAAGTGAAAGCGAACAGGTTCCACTTAGAAAATCCTGAATTTTTTTTCTGATTTCAGCGCATTTCATAATCATATAAATATTTAGAAAGTTTTTTCTTTAATTCTTCCCGCCCATGAAACAATCTGCTTTTAACGGTCCCCAGGGGGATATTCCTGATATTTGCAATTTCTTCCATGGTTATACCTTCCAAGTCATGTAAAATGACAACTATCCTCTTTTTTAAAGCAAGCTTTTTTAAAGCCATTCTAACCTGATTTTGCAATTCATTACTCTCACATGAACTTTTTCCATCAGTTCTTGATTTATCTTCTATCCGTTCGGGATCAATATATTCAAATTTGTTACTATTTTTTCTTTTTCGTAAAAACTGAATCGAAACATTAATGGCAATGCGATACAACCAGGTTGTAAATTTGGACTTAGCTTCATACCCCGGAAGTGATCTATAAACCTCAATGAAAGTCTGCTGCACAGCATCTTCAATATCATCTGAATCTCCCAGAAAACGATACGCTACTCTATAAACCAATTCTCTGTATGTAAGAAAAAGTTCACGAAATGCTTTCTGGTCACCACTGATAATCCGGTCAATAAGCAATTTTTCATGCTCTACCAAATATTTGTTGCCCTTCTCAAGAGTAATGTTCATTTTATTAATTTTGTCCAAAAATTTTTCGTTCCAAAGTTCTATTCCTGGTCCATTGGAAACCGCAAATTGTCCATCCTATGATAGTCGCATTAAATAACCCAATTCGAATATAATTTGCATTACGATAACGATTCCAGTACCAGTCATAATCCGTTTGTGGTAACCCTACAGAAAGATCCTTATAAGATTCATGCGATTTGAATTCAATAACCCAACTGACTATTGTTGCTACACTTAGAATCGCTGATGTATAAATAAAAGGTTTTATTTTATAGCCCTGAAACTCTAAAGAGGGATTTAATATCTTTTCCCGCCCCGCTTCAATAACAACCGAATCAGACCAAGGATAAAGATTCTCCCGGTTAATACCAATTTTATACTGTCCTTTCTCTAAAACCAGTTCAGCAGGTGTTACTCCAATCTTAACGCCATTGAGAAATACATCACAGTTAAGAGGTCGTGAGCTTATTCTTAGTCTTCCGGATATATTCTGCTCAAGAAAGTAACGAATTTTCAGTGCCATTATATCAAGAAGATCTTCGATACTATGGTTACGTAATGGTATAAGTTTTTCTTCCTTGCCCTGTTCTTCATTGCCTGATAATCTAAAGAGCAAAACCAGAACGCCATCCAATGTGTCTATGACTCCCTCAGCAATCACAGAATAATTTTTATAATTTTCATCAGAAACTGGTTTCACATCCCTTGGAAGTATCTCGTATTCCAGTCTTTTTATTAAAGCCAAATGTAACTTCTCATAATTTAACGAATCATTAATATTAACAATAAAAGGTTTAATCAGAATGTATGATTCGCTTTTTTCACCAAAAATGCATACATTAAGCAGAAAAACAAAAGTAGATAAGATGATACTTCTCTTTAAAACCATATTATTTGATATTTTACCCAAAACTCTTTGTATTTTCGTATCCTTCAGATCAAACGAATCTAATTACAAAAAATTTAAAGTATTGCCTGATTCATTTAGACATCAATACAAAAGAAATTATTCAAAATAATAATTCATCCGTAGCTCAATTTTAAAACTGAACACACCTGTAAAAGACAAATAACTGAAAAATTAACATTGTAAGGGAATTTATTCTCACTCTTTAAACAGATTAAAGAATAATATATAGTATAACGAGATTTTAACTAAAAACCTTTGTTTTTTATCAAAACGATTAAATTAAAAACTCTACCTGCTTATCCTTACTGGAAATAAATTACAACAATCCTCAATTAATTACAAAGCCAGTACACTTTGATTTGATACAATTTTCACAAATTTGTGGATTTTCAATCTGATGTTTCAATATATTTGGAAAAAAAACGGTGCTGTTCAATCCTTTACCGGCTAATCATCTTCATTCAATCTGATTTTCGTAATACCTCAAAAAAAGGATCTGAAAATATATGCAGATAACTTCAATAAAACTGTCAAAACAGGATTCCTTATTATAATTTTTGTATAATCATACAGTTATGTCTTTTTTAAAAGGGTTCCCTATTCGACATTCAATTCTGTTGGTCGGTTTTTTGGTCTGTTTCAATACCTATGCTAAAAGCGTGGATACTACTTTTTTTTCTGACGGAGGCGTCGGCCCGTACCGTCTTGGTACCTTATTTATCGATTCAACAACAATTCAAATATCTTTTCCAGATAGTGTGTTTCAGCCGCCATGGGTTTACATATCAGATATTAACAGTATTCTTTTCTCGGAACCAATTGACAGCGGTCTTCCTGTAAGAATCACTTATGATACAGACTATTATGGTCTTTCAAAGATTTACTCATTATTTGAAAAAAAATACGAATCTCAACAAGATACCACTGTAACATTATCGCCAAAAAGGATCCGCAGCATTTACGATAATGAAACGCTTAATATATCCGGATATAAAAGCGTAGGTGTTTCTATTGGAAACCTTGGTCAGGTTAATTTTGAACAGGGCCTTGATATCAATATTAGTGGTAATATTCGACCTGAAACACAATTAAAGGCTCATCTTAGTGATGAGGCAACGTCAATTGATGGAGCTACAAGGGAAATTAGTGAATTCGATATGATCTATATCGCACTTACAAATCCAAAATTTGATATAATTGCCGGGGATCAGTATATCTCGTGGCCATTTAGAGGCATCCTTAATGGTGATAAAAAAATTAAAGGCATTTCAGCGTCACTGCATCCGAAAGATTTTTCTGTCAAAGCTTTTGGAGCTCTTTCCGGAGGGAAATACACCGTACAAACATTTCATGGAAAAAATGGAATTCAAGGGCCTTATACACTCACTGGCAATAACGAACTGGATCTGATCATGATTGTTAGCGGCACTGTTAAAGTTACAATTAATGGACTTGTATTACATGAAGGCGAAGATAAGGACTTTATCGCTGATTATGACCTGGGAACTGTAAAATTTACACCAAATATCCTTGTTAAAGAGGGTGATCTGATAAGAGTTGAGTACGAATATAAACTTTTTGATTATCAACGGGTACTTCTTGGAACGCATGCTGAATTTGCTTCACCAGACTCCCTGTTTTCAATTCAGGGAGCACTATGGTCAGAAACTGATAATCGTAAACATCCGATAGACATTTCATTCTCACCGCAAGACTTGTCTGCACTTAAAAACGGAGGTGACAAACCTGTTTATGGCACAGGTGAAAGAGAAATAAACCCAAATGATGTTCCCACTTATGATGCAAAATACAGAATGCCTCTATACTCTAAAATTATCAAAAATGGTGAAACCGTTTTTGTCTACAACCCTTATAACCCCAGAAATCCCAATGATGTAAAAGGACGATACAATGTAAATTTTTCCTATGTTGGAAAAAACAACGGATCATATAAGGATTCTGTTTCTGATGATCGTACAATCTATATTTATACAGGCAATAACTCAGGTGATTTCTCCCCCAACTCACCTCTCTCCAAACCTCAAAGAGTTACTAATGGTGAAGTTAAAGCCAATCTGGATCATGAATATATCAAAGCTACAGTTAATTTTGCTGGACAAGATATTGATAAAAATCTTTTCTCATCGCTTGATGATGACGACAACAGGAGTTCGTCTGCAAGAGCGTCTTTGACAGCAGGCAAAAAACAGTATAACAAAAAAAGCATCTGGTTTTCTGGTGATTATAATTTCATTTCAGAAAGATTTGAACATGAAGCAATTTCTCTTTACGACAGACATGAGCAATGGGATGACAGTACAACAGATTCCCATAATACCAGACAACAATTATGGGAATCAGCTTTCGGCATTACCCCATTTGGCGGATTGAGCACAGAATTCCTCTATGGACAAAACAGATCAGGCAACAAATTACTTACTGACAAGTTTGGAAACAATTCATATCTAATGTTAAAAAACATTCTTTCACTTCAATACAAAACCACCTGGTTTCGGCATATTCATGTGAATGAAATAAATAGAAAAGAAACTGCCCGATTAAACATAACACCCAAAAATCACTCTCTCGGATTTATATATCAGGACCAATGGTTAACCGACTCTCTTAAAAATGGCAGGGGTGAAATTGAATGGGGAATTGAATACCAGTATTTACCCTGGAATTTTTCTGAAAGTTTTACTTATTCGAAACATAAAAGCGGAAACAATGGATTACTGGCTTCTGCTGATACCGGCTACTCTCTTTTATGGGAACAGTCCTTCAACAACAAAATAATGCCCCAATGGCAAATTTGGGGATCAAGCAGTTATCATAAACATGTCACTACAGACAAAAACAAATCATCAACATTTCTGATAGATTTAAAAAACCAGATAAATTCCAGTTCCGATAATTTCAATCTTAATCAGCAATATCGGTCCAGCTCTGAAAAAGCATCGATTTTTGTTCAGGTGCCACGTTATATTGGCAGTGGACTTGGAACTCATATCTACGATGACTCACTAAGAGAATATGTACCTCATATTCCGGGTGACTATTATATGGAACAAAAAGAAATATATGATTCAACCGAATTAAAGATCCGAAAAACAACTATGAATTTATCATGGTCCTATTCTCCATCAAAAAAAACACCCGGAATTTTGGGAGATCTCTATTGGGAAGGTTACCTTTTCCTTGAAGAGCATATCATGGCAGAAAACAACTCTTTTTCATCATGGTTTCCTGGATATATTTCACTAAAGAATATTAATTCGAAAATTGTCAAGAATGTCGAATATTCCGACCTTTCCTACCGACAGGATATTACATGGAATCCGAAAAAAATCGGTGGGTTATCAGCAAATCTGCTATTGTTACCCTCTCTAAGACAAATACGCTCCTATAAAGAATCAGCTCTTGAAACAGGAATAAACCTGGATACCAGAAAAAACAGATGGACTTTTGGTACCGAAACCCGTTTTCAACGGATGTTTCACGATGATACGTCAAGCAAATATTCCTATTCCTTTAAAGATATCAATATAGAATTTCAGCAAAAATTCAGAATCGGAAACACCACAGAGATATTCCTTAAGGAATGTCTGGGGTGGGCTCGTAAATATGATACTCTTAAAACTGGCTCAATTCCATCAGACAGCAGCATTTATTACCAGATCAAACCCGGATTGTCATTCCGCCCTTTTGGTAAAGGATGGGCTGAAGCGTCTTATACCTTTTCTAAAGTTAACTTGCCTGAAGGAGCAGATTACAGGATGGCAAGGGGCAACGCATCAGGTATTTCACATATAATCTCTTTTATAATTGACATTCAGGCCGGGGAACACTTTTTAATCAATGGTACTTACAGGGGAGAGTTTAATCGTAGTGCGAATATATCTGAATCTGTTAATCATATACTTTCTTTGGAAGCCAAAGCTTTTCTATGATTTCAAAAATAGATTATTCGATACTGTTAAAGAGACAATTGGATAAAAAAAACAGGAGCGAAACAAATTCCGCCCCTGTTTTTGTTCGTAAGAAAATTATATGCTTTATGCAATTTTTTTATCTTTTTTGTAAGAATACACTGGCTCAGCTTCACGACAAATAGCTTCGCGCGTAACCATGATTTCACGAATATTATCCTGTGAAGGCGCCTCAAACATTATCGGCATCAATGCACATTCCAGAACACTTCGGAGTCCGCGTGCACCGGTTTTTTTGCTCTGAGCAATTCTTACGACTTCACGTAATGCATCACGCGTAAACGTCAACCTGATACCTTCCATGCTGAATAGTTTTTGGTATTGACGAGTTATGGCATTTTTTGGTTTTGTCAAAATTTCCATTAAAGCTTCCTCATCAAGCTCATCAAGACCCAGCACAGTAGGAAGACGTCCCACGATTTCGGGTATCAACCCATACCTGATAAGGTCATCAGGTTCGGTTTTACGAAGGATATCTCCGATTTTATCATTATTTTTACGTTTTATCTCTGCATTAAACCCCATTCTGCTTTCACCTATACGCGCCTCAATGATTTTATCAATTCCTTCAAAAGCGCCACCGCATATAAAAAGGATGTCACGAGTGTTAACTTGAATAAGATTCTGCTCAGGATGTTTCCGTCCACCTTTAGGCGGGATGCTCGAAACAGTACCTTCCAGGATTTTCAACATAGCCTGCTGAACACCTTCACCCGACACATCACGTGTAATGGACGGATTAGCAGATTTGCGTGTAATTTTATCAAACTCATCAACATAGATTATACCTTTTTCAGCTTTTGCAACATCATAATTGGAAGCTTGAAGAAGCCGTACCAGCATATTTTCAACATCTTCACCAACATATCCAGCTTCAGTAAAAATAGTTGCATCAACAATAGTAAAAGGCACCTTCAACATTTTTGCCAGAGATTGCGCAATCAGTGTCTTTCCAGTACCAGTTGGACCTATCATCAATATATTGGCTTTTTCAATCTCTATACCATCATTATCATTTTGTGATCGTGAAAGTATCCGTTTAAAATGGTTATAAGCTGCAACAGAGACACCTTTTTTGACATCATTTTGTCCGACCACATACTGATCCATAAACTCTTTCATCTCACGGGGAGTTGGAAGAGTAT
This sequence comes from Chitinispirillaceae bacterium, assembly GCA_035306725.1. Lineage (GTDB taxonomy): Bacteria > Fibrobacterota > Chitinivibrionia > Chitinivibrionales > Chitinispirillaceae > JAAYEB01. Next base: position 6,136 of record DATGNN010000165.1, on the reverse strand, counting down.
TAATACTGAGATCACCAGGAACTGATGAATGTTCTTCCCTCAGTATTTCATTACACATCTCGACACATTCATTGCAAATATGTACAGATGGCCCTGTAATCAGTTTCCCGACTTCATCAGGACCTTTTCCACAAAACGAACATTTAATTCCCGGATATCGGGGTCTATTTGGCATATACTTTTATTCCCTTACAGTCAAAATTTCATCAATAAGCCCGTAGGCTTTTCCCTCTTCAGCAGTCATGAAGAAGTTACGGTCTGTATCCCGTGCTATTACTTCGATATTCTGCCCTGAATGTTTTTGAATAATTTCATTTAATGTATTTTTTACCCGGACAATTTCTTTAGCATGAATTGCAATATCTGCAGCCTGTCCACCAGCTCCACCAATAGGCTGATGAAGCATAATACGTGAATGGGGTAAAGCAAATCGTTTGCCTTTTGTTCCTGCTAACAGTAAAATTGCACCCATGCTTGCAGCCTGACCAATACATATTGTAGATACATCAGGTTTAATGTATTGAATTGTGTCATATATAGCAAGTCCGGATGACACCACGCCTCCTGGAGAATTTATGTAAATCGTGATATCTTTTTCTGGATCCTCATATTCAAGAAAAATCAACTGTGCCATAACAAGATCAGCTGTTACATCATCAATTTCAGATCCAAGAAAAATTATACGCTCTTTCAAAAGACGCGAATAAATGTCAAAAGAACGTTCGCCACGCCCGGTTTGTTCAATTACCATCGGAATGAGAGGCATTTCTTATTCCTTTCTTCTGTATTATTATATACTATTCTTCATTAATTTTCCTGTATAAATAAATTTCTACAGGAAACGGTTCGGGATAAAAAAAAGCACCTTTAAAATAATTATTTAATTCATATGAATTTAATAATTACTCACTTTTTGCTGGAGGCTCCCACTCTCCAATTAAATAATCAAGTGTTTTTCGTTCCTTAATATCATCACGGATCCTCAAAGTCGTACCATTTTGACGAAAGACCTGTTTTATATTTTCAAACTGTTGATTATACATTTCTGCAACCTTTTGGATTTCATTATCGACTTCTTCCTTAGTTGGTTTGATTTTTTCTTTTGAAGCAACATAATCGATAATTCTCTGTCTTTTAATAGATCTTATTGCAGTCTCATGATACTGCTCTTCAATCTCCTGCCGCGTCATGGCAGGCATACCGGGTCGTTGATATTTTTGAGTTTCCTGCTGCATATAATCTAAAAACTGTTCTATACGTACAGGCGGAACTTCAAAAGGGTTTTCTTTTATCAGAATATCTATTGCTTTATTATACGCATCACCCTTAGCTTTATTTTGTTCTTCTTGCTCAAGATTCTTGAAAATCTGTTCTCTCAACGCTTCATCACTTTCGATTTGACCAACTTTCTTCAAAAACTCATCATTGATTTCCGGAAGGGATTTTTCCTGGACAGAGTTGATTTTTATGGTAAACTCTGCATTTTTCCCGGCAGCATCAACATCAGGATAATCTTTTGGAAATTTGATGTTCAAATCAACACTTTCGCCTGCACTATGGCCAAATAATCCCTTATCAAAATCTTTAATACGACCTTCACCCCCAAGTTCTACAGGGTAATCAGGATTTTTTAAATCTGTGCGTTCTTGCCCATCAATGATAATTTTCTGATATTCAAGTCGGATATAATCACCTTTTTTTGCCGGACGATCAACATCCTTGAATTCAGCAAACCTTTCTCTGAGTTCCTCAATAGCCTGATCTACATCGCTATCTTTAATTTTTTTGGGAGTCGCTTTGACTTTCAGTTTATCATAACCTTTGATTTCGATTTTCGGGTCTACCTGAGCTTCTATTTGAAAAACTAAAGGTGCATTCTCTTCATCCTTAATACTATTTACTTTTGGTTGCGACACCGGAAAAATCTGGTTCGTTTCACATGCTTCCCGAAATGATTTCTGCACAAATTCTTCAACCACTTCAGCTCGTATTGAAGCACCAAAGCGCTGCTTAATCAATGATTCCGGTACTTTTCCAGGACGAAAACCCGGCATTTTAATCTCATTTTTGTATTTCTTGAGCTTCTGATTAAATGCACCTTCAATCTCTTCCTGTGGTACTTCGATATCAATAACCCGTTTCCAGGTTTCCGGTTCAGAAACAGTTGCTTTCAAAGGTTATTACCTCCTGATTCGATTTTCAAATTGATAATTATTGAATGTACTTCCGCCATGGTGCGAGAAGGGGGACTCGAACCCCCACAGGTTGCCCCACCAGATCCTAAGTCTGGCGCGTCTACCAGTTCCGCCATCCTCGCAAAAGAAACACAAAGGTGGATAAATTCAGAACAAAATAAGTGATTCGCACCCTGAATTCAATTCACAAACCCCAAATATTATACATTTACTACGATTTTTTCTGAAAATCATTAATATAAATTGTATAAAGGCGCTTTTTTTTATGTTTCAATAATCAGACCATAAAAAACTCTTAATGATCACTATACAGCATAGTAAAAAACTTAATTCTCAATTTACCTGCTTAAAACTTTCATAACAATTAGTCTTTAAACAGGATTTATATCAAAACAGGAAAATTCTTATGGATTTTGACTGCCCTTTACTATAAAATTCCATATTGTTATAATTTATTATCTAAATCCGACGATTTCTTTTCTTGAGTATAGTAGTGAATTTGGGCACAAGGCTTATTCTCAATTATGCTTTTGATTCGATTTTTAGACTTCACAATAACCAAATCGTCTTCATTCAGGTAATAAACACAAGAACGGAATCTTTCAGAGCCGGACATCTGTAATAAACCACACCGCAGGTTATATATGAAAGTACTTATAGTAGATGATGAACTGATCAGCAGAACAAAACTCGACAAACTCGTAAAATCCCTGGGCTATGAAACACTTGTAGCAAGCGATGGCAAAGAAGGTCTTGCATTATGGCTCCAATACAGGCCACGAATGGTAATAACAGACTGGGTCATGCCTGAGATGTCGGGATATGAACTCGTAAAAGAGATCAAGCGACTCCAGGGTAACCAGTTCAGCTACACTATAATGATTACTTCTCAGAACGACACAGAACATCTTGTAAGTGGCATTGAAGCTGGTGCTGATGATTTTCTCAGTAAACCTTTTATAAAAGAAGTTCTTTCCGTACGCATTAAAGCCGCACAGAGGATTCTCTCATTTGAAAGCAGAGATCTTGTTATTTTTGCCATGGCCCGTCTGGCCGAAGAACGTGATACCGATACCGGATTTCACCTGGAAAGAATAAGACATTACTCAAAAATACTGGCTAAACAGATTGAAAGAGACAATAAGGATGAAGGATTAACTCCTTTTTTTATTGATAATATTTTTATGACAAGTCCTCTCCATGATATTGGAAAAATTGGAATACCGGATTTTGTTCTTTTGAAACCAGGCCGTCTGGATGAAAAAGAGTTTTCAATAATGAAACAACATACAACGATCGGTTACACTGCCTTAAAAGCAGCCTGTGATAAATACCCTAAAGCTGATTACCTCAAAATGAGCTCAGAGATTGCATTATATCATCATGAAAAGTTTGATGGGAGTGGTTACCCTTCAGGTATCAGTAATAAAGACATTCCTGTTTCGGCACGAATAGTTGCTTTAGCCGATGTATATGATGCACTGGTCAGTAAACGGGTATATAAAAGTGCCATGCCACACGATATGGCAAAATCAATTATCATTTCTGAAAAAGGGAAGCATTTTGATCCAGTTGTTGTTGAGGCATTTCTGAAACGTGAACAACAATTCATTGATGTACTTGATAAGTATAAAAACAATTAACTGAAACCTAAAGTTTATATGTCGAGTCTTACCGGAAAAACAGTTCTCATTGTCGATGATTACCCATTAAACATAGAACTGCATACAATTTTTGCCCAACAGGCTGGCGCTGAAACACTGTCTGCAGAAAATGGTGTCCAATGCCTGGAAATACTAAACAAACACACGGTAGATTTTATTCTTATGGATATAAATATGCCCGAAATGGATGGACTGCAAACTACAAGAAACATAAGGTCTCTCCCAAACGGTGATAAAATAATTATCATAGGTGTTACAGGATACGATGACAAAGATCAAATCAGTATGTGTATTGAATCAGGTATGAATAAAGTGATCAGCAAACTCCTGCTTACACCTGAAAAGCTGATCGAGATTGCTGACATTTATTTTAACGAATCTGAAACTGACCCGACTATAAATGAACAGGATACAACAGCCAATGATATATTTTATTACGATAAAACAGCTGTTTTCAATTATGAACAGGCCCTCAAGGAATTTGATTCAGACAAGGAACTACTTCAGGAACTGCTTAGGGGCTTTACAAAAATACTAGACAGTCAAATTGTCAGGATTGACCAGTTATTTCAGAAAAATTGTTTAAATGATATAGCCAACGAAGCGCATGCGATTAAGGGTGGTGCTGCAAACATCTGTGCATTTGCGCGCTATCAGAATCTGCAGCCAGCCTGGAATCATATTGCAGGCAAAAGAAATCCTGTGCCCTGATAGAAACGGAAATACATAATTTAAAAAACCAGATAACTGTTTTTGAAAACGAAATCGTCCGAATCTCAAGCAGCAGTTTCTCATGAGCTAAATGGAATACGAATTTTAAAACGTGTCCCTGTTCCCGCTCTCGATTCAAAATCAATCGTCCCCAAATGATTCTTTGTAATTATGAAATATGAAACTGAAAGACCGAGGCCGGTTCCTATTCCAACCTCTTTTGTTGTAAAAAATGGTTCAAATACCCTTTTTTTCAATTCCTGCGGAATACCTGGACCATTATCTTCAATTTCGATCTGAACATGTGTGATACTGTTTTTTATTCTGATCGAAATCTCAGGAACAAAACCTTTATCGTTTTTGTTATGAAGGGCATGAGCTGCATTTTTAAGCAAATTAAGTATAACTTGCTGGATTTCAGTTACATTACAGTATAAATTGGGTAATCTAGGATCATAATCTTTTATAATTTTGATTTGTCGAAAATCAAATTTTTTCTTTAATTCATACTCATTGCGGGCCAATTCTATCGTTTGATCAATAACTTCACAAATGTTTTTATAATCTTTCGATTGATTACTCATTCTGCTGAACTGTAACATATTCGAAACGATTTCACTCGCCCGTTTCGATGCAGATAAAATCCCTTCCAAATAACGGATGATTTTCTGATTTACAAGATACTGGTAAAGTGAATCGAGATTAATATCCAATTCGACGGCAATGTCTCTGTTTCGTTGTTGTTCCAATGATACACGCCGCATTATGTTCTGTACACCCTGACTGATAATCCCCAGCGGATTATTTATTTCGTGTGCCATTCCGGCAGCCAACCCTCCAAGAGACATCATTTTCTCATTTTGTATCAACATATTTTCCATATGAGTCTTCTCTGTCACGTCATCAATTAAAATAACTATTCCCGAATCTTCATCCTGAGACAAAGGGTAAACAGATACATTTAGGCTCAATTGATTGTTTTCATTTTTATTGTAGTTTACCTGGAAATTTCTTGGCAATCTATCCCTCAGGCAGTTGCGTAAATGCTCTTCTTCGTCTAAGAAGGTAATTATCTCTGTCACAGGTTTATGAAGCAGTTCATCCTCACTCGACCGCGAAAAAAAATTAATCGCTTCCTGATTTACTTGTCTAATCAACCAACCGGAATCAACTGCAATTATTACAGATGAGATAGCATCTATCATGTTCTTTAGATAAGCCCTGAGATTGTGTGCTTCTTGTTGTGATCGTTTCCTATCTTCGATTTCGTGCCTCAAAAATTTAATGTTTTTATCAAGTTCCAGTACCATACTATTAAAACTTGCCTGCAGCAAACCGATCTCATTTTGACATGTTTTTGGAATTACGACCGAATAATCTGCTTCATATGTTATATGTTCAGCAACATTTTTGAGTTCAAGAACAGGCTTTGAAATAATTTTCTGCAGTTTCAATGCTATCAGATATGAAATAAACATTATTGTCAAGAAAACAAAGACAAATATGTTTACAGTAATACTTCGTTTTTTCTTTATATTTTCTGTTGAGACATTCATGACAAGCTTT
>DATGNN010000164.1:0-2604 GCA_035306725.1 Chitinispirillaceae bacterium | reverse complement strand
CCTGCAGTGTTTCATATATCCAGGTATACAATCGGGATTTTGTAAAATATGTCTGCGAGGGTTATGGTCAGAGGTTAATTAATATGTAAGCAGATAAGCTTCAATAAACATATCGATATCACCATCAAGAACAGCTTGTGTGTTTGATGTCTCGACATCTGTTCGGTGGTCTTTTACCATATTATATGGATGCAGAACATATGAGCGTATCTGACTTCCCCACTCAATTTTCTTTTTTTCGGCCAGTTTCGATTGTCGTTCTTTTTCTTCAATTTCTTTATAATGCTGTCTGACTCTTGCTTTCAGGAGCCTGAGGGCAGTTGAGCGGTTTTTTATTTGAGAGCGTTCGTTTTGGCATGCGACAACGATATTTGTTGGTATATGGGTCATTCTGACAGCACTGTCTGTTTTATTGATATGCTGTCCTCCGGCACCGCTTGCTCTGTATGTATCCACTCTGATATCATTTTCATCAATTTCAAAATCATCAACTTCTTCGACGACAGGATATGAGTATACAGATGCAAATGATGTATGGCGGCGGGCATTTGAATCAAAAGGAGAAATCCTGACCAGACGGTGCACACCGGATTCAGCTTTAAGATGGCCATACGCATATTCTCCATGTATTTCCAGAGTTACACTTTTTATACCTGCCTCATCACCCGGAATGTAATCGAGGATATTGCTTGAGAATCCTTTTCGTTCAATCCAGCGCAGATACATTCTGTAAAGCATTTCAGTCCAGTCGCAAGATTCTGTTCCACCTGCTCCACTATGGATTGTTAAAATTGCCGGCGCATCATCGTCATCACCACTAAGCTTACGAATAAATTCAATATGAGTGATCTCTTTTTCGAGGTCATCGGCTTGAATATTTAAATCAGCAAGTGTCTCTTCATCATTTTCTTCAACTGCCAAATTAAAGAATTCACCTAGTTCTGTGCTGTTATTGAATGCTTTTTCCCAAGGTTCAATTATCCTTTTTGCGTTTTTGATTGCTTTGAGTACTTTTTGAGCCTCTGAAGCATCATTCCAGAAATCTGGTTTCGCAGCAAGATTTTCCATTTCGGAAACCATTGATTTTTTTTTATCGATGTCAAAGATACCTCCGAAGATTGCCGATTCTTGTATGTAGTTCATTTATTCTCGATAAGTCAATTGCCTCTGCCATTTTCCAACTCCTTTTTTTGTGTGATGAACAAAATAAATTCCGGGTATCCGGCTTTAAAAAAATTCTGTTGGCCGGGACTGGCAGTTATATTGTAACCTGCTTAATTTTAAAATGTTACATGGTTAAAAATTAAAATAGAAACCCAATCAGTTGCGTTGTTCCTTACAAACAATACATTATATTGTGTACAGTTTGCATTTTTTGGTCTTGATTATATCTGACATTAACTATATATTTATTACCAAATCTGTCCGAAAAAAAACGGTGAACAGGCACTCCAGACCTTATTGGCAGGGTGAAACTGTAAAAGGCTGGGTTTTTGATAAAACCACCAGACCAGTTGCGATTTACCGAGCCCTGTAGAATATGGGCAGGGGGGGCCTGTTTTTGAAATTTATTTTGGACAAAAGTGATTTTTCAATTTTAAAACGTTTTCCTGAAATATTATTTCATAATTAATCGTATCAAACCGTAACGATAAGGAGTCGTGACTGATGGTCACCAATACCAGTTCAGAATCTAAAACTATTCAGTCAGTAATTTTTAAAGAAAGAAATTCAATGTCATCAAAAGATGCAAATAGTCGGGAATCTCTCAGAGAACGACTCCTGAACAAAAAAGCAAAATTAAACGAAAATGCCAGGACTGTCCTTGAGAAACGCTATTTACAAAAAGATGAAAACGGAAATATAACTGAAACACCTGAAGAGATGTTTTATCGGGTTGCAGAAAATATTGCAAGTGCCGAAAAAGTTTTCAATCCTGATAATAGTACGGATGTCTGGATTGAAAAATTTTATTCAATGATGGCAGATCTGGAATTTTTACCAAACTCTCCTACTCTTATGAATGCCGGCAGAGAGTTACAACAACTGTCTGCATGTTTTGTGCTTCCTGTAGGAGATTCTATGGAAGATATTTTCAATGCAGTAAAAAATACAGCTTTAATCCATAAGAGTGGAGGAGGAACCGGTTTTTCGTTTTCTCATATCCGTCCTAAAAACGACAGGGTAAAATCTACAAAGGGAGTTTCTTCCGGTCCGCTTTCGTTTATGCGTGTGTTTGATATTGCAACTGAAACTGTAAAACAGGGTGGTACACGCAGAGGTGCTAATATGGGAATATTAAACTGCACTCACCCTGAAATTATGGATTTTGTAGAGATGAAGGAAAAGGACGGGATCTTATCCAACTTTAATATTTCTGTCGGGATAACAGATGAATTTATGGATGCGTTAAAGCGTGATGAGGAGTATCCCTTAAGAAATCCAAGAACTAATGAAGTAGTTGGCCGGTTAAAAGCATCAAAGGTATTTAAACGTATTGTAGAACTTGCATGGAAAAATGGTGAACCTGGTATTGTTTTTCTGGATAAGGTAAATGAAGAAAATCCAACTCCACATATTGGACAGATTGAAAGTACAAATCCT
>DATGNN010000163.1:0-17061 GCA_035306725.1 Chitinispirillaceae bacterium | reverse complement strand
ATTTTTCTGATCCTCAGGATTCATTATTGCCAAAAGCAAAGAATTGACATTCTCTTCAATGTCTTCAACCTTGTGTACACCTTCACTTATTATATTATGAAGTTCTATGAAACGTTCCGTGTTATGAGATTTTATATCCATCAGTGCATATACACCATTGTTCGTTTTTGCCAGACGCGAATATAGATAATGGACTTCTGTGGAACTTTTCAATAAAGTGTTAAGCCTCGTCTGAATCGCAGGATTATGCAGCACATTGTTATTTACTGGTGGATCTCCGGGATTGAAAACACTTATTCCTTCACCGAGCCGCTTGTTAAATCTGTAATGCCGTGCCCAGATCATATTATGGACCAGTGCCGGATCTTTCAATGTATTTAAAAGTGACCTGTAAAGTGCATTACAGAAAGTGCAAGGTTTATCCCGAAATATCCAGTGATATCCTCTGTCTGTAAATAGTGTCTCTTTGAAGGGAGAACCTTCAAATAATTCACTTAAAAACTGTTCCCTGTATGATCTTGGAATAAGAAGAATAGGATGATCGTGGCTTGGGCATGGAATCTCAATATAGCCGTCGGCACCCTGGGGTACATGGGTTTCAATATTGGTAAGTCCCGAAGTGTTTTGACGTTCGGCTGTTAACAGTGCAGCCAGCTGCTCTATTACAGACATTGATGAATTCTCGGGAGGTGGTCCAAATATATGTGGATTGATACGCCACACAAGTTCATACCGTATACCGGTTTCACTGTTGGAATATACTTCAAATTTCCTGAGAAGATTATTCAAAAATGTACTTTTCCCGCAGCCGGGAGGACCATTAAATATATAGATTTTATTTTGTTGGGAACCCCGCTTCATATTCTCAACAAGATGAACCAGCCGGTTTGCAAAAAGTCTGTCAGCAAAAAACGGTCTGTCCGATTCTTCTTCAAAAAGCCGGCTGCAATCATAATTCACATAATGAATCGATTCCGGGTCATTGGGATACTCATCAAAACCGTCCCCGATATACCATTCAATCATGTCATGGAATACCTGGAAAATATTACGCAATACAATTTGCGGTTTCGAAACGACATCTTGAAGAAAAGCCTCGAAAGATACAGGAGGTTTGCGGCTGCAGTCAATCATTTTATGATTCAGATTATACAAAGCATTCTTTACAGTGTTCATATCATATCCTGTTATTTGTCAGTTTAAAAGGTGCAGGCATATTTTAATGCCTGGCTGTCAGTGAATGACAATGATTGGGAAATACAGCACTGTCGGCTGCAGATTCCAGCTTTACCTGATTGTCAGTGATGTAATACCTGATGCTGAAGGGTATTGTATTCAGCCGGTATTCAAAACAAGAGATCATAAACAGAAAAAGGCGTCCTGAGAGGTTCTCAGGACTTAACCATTCAGAAAAAACAATCATTTTTAAGAAGCCTGTTCCAGTTCCATTTTGGAAAGCTCCCTGTTTTTCATCGTGTACAAAACTCTTTTCCATTTAATCTGCCTGTTATTGCCGGGTTTTTCTGGCATGATAATGCCATACCTTCCGTTATCTCCTGACAGTGAAGACACTTCGGATGTTTCGAGCTGTACAGTTGCACCCCATAGAAACTCGATTCCCAGCATGGTATTAGCTATATATTCATTTACAAGCGGTTTCCCCTCAAAGCGGTGATTCAAATAAAGAAGTGTATCACTGGTTCTGGTCTGGTCTATTATAATATTTGGTGGATGATAGAGGTTTTCATGAAGCATCTCTTTATAAGCATCCACTTTACGGCTTTTTACATAATATTCCCAGACCATCCGTTCCTGGTTAAGACGGCGTCCGGCTGTAAAGAGATCATGAAGGTTTACAAACTCCTGGTCTATGAAATAATCAATAAACAGCTGATCACTGAGATTTTTACGGATGTCAAAAATATAATCAAGTCCCGATATGTTACCACAGGCGTATTTTTCCCTCTCTTTTATATCAAGTATTTTCCTGAATGAAGTTGTATATTTTCCTTTATCTGCCAATTGCTCTATATATTGGAAAAGGCGCATTCCGAGAGCATAAGGATTCAAACCAACTCTTGGCAGTGATGCAACACCGGAGTGCGTTTTGGCAAAATCGACTTCATGACCCCTTATTCGGTCATCTTCAAGGAAAAGTTTTTCGTGCCAGTAGCTGGCCCATCCCTCATTCATGATTTTAGTGCGAATCTGAGGCTGAAAAAAAAGTGATGTTTTTCGGACAACCTCTAAAACAGATTTCATCCAGACATTCTCATCCCTGTTAAGGAAACTTGAGTGATTTATTATAAATTGAAGCAGATCACGATTGTCGTTTCTGATGTTTTTACGATATTTGTCAAGAAGTGAATTAAATTCGGGATGTTTTATCCTGATTTCAGAAAAGAAAATCTGTTCTGCTTTTTCTCCGTATTCTTTTGTATATTGATTATATTTTTCCAGCTCCCTTGTGTACTCTGTACAGGGGACTTTCAGAACCGACTGAAGAAAAACATCAAAATAAAAATCAAGAACTGCTGTCTCGCTATGACAAGGAAGGGAGTCGTAGCGTATCAGATCAGGATAAAAACCGACAAGGTTATCAATACCTCTTGCGAATTCGACAACATAATCAACCCATCTTCCTTTTTCGGAGCGTAATCGTGCAATAAGACGTTTATCTGAAAGTGCACTGGCTGTAAAGTCATAATCCCAGGTGTTACGGAAAAAAATGTTATTCTGGAAAAAGTCAATATGAGCCAGTACATGATAGAATATCATCACGTTCATCCAGTCCGGGTTATTATCATTGTAAAATGATATGGCAGGTCTGGTGTTAATTACAGTTTCGTAAGGATTTGACGGATATAGTTCATATCTGCCTTTCTCACGCAGCACCTCAACATCATGAACCCAGTAATCATAAAGAGTAGGGATCATATATTTGGGTGTTAATTCAATAAGGTCGCGGTTTGTTACAATGTATTCAAGTGTTTCATCCTGAAAAACAAGACCGGCCTTTCGGGCGCGTTCTTTACACCCTTCCATAATATGTTTTGTTTTTTGATTTATCAGTTCCATGGATCAGAATAATCCCTTCTATCATTTGTATACTTCATGGGCAAGCAGCTTCCTGATACCCTCAATAAGCCGGGTTTCATCTGCATCTTCGCTCATAATATCCATTCGAAGTAAATCGGAATGTGTTTCAAGCATTCCGGATTTTTCAAGATACTCCTGTACCTCTGTCTTATCGTTAATGGCATAAGCATGAGAAACTATGGAGATACCGACACGGCTGGCATACTTAAGAATTTTATCAAGTTCAGGAAGAGTCTTTTCGCCTGTTGTATCCCAGTCATCACCGTCGGTACCCTGGAATACGAAGATGTTATACTCCTGGGCAAGGTTTTCTTTTTCGACAATTTCATTAACAAGATGATATGCGGCTCCTACCTGGGTTCCGCCTGCAACTCTTGAATTATAATAAGTGTAAAAATCGGGAACCTCCCTGGCGCTCGTATCATGAAGAATGAAACGGGTTTCAACTCTTCGGGAATACTGGTAAAGTAACCAGCTGTAAACAAGAACATGTTGTGCAACAACCAGTTCGGTACATTTTCCTTCCATTGATCCCGAATAATCCCTTACAAAAAAAACAAGTGCCTGGGACTCGTAATCTTTTTCACGGGAAAAAACCCGATAAATTTTATCTTTTGGTGAAACCAGAAGATTTGTAGTATCAAGATCATCTATGTTTTCAGGAATTCTTCCGAGATTGAAATTGGTTTCCAGAACTTTTTTAAGGGTTGCTTTTTTTTCGAGTACCTGTCCGAAACCCCGATTCTTGTCGGTAATGTCGTAAGTATATTTGGTCAAAGAACGTCGTGTACCGCGGTCTTTGAGATTGGGAAGTTCAAATTTTTGTGTCAAAACCCGCCCAAGATCATACGCGCTGGATTGAATATCATGGGAAGATTCTTCGCCATTTCCCGCTCCGGTTCCCTCACCCTGTTCTGGGCGAACAGGCTGTTCTCCTATTATATCACCCTCATCTCCATCACCAGTACCCCCCGATTCGCCACCGTTTGTGTAATTAAATGTGGAATCATGCATAAATTTCTCTTCAACAACAGTAGGTACTATTACAATAGATCCGTTGGTATTTTTCCCGGGTTTAATCAGACGTCCTACCTTGATTTTTCTTGGAAATCCATCCTGTTCCCGTTTACGGTCACGCTCAAGAAGTTCATCCATTGAAGTAAGTGCGCTGAATGGAGAATTAAACTGGTGCGACATATGAAACACATCGTAATCGCTGAACATATAAAAGCTGTCAGGAATATGCGTTTGATATCGATTGTCATTTATCGGTTCGTGCGATCTGTTTTCACCAAGTTCTTTGAGCATCCGTTTTTTCTTTTCTGAAGACAGTGCTTTACGGTTGTGAAATTGATTCTTTTTTTTCATCTTAATTTTCATCTTCCTGTGTACAGAAATATTCAATCGTTTTCTGCGCGCAGGTTGTACAATAATTAAGTTTCTGAAGCATGGTCTGGATCATGCGGTCATATAATTTCTGATTCTCTTCATTGGTCCGGTTTGCAAGAGCACCAACCAGACTTCCTGCGCCTGCAATATCCGATTTCAGACGAACATCGGTAACGGCTTTGACAAGTTCAAGGTTGTCCATGAAATCATAATCAGGATTCAGGGAAATTCTTTGTCCGTAAATTTTCCTGATTGATGTACGGAATGTGTCCCTTTGTTCTTTTGTTTTCAGACCAAGCCTTTCCTCAACGCTCGAAATATACCTCTCATCAATTTTTAGGGCCTTCAGTTCACCTGTTTGTGGATCACGATATTTCCACATCCGGTCAGGGCCAAGATTTTCGGCATCAATTCCAATAATCATGTTTACATAGCTCATTACATCCTTTCGGATTGCATGTGGTTCATCCATATACGCATTGAACATCTCTGTCATTATCCGTTCGCGGTACAGGCCTTTGGCTGTTTTGAGATCTTCGATATATTTTTTGCGATCATTGGCATCAGTAACATAATCAAGAACGATTCGTTCAAGAGCTTTAAAAACATCATAGGCAAACATACATTTACCCTCATTGGTCTCGGAGGATTCGATAAGAAGCTGAACTGCTCTTCCGAGGTTTCGCTGGCCAAGTCCTTTTTGCCCGAATCGATTGACAATAACAGGATCCTGATTTAGGGTGTCAATAACTTCTGCCAGTGTTTTGATACTTTTTTCACCAGCCACTTCACCAGCAGTAAGTTTCAATGTTTCAACAGGGGTCAGTTTTTCAGATTTTGCGAGGCGTGTTAACACCACGGCAACTGAAGCCGCATAGTTGAGGTTAGGGTCCTGATGAAGGTCTTCTCTGGTTAATGTAGTCCTGGCCTCAGTACCTATGGCATAATTTGTAAGCTGTCTTTGAAGCCTGTAATTAGTATTATGGGAAACGTAACAGATTCTGCACCGGTCTATGATCGGGGCTTCCTCTTTTTCCGAAAGAAAACGATTGAATTCTGAGTTGTTGCTTGTTGCAATGATAAGGGTATCAATGGGCCACTTGAATCCGTCCATCTCAATATTACGGTTCTGGATTACTCCGAGATAGACCTGAACAAGGTCTTTTTTATTCTTGTAAATTTCATCACTGAAATGGATTCCTCCACCGCCAACCCGTGCAAGGGCACCGCGTCTTAAGTCGAATCTGTAAGGGTTATTGGTGTCGGTTATATGAAGAAGGCGTTGAATTGATTCTTCACCCAGAAGATCAATAGCCGAGGAGGTCATTTTATCTTTTGCCGAGTATTTTCCGGTAACAGTTCCAAGGCTTTCTGTAAGCGGAACCGGTACGATTTCTACAAAAGATAACATGTCTTCGATTTTTCCATTGGTGTATTCACGAATATCATTCCATATGTATCCGCTGCATGCGCCAAGAGGGCGATAGTAGTAGAAAAGGGATTCGATACTTTTATCCGAAAATCCAACTGTTTTTCCCAGGAATGTTTTATTGTCATTGATATTTTCAAAGAGATTCATGGCAAGAATCGCAGGGTCTTCATAGGTTTGTGATTCGATTGTATGAATTTTCCCGTATTTTCCCAGTTTGTCAAGATTGTTGAACCGGAAAGTATACTTGCGATTCTTTTTTTCTGAAAGAAACTCACGATATCGGCTGCAGAGAAAGTCTACAAAAAAGGTTTTCCCATTTCCCGGTTCTCCTACCAGGACAAAAGCCATTTCTGATGATGAGCCTCCTTCAGCAGCATCTTTAACATAAGAAACAAAACTGTTGATTTCATCATACATTCCTATAACATGTTTTCTTCCGGTCCGGAAAATACTGAAGTCGTAAATTGTTTTACCATTTACAACAACTTTTTCAATCCGGCTTTCTAGAATCATTCGGGCTACTCCCTGAAATGCATTCTCGAAAATCCTTTTCTTCTCTTTCAATGCGTTCATATGATGAAGCAGAGTGTTATTTTTGGATACAGGCATCTGATTCCTCCCGATTTCCTGCTGACTTGAATGAATATTGCGATCCTGCTGAATCTGATTTACGTATCTTGTTGTCTATGAACCAGTTACATAAATTGGTCGAATAAATCAGTACGAATGGGAATTTTGTTTATTGGAATTTGATGCTGCTAAATATCTGTTTTATTTCTGGCTATTTCAGAAATTAATTGACAGATAATATGTTTGTGCAGAGCAACCAGATTTCGAAAAGGGTACGGAGAATTATAATGTTCCCGGGCGTATATACCTCTGCTTATTATAAAGATATATGTATAATCATGTATGCCGAGCGCACAAATCCCAACATTCGAAGAAAAAATCGGGATTTGAATATTATAGCCTCTATAGTTGTACGAGGAACATCTGATGAACCGGCAGTGTCCGGGTCCTGTGAACCTCTCCCTCTCTCGCGGACGAGGGAGACTCTAATACAGAATGTTTAAAATGTATGTAGGAAGAATGAATAAAAGCTCAGAGAAGGGAGACTGGCGTTTTGTTCCTTCATCCTCTTCAGGTTGTTTGTAATTTCTTTCCTATTGGTTCTGATTGTTTTTTCATTTTATTTCGAGTTTTCCTAATCGTTTTGTTTCGAATTTCGATATTCTTGTTTCAAATTTTTCTATAAAATCGTGGTTATACACAGGTCCTCACACGCCACTAAAATCAAATATTGTATATCTAATTTTGTTTCTGTTTAGGATTTCTGTTTTAAGAATTCGAATTTGTTCTAGCTATTGCGTGGATCGTGTGCGCTCGGCGTAAATGATTATCCGGGATTAATGTTTTTAAATATTAATAACCGTTTTTTTATAGTATAATTATATTATATCACGAATCTTTCATTTCAAACTATCAATTCCAGGAGATTAATATGAATATAGCCCCGGAAATTGTTGATAAGATTATATGTCGGGATGAACACAAATGCGTATATTGTGGTTTTAAAGGGGATTCATTCGAAAAATGGCTTCAATTATCAATAGGTCATTTGATTCCAAAGTCACAAGGTGGAAGCGATGATTCTGAAAATTTAGTTACAGTATGTAATCATTGCAACTCCGTAACCAGCAGCTACCAGGTTCCCCAGGAAATATTAGCTGTTGATGATATTGATATTCAGAAAAAGAAAATTATAAATGAAAAGAAAATGATAGTAGTTTCGCATCGGAGATCGGTTTTCCAAAGATGGCATAAATCTCTGGAAATGTGAAACGAAAAGTTTGAACAAAAAAGGCTTACAGTATAAACCGTAAGCCTTTTTTTATTTAAGGTGCCGCCTCTCGGAATCGAACCAAGGACACAGGGATTTTCAGTCCCTTGCTCTACCGACTGAGCTAAAGCGGCACACGATTATCATAAAGTCAGAAAAAAATAGTAAATTACATTGAAGGTATCAAGCACCTTTTATTCTTTTTATAAATTCAGGATCAATATCAAAGTTTTCCTGTCTTTCAAAATACTCATCAAAAGAAACGACATCATAAAAATCTTCAATTTTATCTTCAGGTTTTTTTGACATTATACCAACCGAGATTAAATTGTAGACAATATTTCCAAAATCATCGCTTTTTTCAATTCCCCAATATTCAAGAACTTTTTCGGCTAAAGGACCAAACTGTTTTTGTGCAAAAAGTAAAAGCCCCAACGAAAGTTCATATCCCGATACATGCCTTTTCTCACCAATTTTTGCAAGGTAGAATTCAAGTCCGTTAAGAACAAAATCATACCCTCCAATTTTATACCGGTTATCCTTACCGGATTCAATAAGTTCTTTTCTTATTCGATTAAGATTCTGTATTGATGCCATTATTACTCTTATTAGAT
Organism: Chitinispirillaceae bacterium; assembly: GCA_035306725.1. Lineage (GTDB taxonomy): Bacteria > Fibrobacterota > Chitinivibrionia > Chitinivibrionales > Chitinispirillaceae > JAAYEB01. The sequence continues at coordinate 8,687 of DATGNN010000163.1, read as the reverse complement.
TCGCTGTTTTCAGCATGGTAGGTTACAGGATTCTCGTGCCGGGTCTGAATATCCAAAACGAAATTACCGGTTTGTTCAGGAAGCCGGGAATCAAATGACAACAAGTAAGAGTTTTTGACAAGATCAAACGAGGATTTTTTCTCAGTTTCGATACTCTCTTTTGATGGCATGGATATTTTTAGTGGATTAACGAATCCACTGCCGCGTTTCATTCGATAATCAAGGTGTGGACCGGTTGCAAGCCCGGTTGCCCCAACAGTTCCTATTTTATCACTCTGTTTGACAGCTTTACCTGTGCGGATTCCGCGGCCAAACGCGTTAAGATGACCGTACCATGTCTCATATGCACTACCGTGTGAAAGAATTACCAAATTACCGTATCCCCCTTTTCTTCCAGCAAATTTAACTCTCCCGTCTGCTGCAGCATAAACAGGTGTTCCTGTAGGGGCAGCGTAATCAATACCAAGATGAGGTCGTACTATACCTAAAATCGGATGCTTTCTGTTATAAGAAAAACCGGAAGAGATTCGGGAATATCGAAGCGGTGCTTTAAGAAACTGCTTTTGAACAGAATTTCCGTTTAAATCATAATACCTGATTTTACCATCTTCATCTGGAAAACCAAAAGCATAATACACTGTACCATTATTAGTATATTTAGCTGCAAGGATCTCACCATATCCCAGAAAATTGCCTTCAGCATATTTCTGTTCAAAAATGATTTGAAATGTATCACCTTTTCGGGGATCAAGAAAAAAATTAATATCCCAGGCAAAAATGTCTGCAATTTTCCAGGTAATTACATCACTTATTCCATATTTATAAACCTCTTCAGAAAGTGATGTTTCCAGTGCGCCTTTCAATAAACAAATATACCTGGTAGTAGATAAAGGTTCCTTGTCTGCTTTTATCTGATTGTCAAGAAGTGATACTTTGTACCAGTATTGGAGTCTGCTCAGAAGATTAATTTTGTTGATTGTCCCTGAAGAATCTTTTTTGAAAACAAGAGAATCCCCGGGAAATAATACAGGAAGACCAAGTGGCTTTAGTGAATTATAAATCTTAACCGCAGTAGCTTGTGGTATTTCATACCTGGACATGATTCCATAAAATGTATCTCCGGATTTTACGATATATGTTGATAAATCGTCTGATACTACAGATGCTTTTTCCCGGCCTATTTCCTGAAAAGATGGTATTATTGCCGCACTCTGAATTGTTTCTTCTCTTGTACTGTTATTATTCCTGAAAGATTTCCAGAAAAAAGCAATTACAGTTAAAACAATTACAATCCGGATAAGCGGGAAACCCCGCTTCCGGTTCTTTTTTTTCTTATATCCGTATTTTATATGATACTGCATTCTGTTTTAATTTTATGGAAGCCGTACCATTTGAGAAGGATTACCACCAGGTTTTACGGTTATAGCCTTTACCAATTCTTTTGAACCTTTCACAAACTTTAATGAATGCGTTCCGGCCGGTAGTTTCAATTCATTTACATTTGTTTTTCCGATCAGTTTCCCGTCAAGATAAACATCAGCTACCGGAGGTATGGAAGCAATAAAAATGGATGCATTTCCTCCTGCAGAAGCTGTAGCAGCAGGTGCAGATGGCTCTGGTACCGGCGGCAAATCGACTTCCGGCTCTTTTTTTGGAGCTGGAGGTGGTGGTGGCGGAGGAGGTGGTGGAGTCGGTTTTTCAACCCTGGCAACAGGTGTAACAGCAGCTTTTTTATTTAGTGTAATAGATTGCGTCTGTTTGCCACCTGTAAATTCAAATGAAACATTTTTCGAATCATATCCATCTTTGTTGGCTGTGGCCGAAACTTGACCAAAAAATGGTTTGTCCCAGGTAAAAGGTGTTGTTCCTATTGTTTTCCCGTTTACAACTACTGAAGCGCCAGATGGTTGAGAAGTGAAAACAACTTCATTTTTATCTATCGATGGTTTTGATTTTGGTGCAGGCCTGGGAGCTGGTTTCGGCACTGGTCTGGATGGAGGAGTGCTCCTCCTGGTAGTAGCAGGTCTTGACCTTGTTGCAGCTGGACGACTTTCAGTCTTTTTCGTTTCAACCTTTTTTACAACAGTTTTAGGCGTTTGCAGTTCACTCTCTTTTTCAGTTTCACCTGAAGACAATTCAGTATCTGCAGAATCGACTGGAAGCTGCGGCATCTCAGGCTGGGCCTTCTGCTCTGTTACGGTTGCAACAGTTTGCGGCGTTTCTGTTTTTGTCGAAAATCTTGATATTCCAAAATAGACTCCTGCACCACCTAATAATACTACAATAAATACTGCAATTAAAATCGGAACTGCAGATTTTTTGTTCTCATCAAAATCAAACTCATCATCATCAAAAGTATCTATTTTAGTTGTCTTTAATTTTGAAGACGGCATCTCAAATGTTTCATCAAAAGAATCCTTTGAGGGCCTTTCTGGAGGTTTAACTGATGGTTTTTGTGGAGCTGCCGGTGCTGAAGGAAATCTTTGGGTTTCCTGCCTCATCATGATATCAGGAGGTGGTGGAGGCATATTACCTCGCGGCACTTGTTGTTTGTATCCTGTATCAGAACCAGGTTGAGGCTGTTGCAATGGCATTTTTGGCGGAACCGGTGGTGGTGGCTGCGGCATGAACTGCCTGTTCCCAAACTGTCCGATATGAGATGTTTTTTTATATTGTGGAGTCGGAGGTGGTGCATATTGATTTGGAAATTGGTTCTGATTGAATTGATCTCCCTGATCATCCTGAAAATCATCATCCGATTCAAAATGTTGAAACGCTTCATCAAACTCCTGATCAATTGATGGATCTGTTACATAACTCTGTTGAGGTGAACTTTGAACAAATTGTTGCTGATCCGAATCTCCTTCATCAGAGCTGTCGAAAACAGCGCCTATTTCGTTTCTTAATTGATCGAACTCAGATTGGGGGATATTATCAGGGGCATTTTTGATATCGCCAATTTTATAACTGGTTGTTTGAAGAATAATCTCTTCCGAAGTTTTTAGCAGATCTTCTTCAGTATCAAATATGCGCAGGATGTTATGAATGCCTGCCCTTTTAAGGATCTGTAATACTTCCACCTGAGGAGACAGGAGTGACAATCGGCCGCTTACTTCCAATGCCCTTTTATTCAAGGCCATCAGAACATTGATAGTATCGGAATACAAATAATCCAATCCGGTCAGATCAATAGCAAAATTCCGCTTGCCGTTCGCTATAAGAGAATGAACACATTCTTTCAGAAGAGAGGAATCAAATACCTCATTTTCTTCCATTACTGGTTCAATAACCTCAAATATGCCCAGGGTTTTAGTACGGAAGTTAATAATAACCTCCTTTTCAAAAAGTTTGCGTTAATTTTCGCGTTTAATTATAATTTTATTTTCAGTACGCCAGGCAGGGTTCGAACCTGCGACCTTCGGCTCCGGAGGCCGACACTCTATCCAGCTGAGCTACTGGCGCTCATTCTTCAAATATATAAAGAAGTTTACAGTGCTTTCAAGACCGTTAACATCTTATTTGTTCTGGTTCTTGTAAGCCCGCTCTTCTTCCGGATTCTTACAGGTTTTTAAATCCAGCCAACTCTGGCGTTTTTTTAAACTCTTCGTAAATTCTATATTATAAGAATATAAATATAAACAAAAATAATTGGTAATCGGAATTAATGACAACACTTTCCTTCTGTCATACTGTTTTTAATCTGTTTTTGTAACCTTTCTGCTAATCCTGAATACCTTTGAAGTGCTTTGTTGTTATTAACAGCAATCGAAAGAGCTTTATAAGTTCCTGCAAAAACACATAGCTTTTTTGCTCTGGTCAAAGCAGTATAAAGCAGATTTCTTTGAAGCATTAAATAATGCTGTGTAACTAACGGAATAATAACTGCATCAAATTCACTTCCCTGACTCTTGTGAATACTTATACAATATGCAGGAATGATCTGATCGAGATCATTAAATTCATATTTTACATTATGTTCACAAAATTGAACAGTTACAGTTTTATCATTATCGATTTCTCTGATTATGCCCGAATCTCCATTAAATACACCAATATTATAATTATTCCGGATTTGCATTACTTTGTCACCTTTAAAAAAATTATACTGTCCCCTCGAAAAACCCGTACTGTTACCATTAAGCGCCTTCTGAAGATTAGTGTTAAGATTATCAGTACCAAGAATACCTCTATGCATAGGAGATAAAACCTGTATTCCCGAAACAGGATCAAATCCATATCGGGCTGGAAGTCTATGCGAAACAAGATCAACTATAGTTTCTAAACAAGATTGTGGCTGCGATTCCATTAAAAAAAAACAGTTATCCGTTTTTTTGTTTGTGAAACGGGGCAAAATGCCGCGGATTATTTCGTGTGCTGAGGTTACAATTCTGCTTGCAGCAGCCTGTCTGAAAATTTTGGTAAGGTGAACATGCGATATCCGGTTAGATGAGATAAGGTCGGATAAAACATTGCCGGCTCCCACTGAAGGAAGCTGATTGTTGTCACCAACGAAAATTAATGATGTAGTTTTCTTTATGGCGCAAAGAAAATGATACATAATCAATAAATCTACCATTGACATTTCATCAACAATGACAACATCCGCATCTATCGGATTGTTTTGGTTATGTTTAAACTTAAACCCTTTTTCTCCGGGAACATAATCCAGTAATCTGTGAATGGTTCTGGCTTCTATTCCTGCAATGTTACCCATCCTTTGTGCTGCTCTTCCGGTAGGCGCCGCCAAAACAATTTTTAAATCAAGACGCGTAAATAGGGAAACAATTACCTGTAAAACAGTTGTTTTCCCGGTTCCCGGACCCCCTGTAAGAAGAAATACCGGATTCACTATCGCATTTTTAATTGCATCAAGTTGTCTGGAATCACCGCGCCACCCACTTTTTTTCTGATACTCTTCTATCCATTCATTCAAAGTGGTAAAATCCGGCCTTTTCTGCACAGGATTTTGTAAACGATTGTGCAGGTTAAGGGCAATATCGGTTTCAGCTTTATGATAAGAAGGAAGGTAGATAATCCCGTTATCATTAATCAAAAATCCGATTTTGACAGCATGATCAAACGAATAGGTCACAAACTTTTCTTCAACACCCAGAATTTCACAGGCTTTTGTAAGTAACTTTTCCTGAGGAAGGCAACAGTTTCCCTCATTGGCCGCTTCCTGCATCACATACACCAGTCCAGCCCGGATTCTTTTGTAAGAATCAAAAGAAAATCCCATTTTTTGGGCAATCTGGTCGGCTTTTATGAATCCTACTCCATGAATATGACTTATAAGGCAGTATGGATTATCTGCAATTTTCTGCCGGGCATCATTTCCATATTTTTTGAAAATTTTGACAGCCAGGTTTACCGAAATATTATACGGCTGTAAAAAAAGCATCAGGGAACGAAGATGTTTCTGCTTTTCCCATGCATCCTTGATTGCCCTGACAGTTTTTTTTCCTATTCCAGGGACCTCAATTAACCGCTGAGGATCATTGTCAAGTATTGAAAGCGTAGATAATCCAAAACAATCTATGATTGCTTTGGAACGTACAGGTCCGATATTCGAAATCAGACCCGAACTCAATAACATCGAAATTCCCTCCAGGGTAGTGGGACGAAAAATTTCGTATTTTTTTACATTAAACTGTTTTCCGAATTTTTTATGGGTTTCCCATTGCCCCTCTACAGTAACAGACTCTCCAGGTGAAACTGCAGGCATAATTCCAATACAGGTAAATCGGTTCTTTTGGGATTGTACTTGAAGCTGAATTACAGTAAATCCTGTATCTTCATTCTGGAAACTGACATCAGCAATGATGCCTTTTAAAGTATCCATAAATGAATTTCCTTCCTGCTTACTGAATTTTCAGGTATGAAGCAATAACTCATTAACCAGCAGGATTATAAAAAGGGCGGCTTTTACACCACCCTCATCTTTTTTTGCGTACACTAAGGCGTATAAGAATATAAGATTTTTTGCGACTCTTACGAGATGTTATTTCTTTTTATGCCTGTTCAAGCGACGACGCTTTTTTCTTTTATGTCTGTTAATTTTTGATTTCCTCTTCTTTTTAACGCTCGCCATTTGCGTTCGATTCCTTTCAATAAGAGATATACCCTGATTTCAGATTGTTAAATATGAATTTTGCCACATAACAGTGTCAAGAAAATAAACCTGAAAAACTCAGGCAGATTTCAAAAGAATCGTACAATATGTTTAATTGCGGGCATTTATTAAAAATGGTATAATATAATCATGAAGTATAATCTGGTAATAACCAGGATCCAGAACGAGCGGACTAAAAAGATTCTTGCAAGGCAACTCGCTCAAAATCCTGTAATCTCCATTCAAAAAGCTAATGAAATAGTCGAGGCTATTCCTTTTACTCTATATAAAAATATCAACACAGAAGAGCTAAAAACAAATATCAACCATTTGAATTCGCTTGAAGTTTCGTTTAATGTGGTTAAAGTTTCTGATTCTTCTGAAAAAAAACCGGATAAGATTCAAAAGCAGGTACTTCCGGAACAAACAAAACCAGAGAAACCCGAAAATGAAACTACAGATCCTCAGGACAAAAAAAATAGTCGAATAGATAAAAAGATTAAAAAATTATCGCAGCATAGTTCTGTTATACTTGATCAGGTTAATAACAGAGAAAATAAAGCCACATCGTTAGTAATTGGTATTATTGTAGTAATATTTATTCTGATAATTCTTTCCATACTGGGAAATAGACCAAAATTTAAAATTACAAAAAAAAGAGTGTTGCCTCAAAGAACCGTAGAACAGAATTCTCATTCAGAAAAACAGGGTGTAAATACCGATAAATCTTCACAGAATTACAAACCTGTAAAACGGGAAAAGGTTTCTCACGAGCAGTTGCAAAAATCCCGGTCCTTTGTTGATTCTGCAATGACATATTCAAATGATATAAATAATGCCATTAAATTCTATAAAATAGCAATTTCGTTTAATCGTTATAATGTAAATGCCTGGTATGGCCTTGTTGATGCTTATAAAAGTAGCGGGATGCTGGAGGAAATGGTTTCGGCCAAAGAAGAGATGCAGCATATCTTTGGAAAAAACATATTTTCAGTGTCTGATATTATTGGGCAATTCGGTGAACTTGAAGATGCGCAGATGACTGAAAATGGTGTTTACAGGATTGAATACATGACCAGAGAAAAACAAAAAGACAAAATCTTTTCTGAAATTTATACAATCCTGAAAGCTTTACATTCAAAAGATGGTTATCAGCAAATATCTCTCTTTGCGAAAAAAGGTCCGGGCCGGGGTATGGTGATTCATATAAATAAAAATACTTCTACTGTTACACTTTCAAAATTCAGAGAAACTGCATCCTTAACATATCTTGATTAAAGTATAAAGTTCAAGAACTACTGTTCAATAAAAAAACTCAGTAATGTTTGAATCGTTTCATCAATCGATTCAGGAAATTGGGGCTCATCACAGTAAATCTGTAAAATTTCAAGAATCGTTAAAAGATCAGACCGGTTCAGTTTATTTGCACCGGATTCAAGTTTTTGGGTAACAGGTTCAATTGAATCGTAGTAAAAAAGTACCCTTTCCTGTTGAGATTCTATTTTGTCTGCTTCTTCTAACAGTCTTGTAGCGTAAAGGAGAATGCTTTTTTTCTCCTCATTGTCGAAAACAACCTCCAGCTCTTCATTTGCTTCACCTTCGGTCAGATGAATATCATGGAAATTAAAGGCTTTCAGACGATCTTTCGGAGCAGTATATTTCAAAACATAATTTCCGTCACCTTTTATAAAATGCTCATCCAGCAATTCATGAGCTTTTTCCACCCAGTCCTTGTGAACTTCGATTGTGTATCTAAGCGTTGATACATTTTCGAGAGGAAAAGAATCACCTGAAGACGGGTTATCGACAAAAAAGATCACATCATTATCCCGTAAAATTGTTACAGCCAGTTGAAGATCTGTACGGGAAAAGTCATGTTCAAAACAGATAAAATCATTTCTGTCCAGGTTTATTATCTCCTGGGGTTTATTATTGGTTTTGCTGGCGCTGTCTATTTCAAGCTGACGTTTATCGATTTCGTCTTTAAGTATGGCCAGTGCTTCGGCCGTATAATCATTTTTGTATTTCGTATATTGTTCAACAAGATACTCATCACTATAGTTCTGAATTTTTTCGTGAAGATACTCCATTTTTTTTCTCCTGTATACAACTTTAGCCGGATTCTGTTTTTATAAATATGGTAATGAAATTATTCAAAATCAAATATGTAATTGCAATAAAAAATTTTTGATACGGTCTGGCTTCGGGTTGTTCATTTTGATATCGGAATCGGAATCGGAATCGAATCATGAAAAGAGAGTGATTACAAATAGATAACACATATTTTCTTATAATAGAAAGCCATAAAAGCGATTGAGGAATACAGAAAACGATCCCGACGCCGAGTTCCGAGTTCCAACCCCGATAGGAGATTGTAATGTGACAGTAAAAGGGATAAACAGTGTTTTTGTTCTTTAATCGGAATTCCGGGTCGGTATCGGTATCGGAATCGAATCATGAAAAGAGAGTGATTACAAATAGATAACACATATTTTCTTATAATCGATGGCATAAAAGCGATTGAGGGAATTGAGGATACAGAAACGATCCCGACGCCGAGTTCCGAGTTCCAACC
>DATGNN010000162.1:0-39064 GCA_035306725.1 Chitinispirillaceae bacterium | reverse complement strand
ATCATGACGCCACAGTCCATAGGGCTCAAGGAGAACCGTATGAACCTGACAAGCAGATCAGGAAGTCATATGGTTAAATCCCGACTGTTGAATCTGGGGTATGATGAAGCAGAAATTGATCTGGAATCATTTTATAAACGTTTCAAGCTGCTTGCAGACAAGAAAGGTACTATTTACGATGATGATCTGATTGCCTTGATGGAATCAAAGAGTGATGATGATCTTGCAGATACATATACACTGCAGTATTTGAATGTTTCAAGCGGGAAGGGTACTGTCCCTACTGCGACAGTAATGATCAAAGCTGACAGAAAACTGTTTCAGGAAGCAGCATGTGGTGATGGGGCTGTTGATGCTACGACAAAGGCAATTGACAGAATCGTAGGATGTAAATTAAAAATTGAAAGTTTCCATCTTGATGCAATAACTGAAGGGCGGGAGGCCCAGGGGCGTGTGACAATCGTTACCAAAGCTCCCGAAGGCATTTTTACCGGAAATGGCACCAGTACCGATATTGTGGAAGCCTCAGCACTGGCGTACATGAATATTATTAATAAAATAACACGTATGAAAAAGTTTAATAAAAAAAGAAATATTCTGAAAAAACAGAAATTGTCAAGTGTGTAAATAAATGAAAAGACATGGTTTAAAAAGGATAATAATTATTACGTTCAACTCTGAAAAGGGATTAACAAATGAAAGCTTTTAATATCGCATTAGTACCTGGTGACGGTACAGGACCGGAAGTTTTAAAAGAAGGTATCAAAGTACTGGAAGCATTAGCACCGCGGTATGGAATTAAATTTAATTTTGAGTCTTTCGATTTCGGAGGAGAACGATATAAGCGTACTGGCGAAACTCTTCCGGATTCTGCAATTGATGAACTTGGGAAATTTGATTCCATATTTCTGGGGGCAATAGGACATCCTGATGTTAAACCTGGGATTCTGGAGCTTGGAATCCTTCTTAAATTGCGTTTTGCACTTGATCAATACATAAATTTGCGCCCGGTCAAACTTTATCCGAATGTGGATACTCCCTTGAAAGATAAAGAACCTCAGGATATTGATTTTGTTGTAATAAGAGAAAATACCGGAGGTATTTATACTGGTATGGGTGGGGCAAGCATGGTTGGTACTCAACAGGAGATCGCCACACAGCTTATGGTTTATTCGCGCCCTGTTGTTGAACGTTGTATCCGTTATGCCTACGATTATACACGTAAAAGAAACAGAAAGAATACTTTGACACTGGTTCACAAATGCAATGTACTTACTCATACAGGAGACCTGTGGGTCAGAACACATAAAGAGGTAGGGGATACTGATTATCCGGAGATCAAACAGGATTATAACCATGTAGATGCCTGTACAATGTGGATGGTAAAAAGTCCGGAATTCTATGATGTTATTGTTACAGAAAATCTGTTTGGCGATATTATTACTGATCTTGGGGCAATGATCCAGGGTGGAATGGGTATTGCCGCAGGTGGCAATGTTAATCCGGATGGCGTTTCGATGTTTGAGCCTATAGGCGGCAGTGCGCCAAAATATACAGGTCAGAATGTTATCAATCCGCTTGCAGCTATTTGTGCCGGAGGCATGATGCTAGATGTGCTTGGAGAATCAGATGCAGCAGCAGCAGTAGACAATGCTGTTCATCAGGCCCTTGCATCGGGAAAGATAAAAAGTATGTCTGCAGGAAGAATGGGTATGGGGACAACAGAAGTAGGAGATTTTGTAGCCTCTTTACTTGCATAAAACCTGTAAGTAACCGAGTATTTGCATAACAGTAAGGCTTTAATAAATGTCAAAAAATGGTGTTACTCTTTACGATACAACTTTAAGAGACGGAAATCAGGCGCTTGGAATCAGTTTATCATTGAGTGATAAACTTCGTATAGTTGAAAAACTTGATGAGCTGGGTATTCATTATATTGAGGGCGGATGGCCTAATCCTACCAATACTGTTGATACAGGGTTTTACAAAGAAGTAAAACTTATGGGGCCAAGAGCCAAAATTGCAGCATTTGGCAGTACAAGACGTCCGGGGAATAAAGTGTCACAGGATCCGTTTCTTGAAATGCTGATATCAACAGGTACTCCTGTAGCTACGATTTTCGGTAAAAGCTGGAATCTTCATGTGGAAAAAGTTATCAATACCAGTCTTGAAGAGAACCTTGCAATGATATACGATTCGGTTCAATTTCTCAAAAAGAACATGGAAGAAGTAATCTTTGATGCAGAGCACTTTTTTGACGGTTATAAAGCTGACTCGCAGTATGCTGTTAAAACTCTGATAGCAGCACAGGATGCAGGGGCGGATTATATTGTTTTGTGTGATACAAACGGGGGTATGCTCCCGGATGGATTTATAAAAATATTCAAAGAAGTTAAAGAAAAAATTTCGGCTCCACTAGGAATACATACTCATAACGATTGCGGTTGTGCGGATGCAAATTCATGTATAGCTGTAATTGAAGGTGCCATGCAGGTGCAGGGAACCATTAACGGGTTGGGCGAACGATGCGGAAATGCGAATCTCTGTACAATAATTCCTAATTTGCAGATAAAAAAAGGGATACAGCTTCTTTCACAGCAGCAATTGAAAATGATTACGAGTACGTCTGTTTTTGTTGCCGAGATTGCAAATGTAATACCTAATATTCGTTTACCTTATGTAGGTGAGGCAGCTTTTTCTCATAAAGCGGGAGCCCATGCTGATGGCGTTAGAAAAACGAGAGAATCATTTGAGCATGTTTCTCCGGAAACAGTAGGAAACCAGAGACAGTTTGTTGTTTCGGATCAGGCCGGATCAAGTACAATACTGGAAAAACTTTCCTCAATTGGTTCCGGGTTTAATAAAAAAGATCCGGGAGTTCAGGCTTTATTGATGAAAATAAAGGAGCTTGAAAGCTGTGGATATCAGTTTGAAGCGGCAGAAGGTTCTTTTGAGTTAATTGCCCGCAAGATTCTGGGACAATTTAAAGAGCCTTTTAAGATCAAAGGCTTTCGTGTTATAGAAGAAAAACGGGAAAATGGGGAAGTGTTTTCAGAAGCAACTATCAAAATACAGGAGGGTAATCAGTTTGTACATACTGCTGCGGAGGGAGACGGGCCTGTTAATGCCCTTGATAATGCGCTGAGAAAAGCACTTGTAAAATTTTACCCGTCACTTAAAAGTGTTAGGCTGGAAGATTTCAAGGTTCGTGTACTTGATGGCAGAGATGGCACTGAGGCAAAAGTCAGAGTCCTGATTGAGTCTTCAGATGGTGTAAGCAGATGGGGGACTGTCGGCGTCTCAACCAATATTATTGAAGCTTCATGGCTTGCCTTGATTGATAGCTTGAAATATAAACTGATGAATGATTATATTCAGCAGAAAGAACAATTAACAGAAAAAAAAGATATCATACATTCATAATTTTTAACATTTAACAGGAATGCGTGCCATGGCACAAAATGTTGACTGGAAGAATCTTGGTTTCAAGTATATGCAAACAGATTCGTTTGTAAGAGCTGATTATAGTAACGGAATTTGGGGAAAACTAAATATCTATAAAGACCCGGTAATGCCGTTTCATATTGCTGCTACAGCTTTTCATTATGGACAGGCTGCTTTTGAAGGGCTTAAGGCTTTCAGCCGCAAAGACGGAACAATCGGTATTTTTCGACCATTGGATAATGCCCGTCGGATGATTAATACTGCACAACGTCTGGTTATGCAGGCGCCAAATGAAGAGCTGTTTTTGGAGGCGGTAAAAACAGTTGTATCAAATAACAGAGAATGGGTTCCACCATATGGAACAGGTGCAAGTTTGTATATTCGGCCTTTTCTTATTGGAACAAGCCCTCATGTCGGTATATCTCCTTCAGAGGAGTATGCTTTTATAGTCTTATGTATGCCGGTAGGACCATATTATAAAAACGGTTTTTACCCTGTAAAAGCCATGGTTCAGGAAAAATATGACAGAGCTGCACCACAAGGGGTAGGAAACGTAAAGGCAGCCGGGAACTATGCTGCAGGTATGCTGGGTGATATTGAAGGAAAAAATGAGGGATATCCTATTTGTCTCTATCTTGATTCTGCTCAGCATCATTATATAGATGAATTCGGAACATCCAATTTTTTTGGCATTACAAAAGATAATGTATATGTAACACCTCAGTCTTCGTCGATTCTTCCTTCGATAACAAATAAAAGTATTCAGGATATAGCACGGGATTTTGGCCTGAAAGTTGAAAACAGACTTATTTCTGTTGATGAACTCGAAAACTTTGTGGAAGTAGGTGCTTGTGGTACTGCTGCTGTTATTACCCCGGTTTACTCTATTAAATATCGTGACAGAACTTTCACATTCGGGAATGAACATGAAGCAGGCGCAACAGTTAAACGTTTTTTTAAAGAAATCCAGAGTATCCAGTATGGAGAAACCGATGATCGGCACGGATGGATTATTACTGTGTAAAAATAGTGTTTGTTTATACAGTAAATATTAAAAGGTAAGTTAATTTTCGCTTAAATTGTCTGATTTCAATGCCTTACATTTTTATGTGTGTGTTCCTGTTATGGTGTTTTCGTTAAACCCTCTCTATTTCTGTTGATAGATAGCTGCTGTTGGTTGTACTTTTTCTCTGATTTTTCATCTCATAATTATGTATTTCACTTGCAGAAACAGTATATTGCAAAAGAAACTTTCTTGTATTGAATCCGGCAGCGTGCTGACTGTATAATTAATTTTAAAGATCTGCACTAAAAACGGGAAGCCAAAAATCAACTGCAGATTTTGATAATTTGAAGTGTTTTTGTAGACCTGTTCAGTTTTAATTTATCTGGTGATTATGCTGTAATCAATTATTGGTTAAATCAGGGTTTAAAAATCAGAAAAAAGGTGTTTATGGCGTCAATCAGCTATGCAAGTAAGGAAATCTGTGTAAAAATAGTCTATTATGGTCCCGGAATGAGTGGAAAGACCACTAATTTGCAGGTGATCTATAAGAAGGTACTTCCTGAGTTCAGAAGTAAAATGACTTCGCTTACCACTGAAAACGAAAGGACTATTTTTTTTGATTTTTTGCCTTTGGATCTTGGAAAAATCAAAGGGTTTAATATCAAAGTGCAATTATATACCGTACCGGGTCAGGTATACTATAATGCTACACGGAAATTGGTGCTTCGTGGGGTTGATGGTATTGTTTTTGTAGCAGACAGCGCACCGGATAAAATAAGTGAAAATATCGAAAGCCTGAAAAATCTGGAGGAAAATCTGCTGGAATATAAGTATAAAAGAGAAAGTATTCCTATGATCATCCAGTACAACAAAAGGGATATCAGAAATGCGCTTTCAATTGAAGAGATGCAGGAGCATGTTAATTTATTTAACCTTGAATGGAATGAAGCAGTTGCAAGTAAAGGTGCTGGAGTTTTTGAATCTCTGAAAATGATCTGTAGAAAAGTTATTGATAATTTCATTAAAAAACATCTGGGCAACAGCAAGCAGCGGCCTAGATATGTAAATGCCGGTTAATAACAGCGATACAGATAATAAGCCTTCCCCTGAATAGTAACGAGTCCTCTGACAGCCCGCGTTGTATATCTGACGTGTCGGTTGAATCCTTACTGCAGACTTCCCGAATTTATTAACCAATAAAATTAAAAGTATCCCCTCTTTTCGATCTCTTCGAATCCCTTCAGATAGCGGGTGTAAAAAATCCATTTCATTACGCTTTTTTTATCAAACAGGAATCTAAAAAGTTTATTTTCATAACTGAATTCAAAAATATCTTTTTTTTGAATTACACAATTTGTCAGATTATCAGTTATCCAATTGTAAGTTTGGGACGAACTACAGAAAGTTAGGTGATTCGGGGAAAGAATGAGCGTACCCACAGCTTTATTTGTAAAAAGACCCTGTTCATTTTCAGTTTGTAAGATTACATTCTGGCTTTGAGTCAGAACTTCCGGTTTTGCTTTAATTTTCTCTTTTACTTTCATTTTATGCCAATCAGACCAGTCTTTAAGGTCATGAAGACTTTTTGTGTTTTCAGAACGTGGAAAAAGTCTGCAGTGTGCATCTATGATCCAGGATTTACCGCAAGAGGTGCAGATAATTGAATTATTTTCTGTAACCAGAGTATCTTCACATCCACAATTAATGCATATCCACACAAACCGCTCAAGTCCTTCAGCCAGTTGCTCCCCTTTAAAAGGGTAGTTTAGATTTTGAGGATCTTTTATATCACTATGCGTGATATACTCTTTATAAATATCGAAAATTTCATCTGATGAATATTTCAAAATTTGAGAACTGTTTATCTGTCTAAAGGAGATAAGGACTCGTCCATTCCGTGTCTTTTTTGCCCACCAAGGTTTTGTCAGAAAATTTCCCTGAAGTTTGATCAAAACAAGATTGCAATTTACTTTTTTAACTATTTTTTCCAGTCCGGGAAATACAGGCTGAGTTTCACCGTCCCAGCTGGTTTGACCCTCAGGAAAAATCCCCACAGCATTGCCTTTTTTAAGGTATTGGAAGGTGGTTTTCATGGCTTTATAATCTGAAGCACCCTTTTTTTTGGGTATCCCACCAATGTTTTTTAAATACCACGAGGAGATACTTCGTCCCCTGAAACCATCATCATTAATCATATATGAAAATGGATAAGGGCTATACCATCCAATAATCCAGGGATCAAAAAAAGTTCCATGGTTGGCTACTGCTACAAAGGGCGGTTTAGGATATACTGGTGGTTTTGAGGTAAGCCTGAATCTGTATGTTGGTTTTAAACAGGATGCAATAAACAGTTTGGAGGTGTTCCATACTATCCATCTGTAAAAATATGGTAATTGTTTCATTAAAACTTTCCGGATTTAAAGTGTTTCGAAATCAACCGGGTTTCAGCTTCCTTTTTTAGAAAATAAGTTTTTAATTTTGTATCAGTTATTACCTGTTACGGAAAGTTTCAAAATGATTAGTATCTGAATGAAATAATTAATTTCGATAAAATGCGAGAGCGATACTTGTGCTGAACAGATTCCAAGGCTGCGAAGCAGCCTTATCTGCCAGAAATGATACAACCAGGCAGATAAAAAAGTTGTTATGACAGCGTGAAAAAAACCCGCGCAAAAGAAACGTTTGATTCAGGTGTATATAATTCAGAATAAAACTTTCCACATAGCTGAAAATAGCTGTATAATCAAAATTGTTATGCTAAAAATACCTTTTGCACAAACTGAGAATAAACAAAAGCGGTCGATAAAAACTGTTTTCTGTATTGTTTAGAAGAAAAGATATGTATTGGCATAATATTTTATGCACATTATGTATGATATGACATTATCGGTCAAAATAAATCAGTGAACAGGAGGGCATTCCGGTCATTATATGTTTGTAACTGGGAGTGTTTAAGTGTTCAAGGGAATTTTTTGTTATGCGATTCTTAACGGAAATGAAAAAGATCGAACTGTTTACTTGTCTGAAGTGAGCCGATAGTTTATTCTTAGTAGATGCAGCATATCTAAATATAATCAGAGGTGATTATGATAAAGGATAAAGGAGCAACAATACAGGCTATTTTACCAATTTTAAAGAATGTTACAATATTTTCTGGTTTTAGTGATGAAGAGATTGTCAGAATTTGTGAAAGCTGTGTAATAATGGAGGCTAAAGTTGGTGAGCTCATAATGGAAGAAAACAGTGTTGCAAAAGAGATTTTTGTCATACTAAAGGGAAGAGCAAATGTGGTTTTAAATTTGAAAGAAGATCCTTTGGAATTAATGGAGTTTGGACCCGGGAGCTGTATCGGAGAAGCTTCTGTAATAGGGATTCAGAATCACAGTGCATCTGCAGTTGTAATTGAAGATGCAATGCTGCTGGTTTTAAGCAGACAGATTCTTATGGAACTTTTTGAGAAAGATAAAGCGGTATTTTCTCTTCTGATTTTGAATATTGCACGGGAGATTGCCCGACGCCTTCATCATACTGATGAGATTTTGCTGCATTATGGAAAACTGGAGAAAAAGCGCCATCCTGTATTCAATCCGGGACAAGATTAAGTAAATTTCTGCCATTTTTTTCAAAAATCATTTCTTTAACAGAGTCACTCAGATTAATCGAATCTATCCACTTGACAACATCGCCCTGATCAAACCAGGGTGAATCAGTTCCAAACAGGATATGTTCAGCACCATGTTTTTTTACAATTCTTAAGAATCGCTCTTTTGAGATATATTCAGAAACAGCAGATGTATCGAAAAAAACAGGTAAACCGCACAAATGCTCTTCAACCTGATCCCATAATTTCCATCCACCCATGTGTGCAGCTACCATGCGAAGATTGGGGAAATTGCAGTGAACTTTTTTCAGCGCCGGAGGTAAAACGTGGTCGCAGGAAAAAGGCCCCGGGTCTTTTCCGGCATGAAAAAGCAATATGAGTCCTAAATCTGAAATAGTTTCATAAATCGGGAAGTATTCAGGAGCGTCTATGTAAAAATTCTGGTATTCCGGGTGCAGTTTAATTCCATAAATACCATTGGATTTTAAAAAAAACAGTTCTTCATGCAGATTTTTAGTATCAGGATGAATCGCGCCAAAGGGTATCAAAGGTTCACTTTTGATGTTTAAACAGGACCTGTTTATAGTGGAAACCTGTGATGGTTTCGTGGCAACCGACAATACAACAGATTGAGAAATGTTGTTTTGATGCATAGATTGAAGCAAACCTGCTTTGGTACCATCAGTGTGATTCTTTGATTCCGGTGAATGGGAACACAAAGTTACAATTGCCCGTGGAGCAAGATCGTCTGGAAATATGTGTGTGTGAAAATCTAATATATTCATATAATATTAACAAAATAGTAAAAAATCGGTAACCAATCAAATTTTCAGACTTTATGTTAGAGATGGAATCCTGAAAAAAATCAGAGATTAAGGTTAAGAATCTGGTACAGTTTACTATCATATTTTCATGCACATAATTCCCGGATTATGGTATTAATTATTCTAACCAGTTAAAAAGAATCTCAAGGTCCTGTATATTTCCATCAACAATTTCCAGAGTAATATGTTCTATCTTTTTTTCAAAAATTTTCCTTACTATGGGAGCCAGATTCATTTCACTTTCCATATAAAAATGGGCATGGGAATCCCTTATCAACTCTTCTGGAGATGATTTCCTGATAAGGTTATGGTTCAGATGGACTCCGGGAATATTCTTGCCTTCGAGTAACCGGAATGCTTCCTGATGAAAGTCGAATTTATGCAGAATTGATGAACTCCAGAGGTGTCCCAGATCGAACCATAAATTGTCGATCAATTCGTGTATCTCCTGTGGCCTTTGCAGTCCGCTTCCGATTCCAACGAAGTCATTTTCAAGAGAAACAGTTAAATGAGCAAAACTATTCCGGAGTTTCCCCAAATTTTCGGTGAATTTTGCCTTATATTGCAGATATATATCAGTATTAAAAAAATCCGGGTCCATGATAAAAGAATCTTTAAGGCAGTATTTGCTGCCAATAGCTTCCTGAATCATTTTCCGATATTTTTTCATATTGTGAATGATTGGTTTGTTTGTCATAAAAAAACCGTGAAAAAAAAGTATATTGGAATTGATTTCAAGAAGATAGTTTTCACAATTACAGCAAATAGTATCTATGGTTTCCCATGGCAATCCTGCAAGATTAAGGAAAAATGGTGAGAACATCGGAGAATGGATAGAAAATGGTATTTCATTTTTATATTCGATAAGTTTGTCAAAAAGATCCTTAGTGATGGAATTGTGCAATTGTACACCGAATAAAAAGCCTTGTTTTTCAACAAACGATTTTGCTTCCCGAATTTTATCTCTGTAATTGGCTTCATTTAAACACATGGAACTGTATTCAATTATCATATTATTTCCTCTTAATACTAAAACAACAAAAGCAAAAAGAGTAGAAAAATAGCTTATGGTTAATTAAGTTGTTATCCAGAGGGAAATTTCAAAAACTGTAATCGCCGCTAAACATGCGTCTGGTCTGGCAATTGCTGCTGAAATAATTATCTGAATGGAGCTGTTTTTATTTTTACTCGTATACCAAAATTGTAATAATTTCCCTATGAGGGGTTTTTTGTGGACTGTTACTGATTACCGATTTATTAATTCAATAGACAGGAGGTCTCACTACGCATTTGTTGCAGCAATTTTGTATCTGGGCTATGCCTGGCAACCATGCCCCTGGCGAGCATTGTTTTTCGTTTATCTTCAGATTTTTCTTTAATTCTATTTCTAATTTCGAGTTTAATAATTCGTCATTTTTAAGATTCGCTCAATAACCTGCGATTATGGGGTAACAATTACGATTTTGGCAAGAACACCGATGCCGATATTGATGAAGGATAAAAGGGTAATAACTTACAGGTTATATCACAGGTCTGGTATAGCATAGAACCTTTTTGCGCCAGGTGTCGTTTTTGCAGGCTCAGATTAATCGTTTCCATTCAGGTTAATTTATTTTCGGATTATTTACTATATGGCTATAAAAGTTTTCAATCCTGGAAAATGTATCCAATTTTATTTTCCTGGATTTACTTGTCAGGACATTGTGAATTATTTGATAACCGGAAAACAGGAAAAATTATGATATCAGACGTGGTTTTGATTGATGATGAGGAAGCGCTTATAGAGCTGGTAAGGGTAAATCTTATGCTCAGAGGGTATAAGATTGATTGTGCTTCATCGGGTGAGGATGGTATTGAGATGGTCAGAAAGAAACACCCGTCTTTGGTACTTCTGGATATCAGATTACCGGACATGGATGGATGGCAGGTTTGCAGAATACTAAAAAACGGATTTGATGGGTGGAAACCATCAGTAGTATTTCTTAGTGCAGCTACGCAGGCTCAGGATCAGGAAAAAGCACGTGAGGCTGGAGGTGATGGGTTCCTAATCAAGCCTTTTGAAATACAGGAGTTAATATCAACTGTGCAAAAATTCCGCAGCAATGTCAATAATTAAAACCTCTCTGCTTTGCAGATTCGTAGAGAAGAACGGCTGAAGCAGCAGAAACATTAAGAGATTGAGCCGCAGGTGTTATTGGTATTGAAACAAAATCTGTGCAGAGTCGCGAAAGGTATGGTGGTATGCTACGATGTTCTCCGCCAAGAACTAAAATTACAGGACCACAGAAATCGACGTTTTGCGGTATTTCTCCTTTTTCTACATCTGCTCCTATAACAGAGAACCCTCTGGATATGAAATCCCTTACAATTTTCTCAAGATTTTTTGGTCGTGCAATACACATATGTTCAACCATTCCAGCTGAGCTTTTTGCAACAGCTGCATTCAGTGGTGCAGTATGCTTTCGTTCAAGTATAAGGCTGTCTACACCGAAAGCTACGCTCGACCTTATGATTGCTCCAAGATTTTGGGGGTCTTCAACAGAAGCGGGTATAAGAAAAAGAGCATTTTTTTTGTGTGATGCTATTTTGTAGAGCTCTTCAACAGAACAGTAAGGTTTTATGCTGCAGACTGCTACAACACCCTGATGTTTAGTTGTTTTTGCTAACTGATTCAGCTTTGATTCCGGAACCAGATTATATGAAAGGCGCTCTTTTCGGCAGATTTTTATAAGATTAAAAACCTGGGGATTTTTACTGTCATTGTTAAAATATATGTGATCGATCGAGAGTAATCTCTTTTCGATAAGCTCTTCAACTGCATGAATACCATAAATTGAATTTTCCTGATACATAAATGAATTCCTCCGCCATAGTAGTTTAAACAGATGTTATATGCAGAAGTCGGAAATAGGATAAAGAATAAAGCCTTAAAAATAATATTTATAGAAAATGGATAGTTGATGTAATCTGGTGGCTGAAAAAATTTATCAAGATAATCACTTCAGTTTTACAGATTCTGACAATTAAATCAGTAACTAATATATTTTTGTTTTAGTGATATGGCTACTGTTTTTCATAAGGAGGATCTTATGGGTTTTGTAGGGGGACAGGAATTACTGCTGATTTTTTTAATTGTAGTTCTTTTGTTTGGAGCAAAGAAAATACCTGAACTTGCAAAAGGGCTTGGTAACGGGATACGTGAATTCAGAAAAGCGTCAAGTGAAATTGAAAAAGAATCCGGTAATAGTACAGAAAAAGAGAGCAAAAAGGAGTAAAACCAGTTGGTGAAATCTCTGTCAGGTGAAATGCCGTTTCTGGAGCATCTTGAAGAACTGAGATGGCGGGTAATTAAAAGTGTTGTTGCTGTTGTCTTATGTGCAGTTCCGTGCGGGATTTTCTGGAAAAGAATTTTTGATATAATAATGATTTATCCTCTTCGGTTTGCAGATCCAAAGCCGAAGCTTATTTATACCAGTCCGGCAGAGAGTATAATTCTTAGTATTAAAATTGCACTTGCAAGTGGAATCCTGTTATCTGTTCCATTGATTTTTTATCAGTTATGGAAGTTTGTTTCTCCCGGACTTTATGGGAAAGAAAAAAAAGTAGTTTTTCCTGTGGTAATCGTTTCAACACTTTTTTTTATGGCAGGAGTTACTTTCAGTTATTTTACATTTCCGTTTCTGATGAAATTTCTGACATCGTTTGCTGCAGACAGGCTGGATCCGTTTTTTAAAGCAGGAGATTATTTTGGTTTTTTGTTAAAAATAAGTCTCTCCTTTGGGGTTGTATTTGAGCTGCCTGTAATCTCTTATGTTCTGGCTCGTCTGGGATTAATCACTGCGGGTTTTCTTATGAAAAATTTCCGTTATGCATTATTGGGTATATTTGTTTTAGCTGCTGTTCTTACTCCGCCGGATATCCTTTCCCAGCTTATGTTGGCTTTACCACTAATTTTCCTCTATGGAGTCAGTGTCGTTGTAGCTTATTTTGCTTCAAAGGAGAAAAAGACTTCATGAGTACCGGGCTGGGTTTTTTTGAAATACTGCTTATTTTAACTATCGTACTGGTTTTTTTCGGATCAAAGGAGATACCCCATTTTATTCGCGAAATAGCAAGAATCATGGCCGTGCTTAGAAAATATAGTGATAAAATCAGAAGAGAGTTTGATGATGCGGTACGAGTGGAGGAAATACCTGTCAAATCTGGTGTAAACATTGAAAAAGAGAAAATCCGTGAAAATTTTATCTCCATTCGCAGGCAATTGCCTTTAGATGAGCGTATAGAGAAGTCTGTTGCTATTTATGAATACCTGAAATCAACAGAAATCTTTAAGAGTGCTGCTTCAGTTATGATTTATGTCAGTACAGGCAGTGAAGTAGCTACACGGGAGTCAATCCGTGACATGATCAATATTGGGAAAAGAGTTGTTGTCCCATACTGTATAAAAGAATCCAGAAATCTTGGTATTGCCGAAATCCGTGATATTGACAACGACCTTGTAGCCGGATCATTTGGAATAGCTGAACCGCAGGAAAATTTAAAAGACCACTTTTTTAAAAGTGATATTCAACTGATCCTTTGTCCTGGAGTCGCTTTTGACATGCAGGGGGGGCGTATGGGGCGTGGAAAATCTTTTTACGATAATTTCTTGCGGGAATTCAAGGGAAGAATCCCTGTATGGGGTCTGGCATTCGGCTGCCAGGTAAGTAAAGAACCATTTCCTTTTGACTATCATGATATTGCAATGGATCAGGTCGTTACTGAGAACGGATTTTTACTACCCAGAACTTCAAAGATAGAACAGATACCAGCAGGTTAGCATGATTTACAATCTCCTGATTGTGCTTGGTATTATTGTTACGGTACTGATAATTTCAACTGCGTTTTTTTTGTTTATACCTTTTTATTTTGGAGCTGATTTTTCCTGGTTTAAAACAGATAAGCAGGGAAATCTTTTATTCTGGTTCCTGAATTCTTCATTTTTTTTGCTAAGGTATGATATCAGGTTAAAAAAGTTGATTATTAAGTTTGCGGGATTTAAAATTACCAAACGACAAGAATCAGTAAAAGAGGAAGAGTTTAAAGCGACTCCCCAAAAACCGCACAGAGAAACAGTATCAGAAAGAACTGGCAAAGTCAGGGGAACAGAAACCGGATCGCAAAAGGAGCCTGTTGAATCGCAAATTAATGAAAGTGGATTAGAAACAGAAGGAATAGAGGAGATACATGAAATAAAAGAGAAAAAAGGTGAGGAAAAAGAAAATAGTATTTCGCAGGAAGCGGCAGGAAAAAGTGAGGAAAAATTGCCTGATTTGCTTACGCGCTTAAAAAACAATAAGTTACTTTTTTTCCTGAAAGAGAAAAAACTGGCGTGTAAAATTTTCAAATGGATTTTCAGAATAATTAAAAAAATACTGAAAGTTGTTTCTTTCAAAAGATTGCATGTAAAGGCAAATGCCGGAGTTGAAGATCCTGCACTTTTGGGAAAAATTTATGGATACATTGAGGCTATAAAGTATGGATCGAATTCCGGAAAAAATTTCAGGCTTGAATTTACACCTGTATTTATGCAGAATTATCTTGAATGCCGTGGTTCGGTTTCGCTGAGAAGCTCTTTATGGAAGTTCCTTTTACCATTGATTGTAGCTTTAGTTACATTTCCATATTTGAGTACACTTGTTGTCTGGCTCCGATATAAATCTTTAACGAAACAGCGCAGGAAAAAGAATGAAAAAATTTGTTGATGATGTTGCAGTACAATTTGGAACTGCTACAAGAGAATCGATTGAACAGTTTGGGAATATTACACTTTTTTTCTTTCGAATAGTCAGAGCAGTTCCATCTGCGCTAAAGCGATTTCACCTGATTGTTGAGCAGATGATGCGTCTGGGGGTATCATCAATACCAATAATACTACTCTCTTCAATGTTTGTCGGGGCAATAAGTGTATGGCAGGTTCAGTATCTTTTTGCAGATGCAGTTCCGTTAACATATTTGGGTTCGGCTGTAGGGAAGGCCGTTTTCACTGAATTGGGTCCGGTACTTACTGCTTTGGTAGTTACAGGAAGAATCGGGGCTAAACTGGCTGCAGAATTGGGCACAATGAAAGTTACAGAACAGATTGATGCCATGACATGTTTATCACTTGATCCTTATTGCTATCTTCTTGCACCACGCATGATTGCCGGAATAATAATGTTGCCGGTATTGACAATTTTTGCATCTTTTTTTGCAATTATAAGCGCACAGGTTTTAGCTGAAATCGCATTGGGACTCAGGAGCCCGATTTTTTATCAGGGATTGAAATGGCTTTTCAGGGTTCAGGATGTAATAATCTGTCTTTTAAAAGCTTTTGTGTTTGGAGGTGTAATTACACTTTCTGGATGTTATTATGGGTTTCTTACAAAAGGGGGAGCTGTAGGAGTAGGAAAATCCACCAAAAAAGCTGTTGTAGCAGCAATGGTTTTGATACTTGTCAGTAATCTGATAGTGATCAATATCTTGCTGTGAAAAAAAACTCTGAATCAAAATGGTGTTGCGCAGATTGTTACACAAAAGTATATTAATGCGTCATTTGACGGTCCGTTCGTCTAGTGGTCAGGACTCAAGATTTTCATTCTTGCAACAGGGGTTCGATTCCCCTACGGACTACCAAAGGCGGCATTTTTGATTTATTCAAAAGTGCCGCCTTTTTTGTTTGTGTATCTTCATCAATAGCTGCGTGGTGAATAAAGCTATACTTGCATATTCCGTTTTAAACCGGCAACTTATGTATACTTAAACCAAGAGCGTCGCTTCGCCCCGGATCAGGTGTCGGTTTGTACCGGATTTGGGTGCCAAATAGACCGGAATACGCACTATTCCTGCCTAAATTCCACACGATGGCATCGCGGCGAAAAAGATTCGTGCAAAGGAATTGTTATTATTCAGCATTTATACTATTCATCCGAAAAAGGGGCGGAAAGCAATCTCTTGCCGGTATATTTAATGCCAACAAGCCCAAGGGGTGCTGTAAACAGTATTGCAAGGACTGCAATTGCCAGAATCATCTCGCCTTCAGCTATTCCATTTGCTAATGCCACGCCGCCGAGTGCGGCCTGAACAGTTGCTTTGGGAATATAGGCAACCATGCAGAAAAATCGTTCCTTCATGGAAAAACCCGACCATATTGTTGCTATAAAAACACCCAGAGCCCGGAACAGTAATCCAATACTGATTACAGCAATGCCGCGCAGTCCTGCACTCCAGGCAATAATCGGATCAACCGAAATGCCTATAAGAACAAACAGTATAATTTCAGCAATTATCCATACCTTTGAGAGTTTCTGCGAAAGTTCATGGGCGATTTTTTCTTCCCTTTCCAGTAAAATGAAACCAATTGTCATTATTCCCAATAAAGACGCACTATGAATCCAATCGCCAATCTGAACCAGAACAACTGATATCATAAGCAGAAAAAGTGCTTTCTCAGTTGCTCTAATATGTGTATAATTTTTTTTAAAAAACCAGACAAGCGTAATTCCGGTGATTAGTCCGAAAACAATTCCAGACAGAAGTGAAAGCGGAATTTGTAGAACTACCTTACCGATTTCCGGGGCTTTGGAAACAGCCATCTGCAAAAAGACAGTATAAATTGAAATCGCAAAGACATCATCAACCGAAGCGCCGGCAAGTACTACTGTAGGCACCTCATTTTCTATTCCGTAGCCTTTGTGTTTGAGTTGAAGCATTGATGGTACTATTACAGCAGGTGACACAGCCGATAACATGAATGCGGTCAAGCCCGAAATAATCCAGTCAAATTCAAAGTACAGATGGAAAAGGACTGTTAGCACCAGACCCTCTATGATACATGGTATAAAAGCCATCAGGCCAGCAGTAATTCCGGCTTTTTGGAGTGTGCTTCGGTTTATACCCAGTCCGGCTCTGAGAAGTATCACTATAAGAGCGAATGATTTGAGAAATGGTTCAAGCTGGAAAAGTATTGGTGGAATCTGATCTTTAAAAAAACTGCCGATAAGGATACCGCATACTAGCATACCCAGCACTGAAGGCAAGCCGATTTTCATGAACAGTTTTCCAAAAAACCATCCACCAAGAAGAACGAGTACAACTATCAGATTAAAAGGCATAACAAAATCCCGAAAACAGAAGAATAATAATTTGAATAAGTAGAAAAGGAAGCTTATGTGCACTGGCTGTATCCTGTATATAGCTTTTTATACTCAGGAGTCATCAGCCAGTTGGGCGGTTAAAGGTGGAACCCCATCACCTGATCGAATAAAATATAAAATCATGAACTCAACAGCAATACAAAGAGTAGTTCATTAATTTATATTATCATCAAAGCTGATGATACATTGTTTTCAGCTTAATTTTTTTAATACATTTCCGGAGATCTGGTATGAATACGTTGTGGCTTTTACTTGTAACTATTGGTTTTTTAATAATAGCATACCGTTTTTACTCCCGTTTCATTGCAAAATCTATTGGTGAGGAAGTCGGTCGCAAAACCCCTGCTGTTGAGTTTGAGGATGGTCTTGATTATTGTCCGACAAAAAGTTCTGTTGTTTTCGGACATCATTTCGCTTCAATTGCCGGTGCCGGACCGATTCTGGGGCCTACAATAGCAGTGATGTATGGTATTATTCCGGTGTGGCTGTGGGTCATAATCGGGGGCATATTTATTGGTGCGGTACATGATTATGTGACACTTTTTGTATCTATCAGGGAAAAAGGACGCTCAATTGCAGAAATTGCAAGGAAATCTTTGGGAGAATCTGGTTTTGCATTAATGATAGCGTTTATAATCCTGATGATTCTTCTTGTTACATCTTCATTTCTGGTCGCTTCTGCAACATCTCTTACTTCTTTGGTATCTCTTGAGAGTATGAAACTGCCTGCAGATCAGACCATACTTAAAACTGTATCACAAGATGGTGTTCTTATGGGACGGATCGGGGGTATCGCTTCAACTTCAGTAATCTTTATTACCCTTTTTGCACCATTTATAGGTTTTTTAATTTATAAGAAAAATGTTTCATTGAAAATAACAGTACCTCTTGCACTTGCTGTGTGTGTTGCATCTGTGTTTGCGGGATTATCTTTTCCAGTGCTGTTAGATGTAAATGCATGGATGATACTGCTTTCTATTTATTCACTTTTTGCGGCAGGTATCCCTGTATGGATTCTTCTTCAGCCAAGGGATTTTATTAATGTTTTCATTCTCTACGGAGGAATTATACTGCTTATTGCTGGAGCCGTTGGTGCCGGAATAGCTGGAGTTGATATAAAGGCGCCTGCATTTAATATTGCAGAAGCTACACCGAAAATTGGATTGATATGGCCGTTTCTGTTTATCACGGTTGCATGTGGGGCGATCAGCGGGTTTCATGCACTTGTAGCCGGAGGAACCGTATCAAAACAGATAAAGAGCGAAAAAGCAGCGAGGCATGTTGGCTATGGCGGAATGCTTCTTGAAACATTGCTTGCTGTTGGAGTAATAATAGCAATAGGTGCAGGAATATCTTTTGATGAGTATACAACTATTGTGTTTCCGGCAGAGGGGGCATCCAACCCCATACTTGCTTTTTCATTGGCAATGAGCGGTTTGCTTTACAAAGGTCTTCATGTCCCAATGGTATTTGGAACTGTGTTTGGTATCCTGATGGTAGAGGGGTTTGTTGCTACCACGCTTGATACCGCAGTACGAATAAACAGGTATCTGTTTGAAGAGCTATGGGGAATATTGTTTAAAAACCCTCCGAAATGGATCAGAACTTATATATTTAATTCAGGCTTATCTGTAGTGCTGATGCTGATACTTGCCTTTACCAATGCATTTACCGTTATCTGGCCGATCTTTGGTACTGCCAATCAGCTTCTTGCAGCATTGACACTGATTACTCTTGCAGCCTGGCTTTCAGCCAATCGTAAAAAGAATACTTTTGTAGTAATTCCTGCTGTGTTTATGGTAGTAACCACTTTCTTTTCGTTGGCCTTTTTACTGAAAAAGTATTTTGTTGATCACAATTATTTACTCATGGTTACAGATCTAATCATGATTGTCCTGGCAATCGGACTTATTGTGGTTGCATTCAAATCTGTGAAAAAGAAAGGGAAAGAAACAATTCCCAAAAAACAGATAATAAAAGAACCTGTAGCGTAATTGATATTAATTTAAACGCCTGTCCGATAAATGTTGTCAAGGGCATTTATACCGGGCAGGAGTTTGTTAACTAAAACCGGGGGCGTTATAGATTGTCTGTGCACAGGCAACCTATTGCAACATTATCGTTATTTATTGAATAGGGTGGTAATGTTAATCTGCTACCCTCTTTGAATTCAATTGTTTTAGTTTTCGGTCCATCAGATGCGTTATCTTTACGAAGCTGTTTAAATTCTGCTTTACCTTCAAAACCAGGAATTGAAATTGCAGTATGCGTTTTTGTTTCCGGATATTTATTTGTCTGCATCAGTGATTTTGATTTTTCGTTTATTGCCATATAACTTGAAATATTGATGTCATTTGTTTCCGATTGGAGTAGAGGTTTTCATATAAACATTCATTTGCCATTTTGAATGCCCAGTACGATGGACGTGGTACTCTGTCTCCATATGGCATACCAGTTCTGGAAAGATTCCGTAATTACCATCTCTTTCGGAAATATCATTGTGAACATTCCAGTATGAGGTCTGCTCAATGTTATGTTTCGCAAGCATAAGCAATAAATCATCTGTATTATTGATTGTTCCGTCTATTATATTGTTATACAGATTGCAATAATATTTTATTTCTCTTCTGAAAGATCTCTTATATGAAATGGACAAAACAGGATATTATCAAATATTACCATTACAATGAGTTTGGTTACAAGCTCTGGGGTCCTGATATGCACTTTGGATATTGGGAAGATGATGTAAAAACTCAGAGGCAGGCATCATTACGTTTTAATGAAGTAATGGCGAAAACTGCAAATATCACAAGCGATGACCATGTTCTGGATGCTGGTTGTGGAGTAGGAGGGGCAAGTATCTTTCTTGCTAAAAAATATGGTTGCAAAGCTACTGGAATTACGATAACACCACGTCAGGTCGAAATGGCTTATAAGAATGCAGAAAAGGCGGGAGTTGCTCACCTTGTGAATTTTCATGAAATGGATTATCACAATACAACATTTGATAATAAAACATTTTCTGTGGTTTGGGGGCTTGAATCCATTTGTTATGCTGAAAAGGGAAAATTTATTAATGAAGCTTTTCGTGTTTTAAAAGAAGGCGGAAGACTGATTGTTGGTGACGGGTTTGCCAGCAGGGAAATGTATGAAGGCAAAGATGCGAAGCTGATGCAGAGATGGCTGGATGGATGGATAGTCAATGGATTGAAAACTCCTGAAGATTTTAAAAAATACAGTCTTGATGCAGGGTTCAGTGAAACGAATTATACCAATATTACAGAGAATGTTAAAAAAACTTCACGTATAATGCTCTGTGTATCTCTTTTCTTTTTACCACTTCATCTGGTGGATAAAGTTATAAGCATCCAATATCCCACTGATGCTCTCTGGAATCAGTATTTTGCAATGAAAAAGAGATTGTGGGAGTATGGGATATTTCTGGCTTCAAAGTAATTGTTCGGGAGTAATGGATTAAACCTGAATAGTTCAGTTCTTGTGGAAAATTTTCGACATCCCATCAGACATAAACATTTTACCGTTTTTATCAATAATAAGACTATGCGTGTTTTCAAAAGAATCGCATAAAGCCATGCCTTGTTCAATTCCAAGAATAAAAGCTGAAGTAGCAAGTATATCACATATTGTTGAAGAGTAAGATACAACAGTGACACTGGAAACTCCGGTTTTTGCCGGTTCTCCTGTGCGGGGGTCAATTATGTGGTGGTAATGGTAATTGAGGCCATTATTGTCTTTATAATCAAAAAAACGCTCATAATCTCCTGAAGTTACAATTGAGCAATTGCATGCTTCTATATAGCCGACTAATTCTGTTGTGGATTTTTCAGGTATTCTGATACCAATTTTCCAGGGAGAGCCATCCGGTTTTGAATTCAGAGCCAGAACGTTCCCTCCAAGATTTATCAAAGCATGTCGTATCCCGTGGTCAACGTATATCTCACGTGCTTTGTCTGCGGCATATCCTTTTCCTATGCCACCGAGGTCTATCCCCTGTCCCTTTCGCAAAAGAAATATGTCAGAAGAATCGGACAATACAAGATCATTTATATCTGTTAGATTTCGGGCTAAATCAATATCATTTTTTGAAGGAACTGTTTTTTTCCTGGCAGAATCACGCCAGAGGCGAATAAGAGGATCTGCGGTTATGTCGAAAGTTCCACCAGACATCAATGAAACTTTTTTCGCTTCCTGAAGTATCTTGAAAGTATCGCAATCTACCTGTAATTTTTTAATACCTGCTGCTTTATGCAAACGATTTATTAAATTACCTTTACGATATGGACTCCAGAGTGTATCAAGTTTTTTGATTTTATTCGTGACTATGGAAACTGTTCTTGATGCATTTATCCCATATACTTCCTGGGAAATAATGGTCCCCATGGCTTGGAAATGATTGATACATGGTTCTGAAATATAGCGTTTCGGTTTCCACATCTATTTATGCTGATTCGGTATCAGTGCATTTTCAACTGCTTTTTGAAAAGCCTTGGTATCAACAGTTGCTCCAGAAACCGCATCAATTTTAAGTGATTGTTTATCGATAATCGCTTTTTGGGCTTTTTCTACAATTGTTTCACGGCCAGGTACTTTATTAGTAGTTATGATTGAAGCAATCTGGTGATTCTTGACATTGACTTTGACTTCATATGTCCATCTTATATGATGAAATCTGCCTTCATAGGTCCCGTCTGGAATTTTCGCCAGATCAACTTCATTAATTACCATCTTTTTAATTGTACCCAATCCCATTGAAGCAAAGATAAAACCTGAGACTCCGATCAGTAAGATCACGCCAATAATTATTAGTGCAATTCTCATATCAGACACCTTTCTGTTGTTAATATTTAATTAAAATAATACAGTTATAAAATAAGAGTTACTAAATATTTGAAAAAAAAGTACCGATGATATTGCGAATTTATTCCCATTCGAAATGTTTCTGGTGTCGGGTTAAACAGAATGTTTTTTTTGTGGAAAAGTCCCATCATCATTAATTGTTGTTACTTCTGCAATGAATTTTTTGTTTTTATTTTACAAGGGTTCTTTATGATTGGATTACAAGAGAATTTAATCCAAATAATAAAGCTTGAGAGTCGTTTTCCAGAGAACGACAATTATATGTAAAGAAAAAAATATTTTGTTTCTGAATTTAGAATTATAGGGTATTCTCCTGGTTCCGGATTCATGATGATCTGGCAAGGCATGCGCCCTTTATTAGCGACTGCTGCGGCTTACGGTTGAGTACGTCAGAATGCTGGCATTGTTACCTTCGAAATAAGAGAAGACATTAATAGGCGATTCTTTATAAATCGGAACTATTCACAGGGTTCCACACGCCCCCAAAACATCAATTAATTGTTCTATTCCTGTTTCGAATTTCGAGTTTAATATTTCGAATTTTTAATATCTGCCGCGGGGGGCGTGTGCGCTCGGTGTACACGGGTGATCAGAAAAAGATTAAAGTCACTGATTAATTTTTTATATTGAGATACTCTCTTAAAAATTGACCTGTAATTGAGGATCTGTTTTCGGCGATCTCTTCAGGTGTTCCTGTTGCAACAACTCTTCCGCCACCTTCACCACCTTCAGGACCAAGATCAACAATATAGTCTGCACACTTGATTACATCCAGATTGTGTTCAATTATAATAACTGAGTTGCCCTTTTCAACAAGTTCCTGAACAACAGACATCAACATGAGAATATCTTCAAAATGTAATCCGGTAGTGGGTTCATCGAGAATATAAAGCGTTTGGCCGGTAGCTCTTTTTGCCAGTTCAGAAGCGAGTTTTATTCGCTGAGCTTCACCGCCGGAAAGGGTGTTCGCAGGCTGGCCAAGGTGGATATATCCAAGACCTACACGAGAAAGAACTGACAAACGGGATTTGATTGTGCTGATTTTGTCAAAAAACAGAAGCGCTTCATCAACAGTCATTTCAAGTATGTCTGCTATGTTTTTGCCTTTATAGAGGATTTCCAGTGTTTCCCTGTTGTATCGTTTCCCTTTACAAGCTTCACATTGGACATAAACATCAGGGAGAAAATGCATCTCTATTTTCAACACACCGTCACCCTGACATGTTTCACATCTGCCGCCCTTGACATTAAAGCTGAATCTTCCCGGGGTATACCCTCTGATTTTACTCTCCGGCATTGCAGCAAAGAGATCCCTTATAAGGTCAAATGTTTTTGTATACGTAGCGGGATTTGACCGGGGAGTGCGTCCTATAGGAGACTGGTCTATATCTATTACCTTGTCTATATGGCTGATTCCTTTAATGGTTTTGAAAGGTAAAGGGTATCGTTTGGAACCATAGAGTTCTTTTTGCAGTGCCGGGTACAGGGTGTGATTGATAAGTGAACTTTTGCCTGATCCTGAAACACCAGTAATACAAAGAAGCAATCCAAGAGGCAATCGAATATCAAGCGACTTGAGGTTATGTCCGTTTGCGCCGCAGAGAAAAAGTGAGTTGCCATTGCCTTTTCTTCGTTCTTTTGGGATGGGTATTTTTCGTTTCCCCGACAGATATGCGCCTGTTAATGAGTTCTGATCCGAAACAACTTCATGTGGTTTCCCTTTTGAAACTATTTTGCCTCCATTTACACCGGCCCCGGGGCCTATATCTATCAGATAATCTGCAGCCATCATTGTATCTTTATCATGCTCAATGACAACAACAGTATTTCCCTGGTCCCTTAGGGCCAAAAGGGTTTTAATGAGTCTATAATTATCTCTTGGGTGAAGTCCGATACTTGGTTCGTCGAGAATGTAAATGACACCTGTCAAAGCGGAACCGATCTGTGTTGCCAGACGAATTCTCTGGGCTTCGCCACCCGAAAGCGTTGATGCAGAACGGGACAGTGTCAGATAGCTTAATCCGACATTACGGAGGAAATCGAGCCTTTTTAATATTTCATCAAGTATTGTATTTGTAACCAATTTGATTTTTTTGTCAACTTTAGTGTTCGCAAAAAACGATCGTGAATCACATATGGGCATGTTGGAGATTTCGGCGATATTCTTTCCCCCAAAAAGAATTGAGAGGCTTTCTTTTTTCAGGCGGTTGCCTTTGCACTGATGGCATTCCTGCTGGGCCATAAAACTCTCAATCCAGCGTCTCACATCTTCTGAAGAGGTTTCTTTATAACGCCGGAGGAGGTTTGGAATTACGCCTTCAAATTTTCTTTTGAATTCACCTTTGCCTTCGCGTGATGGTGATTCCCATTGCATCGATATCAGTTCATTACCAGATCCATAGAGGAGAATAGAACGCTGTTTTTCACTTAATTTATTAAATGGTTTATCCATGGGGATTTTGAAATATTTACAAACTGATTTCAGGATCTGGTTGTTCCAGCTTCCCGAAGTTGCTGCTCCATTCCAGGCTTTAATTGCACCTTCAAGTATGGAAAGAACGGGATTCTGTACAACCAGATCCGGATCGATTTCCATTATATATCCAAGGCCATGACAACTTTCACATGCTCCGAAGGGGTTGTTGAAAGAAAACATACGCGGAGATATTTCATCATAGCTTACAGAACAGTCGGGGCATGCGAGTTTTTCGGAAAAAAGCAGTGTTTCACCTTCTATGCAGTCAATAAGTACAGTTCCGTTTACGCTTAACTTGAGTGCAGTTTCCAGAGATTCGGTTAATCTGTTCCGGATTGATTCATTGTTTATAAGTCTGTCAACTACTACTTCAATGGAGTGTTTTGAGTTTTTTTGCAACTCGATTTCTTCATCAAGAGATACTACAGTATTATTGACTCTTACCCGTACATATCCATTTTGACGTAGTCTTTCGAATACTTCTTTGTGTTCGCCTTTACGGCCAGAGATGACAGGAGAGAGTATCTGGAATCTTGTTTTCTGGGGCAGTGACATAACCTGATCGGTAATTTCCTGAATTGTCTGACTGGAGATAACCTTGCCGCATTTATAGCAGGTTGGAGTTGCGGTTCTGGCGAATAAAAGCCTCAGATAGTCATGAATTTCGGTTATAGTGCCTACAGTTGACCTGGGATTATTGCCGGTAGTTTTTTGTTCGATAGATATTGCAGGTGAAAGTCCGTCAATCGAATCGACATCCGGTTTTTCCATCAAACCAAGAAATTGCCGGGCATAGGAGGAAAGCGATTCAACAAAACGCCTCTGTCCTTCAGAATACAGTGTATCGAATGCGAGTGATGATTTACCGGAACCGGATAAACCGGTTATAACAGTAAAACTGTTTCGTGGTATTGTAACATCCACATTTTTAAGATTATGAACTCTGGCGCCTTTAATGACGATATCTTTAATGTTCATTTTTTTGATTGGTCTGGATTATTGATTATTCAGTTTTGTGCCAGGCAAATCGCTTCCCTGTTCAGGAAGAAGGTCTTCGTGATATTTGGTCCATGCATTTTGAACTGTTTCGGCTACTTTGGCCCTGTTAAAAGGTTTGAAGAGACATGGGTAGCGTATTGTTTTATAAATTCGCACAAGGGTATGTTTTGGGTTATAGCCAAAACCAGTCATAAGAGCCATTTGGGATTGATAATTATGGTCTTTTATCTTGCTGATAAATTCATACCCATCCATATCCGGCATGGCAATATCAGTAAGGATTAAAAAGTATGGATGATGCTTGAGTTTTTGAAATGCATCATTTGTTGATGAGACTGTTGTAACTTCCCAACCAAGTGATTCCAGATAAATTTTCAGGAAGTCAAGCACATCGACTTCATCATCGACAACAAGAATCCGGTTATTTTTTTGTTTTAAATAGCTCATAAGTTTTATCAATCAGTTCCTGTTTTCCAAAAGGCTTGGTGATATATGCATCAGCATTCATTATATGAAGGCCTACCATTTGATCAAATTGTTGTGATTTGGCAGTCAGAATAGCTATGGGTGTATTTGAAAACGCATCGTCACTGCGTATTAATTTGAATACGGCCCAACCATCCATTTTAGGCATTGAAAGATCCAGAAGAATTGCATCAGGCTGATATTCTTTGACTTTATCGTATGCCATTAGTGGATCCAACACTGTTTCCACTTCGAAATCTTCGGTTGTTTCGAGTACCAGTTTTACCAGATCAGCGATATCTTTATCGTCTTCAATAACCAGGATTTTTTTTCCCATAAATATCGCACCTCAGTTCTTGAGAAATTCTGCGAAGAGCCACTTCCAGTATATGAGGCATATGAGAAATGCAATGGCACTGGAGACAAAACGCAGAGTAATTGAAATAAAGGAGATTGTTGAATTCTGTACTGCTTCAGCGATTATATCCAGAGCGGCAGCAAAGACAATGATTGCCGAAGTTAAGTATAGTATTCTGTAGTATGGTTTAATTTTAAGGGCTTCACCAAGACGCTTGCTCAAGTATGAAAGTATTACCATTAGCATTACCAGTGAGAAATCGAAGAAAAAGAGTGTTTGTGGATTGATAATCATTATCTGTTTCTGACTTTCCTCATCGTAAAGAAAAGGTTAATAATACTCAGAACTGATGCAATACTGCTGCCCAGAAGAGACAAAATCAATGCGATCTGCATTGTCATTGATTTTTGAAACTCTGAAAACAAAATAATGATAAAGATCACAGCGAGTGTAATGGCTATAATAAACCCGGTTTTTGGTGATGATTGGTTAAATTTTTTCTGGTTAAATGCGGATATGAGCAATGCTATTAAATTCAAGACACTACCAAAAGCAACATATCCTGCGATAAAGATAAATTCGATGCTGTTAATAGCTGAATTATTCATTATTTTTTTCCGAAAACATTAACAAAGGCATCCTGAGGTGTATAATGTGCAGTTCCACTCATGATACCTTCTCTTCCGCTGAATTTCTGATCGACCTCAATTCCCTGTTTTGTAATTCTGAAACAACGAATATCTTTCTGATGATCACTTCCACGCATTTTCAGCATACAAAGGGCTTTTTCAATTGCACTATCAATTTCAACATACCTTAAAAGCATGTATGAATCAACTATAAAAGGTATTTTACTTGTAACATGAGAGACTTGTCCAAGAAGGTTGTCATTTTCTCTGAGAAGGATACTTGTGACACCTTCACGTTTAAGTGAATTGATCAGGCGTCTTTCAATTTCGCGTAATTCAAAAGCGTCTTCAGCTATGGATTCAAAATGGGTCATACTATCTATAATAACTCTTTTAATGCCAAGAGTTTCAACCAGGTTGACAAAAATTCCGTCCATTTTATCGAACTCGGCAAGAGTAGTATGAGGATCAGAAAAGATAACTTTTAATTTTTTTTCTTCTTCGAGTTTTTTAAAATCCCATCCGAACTCCATTGCATCATGATAATACTGCTGAGGAAACTCCTCGAACGTTATAATGAGTCCAGGTTCGTTATATAATTTGATACCATTGTGTATGAACTGCATGGCAAGAGTGGTTTTTCCTGTTCCCGGAGCTCCTTCAAGAAGGTTGGCAGAACCACGGAGCAATCCCCCTGATATCATATTATCCAGTGCTTTAATTCCAAAAGAAACTCTATTGTCGTTCATAGCCGGTCTCCTGTGTGTTATGAAAACAGGTGTACAATTACTGCTTTCTGTGCATGAAGTCTGTTTTCGGCTTCATCGAATGCCACTGAAATATTTGAATCAAGTATTTCACTGGTAATCTCTTCACCTCGATGCGCAGGTAAACAGTGTGACACAAGAATATCGGATGGTGCGTTTTCCAGTACCTTTTTATTGATTTGAAACTGCTTAAAATCAGTTTTACGGCGTTCCATCTCCTGTTCCTGTCCCATGCTGGTCCAGACATCCGTGTATAATATGTCTGCATTTTTAACTGCAGTAAAGATTTCATGGCTTACATTAATTCTGCTCCCTGTATTTTTTCCGATTTCACAGCATCGATTGAAGATGTCGTGGATTGGAGAATACTTTTCGGGGCATACAGCAGTGAAATTGTAACCCAGTTTGGCACATAAAATCATTATAGAATTACAAACGTTATTTCCATCACCAATAAAAACAACATTAATTTTTGTTTTTGAATGAAGTCGTTCATGAACAGTAAGGGCAAATGCAAGAGCCTGGCAGGGGTGGAATGTATCTGTAAGTGCGTTAATGACTGGTATTTTACTGAATTTTGCAAGTTGTTCCACAGTTTCGTGGCTATATGTTCTTGCGATTATCAGATGAACCCATCTTTCCAGATTCCTTGCAATATCTTCAACACTTTCTCTTTTCCCCATACCTATCATATTCGATGACAGGTTTATCGGGTGCCCGCCTAATTCATTAATAGCGGTTTCGAAGGTTATTCGGGTTCTTAAAGAGGGTTTCTCAAAAATCATTACACCTGTCCTGTCTTTAAAAGCTTCAGGACTGTTGGTGAAACGGTTTTTCTTTATTTTCCGGGCCTCATCTATAATGCTCGAAATTTCTTCGGGAGACAGTTCAAACAATGAAAGAAGATCTTTTTTAGAAGCTGTCATTTAAACTAAATCCGGTTTAAAATTAAAATTTCTACTAATACGAAAAGATAAAATAATAGTTTCACACCTTATAACTGCAAGAAATTGCTTAAGTGTGTTGTGTCAGTATAGCTAATTTATTAAAAAATTGCAAATAAAAATTAAAATAGATTAATAAGATAACAATTTTTATTGAAAAAAGTATATATTATTGTAATAAAGGATCATAGCTAACCGGGAGAGGAACAGTGGAAATTACAGATGTACGGATTATTCTGAAGAACGAGCCCAAACTAAAAGCTTATGCAAGTATCACTTTTGATAATTGTTTTGTGGTACGGGAATTAAAAATTATCAGTGGTTCCGAAGGGTATTTTGTTTCAATGCCCAGCCGCAGGACTCAAAAAGGTACGTTTCATGACATCGCACATCCGATTACCAATGATATGCGGAAAAAAATCGAGGATATCGTCCTTGATGCTTATGAGCGCAAACTCAACATTTCCGGTTCTGAATCAGATCAAACAGGCTGATATACAATATCGCCGAATTGCCTGGTCAAGAATCTTGAACCCAAGCATATAAAAATTGTATTTTTTACCGGGAAATACATAATGCTTTCAGGTGAATGAAATTCTTTTTAAAAGGTTCTTTCAATTCAACTTGTCTGTTTCGTATATTATTGTCCCTGATATATATTAAATGATTACCAATTTTACTGGGGCGTCGACAAGTGGCAAGTCACGAGGTTTTGGTCCTCGCATTCGGAGGTTCGAATCCTTCCGCCCCAGCATATTCCCATTTTTATAAATATTTATAAAATAAAACGGTTGGATTACATTTTCAGGAGGTATACCTTTGGATATTATTAAATTAAAAGCGCGTCAGCGGGAGGGGAAGGGCAAATCCTATACTCGAAAAGCTCGTGCTCAGGGATGGGTTCCTGCAATCTATTATGGTCATAATCGTCAGCCATTGAGTATTGAGGTAGATAATAAGGAATTCGCAACAATTGTACGTAACAGGAAGTTAACCCACGTAATTGATTTGGGTATCGGACAAAACCAGGACGATTCAATGGCTGTAATTAAGGAAATTCAGCGTAATGTTATTAAAGATAATATTTTTTATCATATCGATTTTCAGCATGTGAATATGAATGAAAAGGTTACTGTTGAAGTGCCTGTAATAATAACAGGAGCTTCAATCGGTGTTAAAATGGGCGGTATCCTTGGTAATCCCGTTAAATCAGTTATGGTTGAATGTATGCCTATGGATATTCCGGAAAGAGTCTCTATTGATGTAACTGATCTTGATATCGGTCAGTCTGTTCATGTCAGGGATATCAATCTTCCGAATGTAACTCTGAAGGAAGCACCTGAAGAAGTTCTTGTTGTGGTAACGCATCCTACCCGCGAAACTGCTGATGCTGGTGTTTCGGAAGAGGAGCAGGCAGGAACCGAATCAGCATCCTCATAGATAGTTCAAATATCCTGTAATGAATCTGACTTCACTAATCAGGAAACTGTTTTCAGGATCAAAAATTGAGCAGTCTTTTGATACAGTAATTTTCGGATTAGGAAATCCTGGTCTACAATATCGTAATAACAGGCATAATATTGGATTTTGGGTTGCAGAAAGATTCTCTGGCTGTTTGAAGAATTGTCGGGAAGAGTATATTTGCGATACATCAGCGTTTAGCGGCGTTCTGCGATCAGGGCAAAAGGTGCTGATTATTAAACCTCTGACATATATGAACCGATCTGGTATTGCGATTAAGAATGGTTTAATAAAATCAGGAATTCCTGTTTCTAAAATGATTGTTGTTGTTGATGATTATAATCTTCCTTTAGGAAAGATTCGGGTCCGAAGAAACGGGTCACATGGTGGACATAATGGGCTTAAGTCAATTGTAGAATATATAGGTACAGGTTTCCCTCGATTAAGGATCGGAATAGGACCTCTGCCGGAAAATTCGAATGTAATCGATTTTGTTTTAGGTAATTTTACAGAGCATGAGGAAAAGCTTCTAAAGGAAAATGTACTTGAAAAAGCTGCTTCAGCTCTGAAACTTTTTGTAACTGAAGGTATTGATACTGCTATGAATACCTATAATTAACAAATCCTTCTTCGGATTTAATTAATCCGAAGACATTTCAGACCATAGGAGGTTTTGTGAAACGACCATACGAAACAGTTGTAGTGTTCGATGGGACACTTCCCGATGATCTGCTTCATAAAGAGCAGAAACAACTTGAAGATTTATTGAAGCAGAATGCAGTTTTTGATAAGACTGAGATTTGGGGAAAACGCCAGCTTGCTTATCCTGTTAAGAAAAAGAGAACAGGTTATTATTGTATGTTTCTATTCGAGGCTGAAGGTGACATCGCAGCAACAATAGACAAATATGCTAAACTGAACAACTCAATCCTGAGGCATCTTACTGTTGTAAGGAATCTTAAAAATGACAAGGCACGGGCTGCAGTATTTGCTAGAAGAGAAAGGCCGGTAGAAACTGAAACAGTTAAAGCAGCTAAAGCAGTTGGGGACAAAGAAGAAGAATCGGAAAAGTAAGGAGAATGTAATATGGCAATGCCAAGAAGAAGACTAAAAAAGGTGTGCTGGTTTGAGCAGAATAAGGTTGAACCAGATTATAAAGATATTAAAATCATTTCGAGATATATTACTGAACGCGGGAAAATCGTTCCCCGCCGCCTTTCGGGTGTTACTTCAAAAAACCAAAGGCGGTTAGCTGTTGCTGTTAAAAGAGCACGTCATTTGGCTATGCTGCCTTTTGTAGCAGAGAACATTAAGTAAACAAATCACATCAGATAGGAGCAAATCTGGCTTATGGAAGTCGTTTTAAAAAGGGATTATGAAGGTTTGGGTAAAGCCATGGATGTGGTTACTGTTAAAAATGGATATGCCCGAAACTTTTTGATTCCTCGGGAAATCGCGGTCCCTGCAACTGAGGGGAATAAAAAGAAAGTGGCTGAAACGAAAAAGATTGCTGAGATTCGTGAGGAGAAAAAAATTGTTGAAGTCCGTGAACTCGCCAAAAAAATTGAACAGGTCCCCTGTACTATACCTGTAAAAGTTGGTGAAGGGGACAAGATTTTTGGATCTGTTTCAGCACAGGAAATCTCTGATTTCTTGAAAAAAGAGGGTTTTGATATTGATAAACGGAATGTTGATCTTGATGAACCCATTAAACAACTCGGGGTGTATAACATTAAAATCAACCTTTATCGTCAGGTATCTGCAAAACTGAAAGTGTGGGTTGTAAAAGAGGAAAAATAGAGATATTCCGTTAATTAAACTTTGGGATGATGCCGGACTCATAATTCTGCGTCATTCCTGTTTAAATGAAAGGAACAGCGCAGCTTATGGATATTAGGGGATGTTATGTCGCAATTGTTACCCCGTTTAATAATGATGGATCCATTAATGAACCAGCGCTTCGGGACCATATTGAATTTCTAATTGGTAAAGAAGTGTCAGGGATAGTTCCATGCGGTACTACAGGAGAATCTGCAACACTTTTGTGGGATGAACATAATCTTGTTGTAGATATTGCGATTGATCAGGCAAAAGGACGAGTACAGGTTATTGCGGGAGCTGGGTCAAACAATACAGCAGAGTCAATTGCAGCTGCTCAGCATGCACAACAGAAAGGTGCTGATGCGATTCTTTGTATTACTCCATACTATAATAAGCCAAATCAGGAAGGGCTTTTTCAGCATTTTCGGGCTGTTGCTCAAAAAGTTGATGTTCCGATTGTTGTTTATAATGTTCCAGGGCGGACCGGTGTTAATCTGATTCCGCAAACTCTTGAAAGATTGTGTGAATTTGATAATATAATTGCTGTCAAGGAAGCCAGTGCTGATGTTACACAGGTTTCAGAAATTCACAGATTATGTGGAGACCGTATTTCAATTTTATCTGGTGATGATTCTTTGACACTTCCGATCCTGTCGGTTGGGGGTAAAGGCGTTATTTCGGTTGTAGCTAATATAATCCCACAAAAAATGTGTAACATGATCAGTTCATTTTTTGAAAATGAACTGGAAACTGCCAGAAAAATACATGAGGAGATCCTTCCGTTATCTCAGGCGATGTTTATTGAAACTAATCCGATCCCTGTTAAAACGGCAGTGAATCTTATGGGCATGAGGGGTGGACCGTTAAGATTACCTCTGGTTGAAATGAGTGAAAACAATAAAAAGCAACTCATCTCCGTATTACGTAAGTACAACCTTTATACAGGGAATTGATAGTGAGTCTTGATTTAATAATTGTTGGTGCGCTTGGAAGAATGGGCATTGAGATTGCCAATGTTGTGCTTTCTGATGAAACCGTTAAATTAAAAGCTTGTGTAGAGTACCCTGGTCATCCACGAATCGGTATCGATTACGGGTTAAGCACAGGAAAAGGAACAATGGGTGTTCCTGTGGTTGATTCAATAGACAGTTTGGATTTTACCAACACAGTTCTTATTGATTTCTCATCACCAAAATCAACACGATCTCTTCTTGAAAAAGCACCGCAGAAAAAAATTCCGATGGTTATTGGAACAACAGGGCTTAGTGAGGCCGATATAGAATCAGCAAAAGAGACAGCAAAAGAAGTTCCGATAATAATCAGTCCTAATATGAGTCTTGGAGTAAATCTGCTTTTTTCATTAACACGTCTTGTTGCTTCAAGACTTAAAAATGAATTTGATATTGAGATTATTGAAGCGCATCACAGATTCAAAAAGGATGCCCCGAGTGGGACTGCGCGCAGAATCGGAGAGATTGTCGCAGAAGCAATGGGGCGATCTTATGATGAAGCTGTTGTTAATGGAAGATCAGGAATAACAGATAAAAATCGTTCATCTGATGAAATAGGTATGCATGCAGTAAGAGGTGGTGACATAGTTGGTGACCATACTGTTTTGTTTGCCGGGATTGGTGAACGAATTGAGCTGCGACACCTGGCTCATAGCCGAAGTACTTTTGCAAAAGGTGCTGTGGCTGTTGCCAAATGGCTGTCCGGGCAGAATGCTGGTTTTTATACCATGAATGATGTGCTTGGTTTTTAGATTTCCTTAATCATCCCAGGGAGTTATGAGGATGTGTAAATTATTTGTTTTTGTAATGCTCACCCTTTATTTCACTTTACATGCTCAAAATACTGATCAGGAATCTGGTAAACAGGACGCCTCCACAGAAAGTGTCATAATTGAAGAAGAAGAGGATATCCTTGTTGGTGATGAAGATGAGGATCTGTTAAAAGCCAGTGATATTGATAAAAAAACATCTGATGATGACAGCGTGTCGGATACTGATGATAATTCTCGGGAAAGTGTCGAACAGTCTGAATCTGAGGATGAAAAAGTTTTTAGTGACAATGAAGATGAATTGATACTTGATGGTGGTGAGGAGAGTATTCTTGGTGAAGAACAACTGGTTCCCAGGGAAGAACCGCAAGAGACCTTAGAGCCATCAAAGATGGTGCAGGAAGATGACAGTGGCGAACAACGTGAAGATGAAGACAGGGATTCTCTTTCCGAGAAGATGAAACAATCGTACCGGCCGGATCCGGAAACCGTAAAAAGAGTAAAATCTGTTGAAGGCAGACCTGAAATACCATCTCCACAGGATAGTGTAAAATTAGAAGAAAAAACTCCTGTACGAATCGAAAAAATGCAATCAATCAATTTCGCTGAAAATGTATCAAGATACAGATCACCAAAGCTTGCTATGTTAATGTCTTTTCTGGTTCCTGGAACAGGTCAGGCTTACGCCAGGTGTGGTTGGAGAGCAGGACTATATGGTGCAGTTGAAGCTGCCATTATTGGAATAGGGGCAACATTTGGAGTTAAAGGTAAAAATGCAAAGAAGGATGCAAAGGAATTTGCCAATGAGCATTATGATTTTAAACATTTTGACAAATATTACAATGTGCTGAGCAGACATGTTGGCGATGATACTTTGAGTGAACTTTTCAGTTATCCTTCAGTAGATACTTTCAAGAATATTTATGAAAGAAAAAGTGAAGATTTTTACAAGCTTCTCAGGGACAAGGACAATCCCTTTATCCACGGCTGGGAAGATGTGACTCCGGGATTCGATTCAATTACATTTGTTGTTGATGATCAGAATTATCGACAAGTAACAGACAGTTTATATCTTGTTTACAGGGCAGGTTCAGACAGTACAAAAGCGCAGTTTGGATTCTCTGAATATCAGAAAGAGTATGACAAGATGATGTCGGAATCGAATTCACATTATCGTGTTTCAAAAAATGTACTTACTTTGCTTATTGTTAATCACATAGTAAGTGCTTTAGATGCAGGAATTACAGCCAGAGCTTATAATGACAAAATGCTTGGA
Organism: Chitinispirillaceae bacterium; assembly: GCA_035306725.1. Lineage (GTDB taxonomy): Bacteria > Fibrobacterota > Chitinivibrionia > Chitinivibrionales > Chitinispirillaceae > JAAYEB01. The sequence goes on along the minus strand of DATGNN010000162.1, from coordinate 4,161 downwards.
AAACAGAGTGTCTGGCAGAATATAAATTTAAAAGAGCAGCAGATAGCAACTGCCTCCGGTCTTTTAAACGGATACGTATTACAGGTAAGGTTTTGAAAACAACATTTTGTAAACTGATATCGTTGTTGATGTTATCTGCTTTTACAGCAGGCGCCCAACTGACTGTAGAAGAGATAACGACAGACAGTATTAATCTTTTTGCGGAAAATAAAGAAACATTCAAGTCGTCAAAACTGGCGATGAGTGCAACCGTGCTGTTGCCCGGTTTGGGGCATCAATACCTTGGCAGGTCAAACAGTGCACTTGCTTATCTGAGTATGGATTTGCTTGCTTTTTTCGGTGCTGTCTTCTGTGAACAGTATTCCAGAAAACTTCAATCTGAGGCGAAAGGATATGCCGGATTGTATGCTTCAGTTCAAAACAGCAAAAAAGATGGAAGATTCTGGCAAATGGTAGGTGCGTTTAACTCAATGAAAGAATACAACGAGGCAGTTAGACTAAATCGTATGATTGATGACGAGTATAATGATGAATCTTTTCACTGGTACTGGATGGATGAATCGTACAGGGATGAGTATAATGAGATTCGCAATAATTCCCACAAATTTCATACAGCTACAGCTTTTTTTATTGGAGCTATGGTATTGAACCGTGTAGTGTCTTTTGTAGATATACGGGCTAAGACTCGCCACAAAGGGATAAAATTTACTCCATCTGTTTCTTCAAACCTGCAATCTTCAGGAATTTCTGTTACAGCCAGTTTTTAAATACTTTACACAGAGGCCATTTCGAATATATAATATATAAACAATATATTGTGTATACGAGACGAGTCTATACAAGATTTAACCTTGGGAGGGAGTAATAATAGATGAGATGCCCATACTGTAGCCACGGTGAAGATAAAGTTGTAGATTCCCGATCAAGCAAAGAGGGTCAGGCAGTACGCAGACGTAGAGAATGCCTCCGATGTGGCCAGAGGTTCACCACCTATGAATATATCGAAAATGTTGCACTAACCATAATAAAAAATGATCAGCGCAGGGAACCTTATGATCGTCAGAAATTAATGCAGGGGCTTGTTGCAGCTTGTAAAAAACGTCCGGTAAGTATTAAAAAAGTCGAAAGTATTGTAGACAAAATTGAAAATCAGATCGAAAAATCCGGAAAAATTGAAGTTCCCAGTTCTGAAATCGGGAAAATGGTAATGATCGAACTCTATAATCTTGATGAAGTAGCATATGTAAGATTCGCTTCAGTTTATCGAAAATTCAAAGATATCAGTGAATTTGTATCAGAAGTCAAAGAAATCGTATCCAAAGGTGACGTGCAGAATAACAAAGGTGATTGATACTATATCCTTGATTATGGTTTACAAAGATTTAATAGTATACCCCCATATCGCAGTATAATAAGTGATTTTGTGTCTGAATTGGGAATTTATTTCAAAAGGTAGTAATTAATTATTATTCCCAAAAAATTCTGCATGAAATGCATTATCATTGGTGCGACAAGGCTCCTCCGCCATAAATAAACAAGAGCGAATATAAATCCAAGATAACCTACTACAATAATTCCTGATGTACCCTGATAGCCATGTCCTATTGCAAAAATTGCTGTTGAAAAAAAAACAGATGCACTGTTATTGTTTGTGAAAACTTTAAACCTGTTGATTAAATATCCCCGAAATACCGTCTCCTCAGTTATTGCAACAACAGTCACCAGAAAAATAGCTAATACAAGTTGATAAAGACCCTCACGCTCAAATATGAATGGTGTCTGGTTTATAGGTGATTGAATTCCTATGTGGGTAAGGATTTGTTGCAGGACAGATGCAGAAAGTGAAACCGGGAAAAATAATAACGCACCAATCAAGGCCTCCAGACCAGCTTCTTTAAAATACAAACCGATATCTGAAAAATTTTCATTATTCCTCCAAATAAAAAATAAAACCAGAAAAAGCAGGCCCAAATCACGTAGGATAGTTTGTACTGCAATAAAAGAGAATAGTTCTGGACCTCTGCTGATAAAAAAAAATGAAAGCAGAATAGATGGAATTATCAGGAAAAGGAATACGAAAAGCTCAGTTGTGCGTTCTTTAATTAAAACAGGTTTGTCACCATTGTTCACATAAGCCTCCCTTTGAGTAGCCGGGTCGAAATTGGTTTCAGATTGAAGCAACAATCATTCCTGGAATTTAAAAGTTTGTTTTACTTCGCATATGCACAGGAAATCGGTTATGATTACAGCTCCTCTATACACCATATCTTCAACTTTTGTTTCATCTTGCAGTGGATCATATTTATATTGTTTAAGGTTAAAAAATATCTTTATTTTTACCTGAACAAGAGATCGAAAAACAGGAGCTCCCAATTGCATTTTATTGAATGTGAAAAGCTGCAAGGCACAGGATATTGTACAGATAACGATTGTCCCTGTACCCTGACTCCAATTCCACAAGGAGAAGGTTATATTTACATTTCTCAGGAAGTGGTTGAATACAGAAAAGATGCACTTAGTCTGGATGCGTTGCAGGCAAAGCTGGCAAAATATACTAAAGAGGGGGAGTATATTTCTATAAGTAAACATTCACCTATTTTAATCTGTGAAACAGCGGCAAAAAAGCGTGGTCTTGATCTGGTTGAAGCGTCAAAGGATGCTTTGCTTTTCTGGAAAGATGGAGTAGTTCCGTTAAGGCCAACACCTTTGATATCTGATTGCAAAAATCCGGTTGAAAATGGTTTAAGTTCAAATGATAAACATGATAATGGATTTAAACAGGATCCTGTATCTGGTCAAGATACAGATTCAGGAAATGATAAGATTTCAGAAAAAAACAGCTTTGAATCAGGGTTGGCAACTGACAATGCTGCTGAATATTGTTCAAATGTTAGTGATCCTTCTTTGGATGATGTCGTAGCCCAGTTTTCTTCAGGACCTTTGGCAGAATTCGCACAGAAAATGGCAAATGATTTACAGGATGCTCCACCAGAACAAAAAACAGAAAACCCTGATCCTCCTTCCGAGACAACAGTGATATCTGGTATAAGAAAAGCAGAATTTAATGATTCTGATTATAATACGGATTCTTTTGTCGCAGAAAACAGATATGAGGATAAGACAACTATTCTGGTACAGAAAGAGAAATGTAATCAAAAAATTAAATCCTCAAAAAAAAAGAAAATACAGGTATTTATTTCAATCGTGGCTATATTACTACTGCTGATCTGCGGTATGCTGGTTTTTTTTCATGTCTTTTATAATAAAGGTCAGGATATTGTAATCGAAACCGAACAGGAGGTTTTTGAGCCTGTTGAAGATGCTCTATTAGAAAAAACATTTTTTAATAAAAATTATCTGTTTGAAGATGCTAATTATAAAGGTATAATTAGTTTTAAACTACCAGATACTCTTAATTACGGAAGATATGAACAGTCGGTACAGGTTAAAGAGAACGATAAAACATTCTCTGTTAATGGTGCATTTACTTTTTCTGAGAAGAAGATTATTTTCAGACCAGATTCATATTCCAAAGATATCGTATGGGAACTTGAAGAATATGATCCTTCAGGGAATACGGTCATTTTTTATGATCCTTCAGAAAATATTAAAGAAACTGCCCGAATCTATCTTCACACCAGAGATTAAATATTTTCAGATCTGTATATTTCTTAATAGATTGTAATAAGAAATTAATCTGTTTTTAATGTAGATGTTTCAATCAAGGCAGTATTTCTGAAAAACGATAATTGAAAAAGGGGATATATGAGTTCTGCTCAATTTAAATTTGGTGAAAATTTGTTTGTTTTGCCTGTTGTGAGCCCTACAGACGGGTATATTGGTATTGATGTTTCCAGACTTAGGGAAAGTGCCGGTATCGTTACGTATGACAACGGAATGGCGAACACTGCAGTTTGTAAGAGCTGTATTACTTATGTTGATGGAGAAAACGGGATACTCTGTTATCGTGGTTATGACATTGAAGATCTGGTTGAACACTGCTCATTTGTAGAAGTAGCTTATCTTCTTGTACATGGCAAACTACCGACAAAAGAGGAACTGAATCAGTTCAGCACATATCTGAATGAACATTCAATGATTCATGAGGATATGCAGCATTTTTTTACCGGATTCCCGCCTAATTCACATCCGATGGCGATT
>DATGNN010000161.1:0-7566 GCA_035306725.1 Chitinispirillaceae bacterium | reverse complement strand
CTTTTTCTGCCAGACTATCCTTATTCAGCAAACTGTTTGTGTCAGCAACAGAATCTTCAACTGATCCGGTATCGGTACTTTTCTTTTTCGTATTCTCAATCTGTTCGATGTAGGCAGACGCTCGTCGATCTCCAGGATGAGTAAGAGAGAACTGCCTCATAATTTCCTGCGCACTGTCGAGCATCCCCAGCTCTTCATAGTTTTTCGCAAGAGTGGCATGCACATACCATGGATCTACATCTTTATTCAAAAGCTTTTTGAGAATTTCAGTTGCTTCCTGTTTTTTACCGCTTTGCTCCAGCGCCTGAACCAGCATTTTCTGATAATCGAGATTATCGGGGTCCCTTTTTAAAGCATCCCTCATCCCGGCTTCAGCTTCTTCTGCCCTGTCATGATTGAGCAGTGTTTCATGACGAAGCATTCTGGGTCTCCAGTCATCAGGCATCAACTCAATACATTGATCAAGCTTACCAATAACAAGATCAAGAGTGTCCTTATACTCTTTTTCCTTCGTTTCAAGTACCTCAACAACAGTTGTGGTATCCGCTTTTAATCGCTCGATCTCACTTTTCATTCTTGTCAAAGGATTTCTCAGAGTCAACGCAACCTGAATAAATGAAGCTGCATAATTAGTCAGCAGTTTCTCCGAAGTTTCATTAAGATTTGAAATATTATCTCCCATACTGCGAAACTGATATACATTGTCGAGCAAATGAACAGTCCTGGCTATATCAAGCCGTTCACTTTCCTGTATAATTTCAGGCATAACCCTGTATACAAGCCCCTGCATTTGAAGATAAGGCCCAAGACCCATCAGGTTATTATCAGAAACTGTAACTGCAAAATAGACAGGTTTTTGCCATTTGTTTGCGTCTACAATGTTTACAACCATCTGGTCCTGTACACGAAGTGCATTAAGCTCCCCTCTTGTAGGAAGATCAACAGTAATACCAGCTGAAGGCATACGATACTTTGTCGGCTCCGCAATCGGATTCAGCGAATGACGCAGTGCGTCTATCTGATCCTCAGAATATGATATAGGAACCCTGGGTTCAAGTGTCTTAAGCTGTTTTATGTACCATTTGGTGTTAACCAGGCTTAAGTTTACAATTCGAACGTCTTTACGTACACCATAAGCTTCCTGAAGAGCCCAGAGGGGGAATGTATCATTATCACCATTTGTAAAAATTACCCCATTTTTCTCACAGGAATTCAGAAGATTGTAAGCATAATCGTAAGGCACCCAGTCCCCTCTTCGGCTGCTTATATCCCAGTTTTGAGTCAATGGAAGGGCTGGTGAAACCATAAACAGTACTGCCATGATCGGAGCCAGTGTTTTTCTCGCTGTCTTGTTTTTATTTGTAAACAGAGCATGCATTATTGCAGATGCAGCAACTCCAACCCACATTCCAAGAAACATGAATGCAGCACCCCAGAAGTAATCACGGACACGTACTTCACGATGAACAACAGGCATAGGCCCCTGTTTCCCGCTCTTCATCCAATACAGGTAATCCTGATATTCCGGCCTGGTTCCATCAGCAAAGTTCATATAGAATACAAGACCTATCGAGCACAACAAAAACAATGCCATCAGAAAAATCCCGAGATTTTTATTTCGCCTGTACAGATAATACCACGCGTAAAGCATCATGAAAGTAGGTATCAGATAAATAATAACCTTTGACATTCCTTTAACAAATCCATCTTCAAAATAACCTCGTTCGGTATCCAGCTTATCAAATCTGAAAAACTGTGTAAAATGGAAACCACCATACCCCATGTGGCCTTCAATTAAAAACTGATTCTCCCATGTACCACGGCGATGGAACATTCTTGTAATCATGTTCTGAGAACCATACTGTTTTCTTTGCAGATAATCTCTGAAAGCCTGAAATGTTTCAGGGTCATTTTCATCAATCATCGGATCGACAGTTGAACGGATCGGGATATACATATTAGCTGAAAATCCTAACATGGCAACAGCAGTCACCCAGAAACAGAATCTCCACACAGCCTGTTTCTGCCCTTCAAAAAGCGACATGATCAAAGTTACTATAATTGCTGCCAATCCTACCCATATATAAAGCCACAGGTCCATTATTACTATACCAATGAGAATTGCAGTAAGCCAGACCCGCCAGTCGTATCTTTTCTCTTTATCCACCAGAATAATTAACAGGAAAATTGGAGGAAGAGCAATCATGGAATACATGTGTACGCCAATACCCAAAAAACTTACATAGGCAAGCAGTACCAGAAGTTTATCCCGTTTCGGATCATCACTCTGAGCCCATTTTAAAGCCAGCCATGTTGATATTGCCACAAAAAGCATCGACGGATTTGCTTCAGAAGCTTCAACCGCACTGAACCAGAAAGTCGAACCAAAAACAGAAAAAAGCCCTGCAACCACACCACCGGTATAAACAGTGATCCGTTTCCATGTTGTATCCGGAACACCTACCATTGCAATGGAAATTCTGACAGCAATGAGATACATAAAAAGCGCACATAGTGCACTTGTAAAAGCCACGAAAACGTTCATGCGGTAACCGACATCTTCAAAAAATGGCATAAGAATACTTGAAACTCTCAACATCATTATAAAAAGTGGATTACCTGGTGGATGCGGAATACCAAGTGTTTCGCCAGCCGCGATATATTCACCACAATCCCAGAATGCAACAGTAGGAGCTGTAGTTAAAATAAAAACTATAAAAGCAAACACGAATACAAGTATTGCAAAAATCCGGTTATGCTTGGCGTGGGTTTGTTCCATGCTCTGAACCTTCCTTTCCAGACATTGGGGAATGTCCTTTCATTTTTTTATGAATGGAATCTAAAATACCGTTTACAAATTTTCCTGAATCTTCGGTACCAAAAGTTTTTGCCAGTTCCACAGCTTCATCAATAACAACTTTTGCAGGAACAGACTCGAACTCGGCAACAGCAAGCCGAATAATATTGCGATCAATCGCTGCCATTCTTTTAAGCTCCCAGTTTGCAGCACGTTCGCGAATTGTCAGATCAATCTGATCGATTGAATCAAAAACTGCAGAAACCAATACTCTTGCATACTTTTTCACTTCATCAGACATTGATGCAGTTTCTGCGATCTGTTCCAGTACAAATCGCCAGTTGTTATCAGTCCCTATTTCACATGCATATAAAGTCTGAAGTGCCAGTTCCCGTGCCTTATGCCTGTACCGGTAACCGAATTCACCACTTTTATTAACTTTTTTTTTATTCATCAGTTTTTTTTACTCTCAAACGGATTGAAAGAATTTTAGAATACGAAATGCAATCCAAAATAGTACATTCACAATTTAGAAAAAAGATCTGCCATCTCGATTGCACTCAAAGCAGCATCCCAGCCTTTGTTACCAGCCTTTGTACCGGCACGTTCAACGGCCTGTTCTATGGTATCTGTTGTAAGAACTCCGAAAATTACAGGAAGACTCTCATCAAGGCTGATTTTGGCAACCCCTTTAGAAACTTCTGCAGCAACATAATCAAAATGAGGTGTACCACCCCTGATAACTGCTCCAATACAGATAATTGCATCATAATTCTTTGTTCGGGCCATTTTTTGTGCAGTAAGAGGAATCTCGAATGCACCAGGAACCCATACAATAGTAATTGTGCCTTTGTCTGCTCCATGGCGGATAAGACAATCCAGGGCACCTTCAACCAATTTACGGGTAATCAGTTCATTAAACCGTCCGGCAACAATACCAAACCGTTTTTTCGAACCATCAAGCATTCCCTCTATTATGGCTGACATGCAAAACCTCCTTCAAGTAAATGACCCATTTTTTCTCTTTTCGTTTTAAGGTAACGCGCATTCTGCTCACGTGGAGCTATTTCAAGCGGTACCCTTTCAACAACCTCAAGCCCATACCCTTCAAGTCCTACTATTTTCCTCGGGTTATTTGTCATGAGGCGAATTTTCCGTACACCAATGTCGGCCAGTATCTGTGCTCCGATTCCATAATCACGCAAATCCGGCGCAAATCCAAGCTTCTCATTTGCTTCAACAGTATCCAGACCCTGATCCTGAAGAGCATAAGCCTTGAGTTTATTTACCAGCCCGATCCCACGCCCTTCCTGACGCAAATACAAAATCACTCCACCAGTATCACTTATCTCTTCCATTGCCCTGTGAAGCTGTTCGCCGCAGTCACATCGGCACGACCCAAGAAGATCACCTGTGAAACACTCTGAATGTACCCGTACCAGAACAGGTTCCTGCGGGTTAATTTCACCTTTCTGCAAAACAATATGAACGGCATTTGACAATTTCTCTTCATACGCAATAATGTCAAAATCCCCAAAAATTGTAGGGAGTTTTGAAACTGCCGATCGTTTGACAAAAATTTCATGAGCCCTTCTGTAACGGATCAAATCTGCAACGGAGATTATTTTGATACCAAATTTTTTACTGAACTCTTTAAGCTGAGGCATTCGCGCCATCGTACCATCTTCATTCATTATCTCACAAATCACCCCTGCAGGGAAAAGCCCGGCCAGTCTGGCGAGATCCAATGAAGCCTCTGTCTGCCCGCTGCGTACCAAAACGCCACCCTCACGGGCCCTGATCGGAAACATGTGGCCAGGTTTGACAAAATCGAATGGAACAGCATCCGGATCGATAAGTTTACAAATAGTTGCAGACCTGTCAGCAGCAGAAATACCGGTAGTTGTCCCCTGCCGCGCTTCAACAGACACTGTAAAAGCGGTTTCAAACCGTGATGTATTTTCCTGAACCATCATTGGAATCTGTAATCTGTCGAGAGCTTCACCCTCCATTGAGATACAGATCAAACCCCGTCCATGCTTTGCCATGAAATTTATTTTTTCGGGAGTACAGGCTTGCGCCGCAAATGCCAGATCCCCTTCATTCTCCCTGTCTTCATCATCAACAATAATAACGAACTTACCCTCAGAAAAATCCTTGATAATGGTTTCTATCTCAGCAAATGTTTTCAATAACCGAACCTTTCCAGATTGTCCAATAAATTATCCGATTTGCCTGAATCGGATAATTTTGTTTTGTAATTTAAAAGATTATCAAGATATCTGGCTAAAACATCACATTCCAGATTAACAACATCCTGTTTTTTCTTTTTTAACATTGTGGTTTTTTCCATAGTAGCAGGAATCAGAGAAACTGAAATTTTGTTAAATTCTGCAGAAGCAATTGTTAGACTTATACCATCAATTGCAACAGATCCCTTTTGAGGCATAAATTTTACTAAATTATCAGGGATCCTGAAAGTACGCATAATACTGCCGCCAAGATCCTGATCACGCTCAATAATTCCAACCCCATCTACATGACCCAAAACTATATGACCATCAAACCGGCCCTTAACTTCCATGGCTCTCTCGCAATTAACCCGTCTGCCTGAAACCGCACTACTTAAGGTTGTACGATCAAGAGTTTCCTTAACTGCAGCAAAATAGATTACCGCTCCCCGAATCTCTTCCACGGTAAGACACGCCCCGTCAACAGCTACAGAACCACCGGGAACAACTGAAAAATCAGGAATATCAGGACGAATTCCAAGAGAAATCGAAGTACCCTTATTTTGTACAGATACAATTGTACCCATACATTCTATTAATCCGGTAAACATAATATAGTATATAGCAGCCAGAAAATGAGTTACCTGATCCGATTTACCGAAATGGACCAGTTAAAATAAGAAACGACCTTAAGTTTAATTTTTAATTATCCGTTTTATGGTATCAATTACCCGATCTGGATTTTTGTCCAAAAACTTCTCATCTGCATCAATCCAGGATACGCATGCACAATTGTGATTTTTTAGATTGTCCCGATACCCGAAAACTACCTGTACTCAGGATCTGTCTTGATTTCCTTAATGCTGACCAAGAATATAACCAGATCAAAGGATCTGAATTATTGTCCAAAATACATTAAATCATTACGAATTTATCTTAATTTGTACATATTTAATTGCAAACCTTTGAAAATACTCCGCAATCTCCTGTATTTGCAACAGTTATGTTGCAAGTCCCTGATAAAAATTGATTTTCATTACGGATAAACCGGAATTCCGCTTATCAGGAAATCTGAATCAATAGTTTTGTGTTGAATCCCACTCAGTGTGATACAATCAGAAAGAGGCAAACCTTCTGAAAACAAAACTCCTTCGATTCCCTTTCCGGTAAGGCGATTACCATAAAACAGGTACAGTCGATTTACTAACTTAAACTGAAGAAGCTGGGATCCTATCTGCTGTCCGCCTTCAAAAAAAATACTTGTCAGATTCTGCGAATAAGCCATTTCAAGGAATTTATTAAAACTCTTTTCGGGATCTATTTCACCGGTATACCAAAACTCCACCCCTGAACTTTCTTTTAGGATTTCGGAGTACCTTGAGCTGCTGACCACAACTATACTCCTGGCCTCATCAGCATGTTTATAAAAGTAACTGCATTGTGGAATTATACCGTTTGTAGAAAAAACAATACGTGCAGGAAAAAAACCTTCTTTATGGCGAACATTCAAGCGGGGATTATCTCTTTCCAGAGTTTTTTTCCCAACTGCTACAGCAGCATGACATCTTCTGAATTCATGAACCATCTCCCTTGAAGCATCACCTGTAATCCATTTTGAAACACTGCTGCAATCAGCAATTCTGCCATCAAGAGTCATGGCCAGTTTCAAAGTTACCCACGCTTTTTTCTTTTTAACTGCCCAGAAAAAATCTTCATTTATAAGAGATGCTTCATCACTCAACAACCCCGTTTTTACTTCAATACCATTATTCTGTAAAATACGGCAACCCTTGCCAGCTACAGCCGGGTTTGGGTCTTCAACAGCAAAAACCACTTTTTTTAATCCGCAGGCAATAATCGAATCACAGCATGGTGGAGTCTGTCCAAAATGACAACACGGTTCAAGGGTAACATAAAGAGTTGCACCCCTTGCCTTATCTCCAGCCTGTTTTAAGGCAACTATCTCTGCATGCGGTCCACCACATTTCTGAGTAGCCCCTTTTCCGATAATATTATTATCGGAATCAACTATAACAGCACCTACAGCAGGATTGGGAAAAGTTTTACCCTTTACAGAACAGGCCAGATCAAGAGCAGTACGCATATAAAGGACATCAGATTCCAGAAATTGTCTCATCAAACAGTTCTCTCCATACATTCACGATTTTTACCTATCAAATATATTTAAAAACCTGTACTAAAACAGCTATATTGCAAACTGACCATTAAGGTATTTGCGATTGTTATGATTAACAAGTATTTTTACAGAGTGAAAAAAACAGTAAAAACACATAATGATCTTCTGATTTCACTGGCATCCAAAGGTGATCCGGTTGCTTTTCATGCACTGATCTCCCCTTTACTCGAAAAAAATTATGTAGAAATGAGAATTAATGGTAAATCTCATTCAGATTCCTGTGAAATACTTTTTTCAGATGCCCTTACACTTTTCAATTCTTTTAAGAAATCATCAGCACCGGATAATTTTAACGAGTGGGTAAATGAACAGAATCTGATAAATGATCCTGATCAGGACAA
>DATGNN010000160.1:0-8602 GCA_035306725.1 Chitinispirillaceae bacterium | reverse complement strand
TGCGTTCTGGATTTCTCCAGATACACAAGTAAACCTCCTGTGCCCACGCTGTACCTGAGCTAAAGAGAATAAGAGAACAGATGATAAAGCTGAAAAGAAAACCTGTGATCCGGTTTGTTAAAATATTCATATGTGTAACCTCCACGTAAAGTAAACCATCCCGGTCTGAAAGAGAACCCGATAAACCAGGAATCTGATTTGATCTGATTTCGGATTGATAAGTTGATTGCAGCAGTAATATCCAGTTTTGAAAGGAGGGCGTAATCGACAGAGGCAAATGCTGCTGCAAAAAGTCCTCTGTTTATTTGTCCACCGCTGAATTCAAGCCTGATTGCTGTTTGTCCAAGTAACGCTGTGGCATCAATGCCACCAATATATTTAGTATCGATTCCATCTTCGTGATGAGTAGATTGGGTTTTACCGGCAATTGCCGATAAACCAACAGAATACTCCAATGCATCACCAAAGACTATTCCCAGTCTGGTAGTAAGTAAACCATGGCCCGGGAATTTGGGTGTATGATGTGGTCCATATCCCTGTGTGAGTGCAACTCCATAATCAAACATGCCAAATAATCCTGATAACATGAGACCATTATCTACATCAAAGCCCAGAGTGTTTGAAATTGCAGAATTATACAAAAGCCTTGATGTGCTGAATGAGCTGAGAAGACCGTATGGAAGGCCAAAGCGGCCGCCTGTTATCTTCCATATTCCCATTGGCCCTTTGTAAAGCATGTGTAATTCGTGGATCATGAAATCCCTGAAATTATCTTTTGCTTCAAAAAGAGTGAATAATGTCAGCCTGTCTCCTGAATTATCACTGAAAGTTTTTCTTACAGAACCTCCAATTGAATATATACCGACCTCATGGGTTTCGAAATCGGAAAACAGATAACGCAGATCTGTTTCCAGATTAAAATTCCACAATGCATTCACACAGGTATGAATGGTATAAACAAAGAGTAGTGCTAATTTAGTTTTCTTTAATATTACCATCTTCAATATGAACTGCCCTTGAACATCGTTTAACCAGATCCCGGTTGTGGGTAACAACCACAATTGTTTTACCCTGATTGTTAAGTTTTTCAAAAAGATTCATAATGGTTTCGGCATTATGGGAATCGAGATTACCTGTTGGTTCGTCTGCAAGTAGAATGGGAGGGTCATTTATAAGGCTCCTTGCAATGGCAACCCGCTGCATCTCTCCGCCGCTTAGTTGTGATGGAAGATGCTTAAGTCTCTTTCCAAGTCCGACCATTTCGAGATAGTCTGCAGCTTTTTTGTCTTGCGGATTTTTTGCAAAAAGAGCAGGCAACTGTACATTCTGAAGGACGGTTAGCGTTGGAATAAGAAAGAACTGCTGAAAAATAAAGCCGATGGAATTTTTACGTATTTCTGTCAGTTGTTTCTCAGTGCGATTAGCAGTTTGATTTCCGGTAATGGTAATATTGCCTTTGCTGGGACGATCAAGGCATCCCATAAGGTTTAAGAGTGTGGTTTTTCCGGAACCGGAATGTCCGACAATGGCAACATATTCACCATTGTTTATGGTCAGGGATATATTCTGAACTGCATGGACAGTTTCTGAACCGCGATTGTAGTATTTACAAACTTTATCCAGTATGATAGCTGCTTTATCAGTCATTTCTTAAAACCTCCATTGGAATAATCTGTGATGCTCTCAGTGATGGGTAAAGTGAGCAGACAAAACCGATAATTGTGCATCCGGTAAATGCAATTAGTGCTGTTAACAAGTTGGGTTGAGCTATGTTGCCGGCAGGGATATATGCGACCAGAAACCCACGCATGATATTACCGAAAACCGGGCTGAAAATGGAGCCAAGAATCGTTCCCGCAGCACTGCCCGAAATGCAGATTGAAATGGATTCCAAAGAGATGAGTTTTATTAGATCATTGCCGCCTGCACCTATACATTTTAGATAAGCGATCTCCTTTCTTCGTTCCAGAACAGCCATTAACATTGTGTTTACAATTCCAAAACCGCTGATCAGAAATGCAACTACTACCATAACAAGCATTATAACCCTGGTAGAACTGAAAAACTGTAAAATGCCATCACTGAGCTCTTGTGATCCAAGGACATAGTAATCACCCGGCATCATCGCCCTGAGCTGAACCTTGCTTTCGTCAATAGTTGAAATATCTTTGAGTTTCAGTGCGATTGCAGAGAGTTTACCTTCACGGTTAACAAGACTTTGTGCTGTTTTAAGGGGAATAAAAAAAGTCCCGTCATCCTGACTGTAATTTCTTTCAAGAATGCCGGATACAGTAAACTCTTTCCCGAAATGCTCTGAATACATCTTGTCTCCAATGTCCAGTTGCTCGATTCTGGCCATTTCGGCACCGAGTATCACTGATGAATCACATGTAAACCATCCGCCCTTTTCATAAATCCATTGTGGCTTGACGGATTTGATTGATTCCGTGACACCCATAAAAATATCGGTTCTGGTCCCATCATCGGTTGTAATCGCAAAAAGCTTGAAAGGCATTATGGCTTCAAACAGACCTGTTTCATTTACATGCTCAACAATTTCTTCAGACACGTACAAAGGACTCAAACCGCCCTGTGCAATAACCGAAGCCGCTTCAATCGGACAGCCCTCCTTTGTTATATAAAGATGAACGCCGGTTTTATTAACCAGTTCATCGGTGACCGCCGAAGAGTATCCTTTATCCAGGCTGAGAACAACACAAAGAGTTGCTGCAGAAACAGCAAGGCTGAGCCCTGTTATTATGCTTCGTACAGGGTTACGCCTGAGATTGCTTAAAGCTACAGTTGTAAATTTCATGATAATCTCCTATTCGACCATTAATCCATGTGCAGAAAGTACAACACGTTCTTCACCTGCAGTCACAAGTGCGTACACCTTAACTTTGCTGCCTTTCTCAAGTCTGGGGAGATTGAATTTATGAGGAAAAATTGTTACAGTATGAGCACCTTCTTTATAAAAAAATTCACACAAAGATGCGCACTGCCCAGATACAATGCCTTCAAGAAGAACCTGTTTGTCATTATATTGTTCAGGTGTGTTAATTATTTGGGCCAGTTTGGTTATACTTATACTTTCAGGTATTTTTTCCCCGTAACTTTTTCCGGTTTTGCTACAGCCGACAAAGGTTGACATAATAAGAAGAGTGGAAACAAGAACTGAAAAAATAATATTTCTGTATAAAAACATGTTAATTCTCCTTTAAATTGATGAATTATTGTGGTTAAATTCAGTTTATTATTTGACACAATAGAACCATGCCCAGATTGTATCATTACAATCATCTGGTATGTTCAAAATGATAGTTAGTTGTATTATACCCCTGTAAGGAGTACTGTGCTAAAAAATCAGAAACTATGTTTGTTTCAAATTCTTAATACGGTAGTTGGTATATGAAGCGAAATTGTAAATAGAGAAGATGATCTGGAAGTTATAATCTGTTTTTCTGAAGGGATAATTGATGCAAACAGATTGTTTTTTACATTGTTACAAAACCGCTTAATTAATCTCTTTACGGTTTCATTTTCTGAGTTGCCTGTAAAACTTTTTTTATCGGGAGAAGCACAAAAAATACAGACTGGATTTTCACATTCTTCGGTTTCACAATTACAGACAGATTCCTTGCGGCTGAAATCATTATCACCACATTTATCATGAATAGAAGTATGATTAAGGTCAAAACCCAGAGAAATAATGATTAAAACAAGGAGTGATGAAACAGTTTTTAATAGCATATTAAAAATATAAATAAGAATAATTTTTTATTCCATACCTGAATAAGCAAATGTATTAAAAAATTGCCTGTAACTTTCAGATTAAGACTATAAATATAAATATTTGCCTTATTGCGACAAAAAACTTCGCAGTCAGTCAAAAACAAACAGGGCGATTTGTTGGCATTTCTGTCATCACTTTTGTGTTAATATATGCCAATGATGATCCAGAAGGGTATATTTTATAAGTATGGATACTCTTTTTGATTCATTGGACTATCGTCACTACCTCAAAAACCATTTTGATAGGATGCGGGAAGAAAAGTCCTGGTATTCCTACCGTTTGATTGCTCAAAAACTCAAAATTGATCCGGGACAACTGGTTAAGATACTTCAGGGTCAGCGTCATATTTCGGAGCGCTTAATACCGGTTTTTTCTAGATATTTAGGCCTGGAAGGAAGAGAAGAGGAGTATTTTATTTGTCTTGTTCGTTTCAACAAGGCCAAAACAAGCAGTGAAACAAGCTTGTATTTTGAAAAATTAATGGAAATAAAGGATCTGATTCTTCCAGAAGTAGAACCGGATCAGGACCGGTTTTATCACAAATGGTATCATTCTGTGATAAGGGTACTCCTGGCATTTTATAAATTTGATGGTGATTACCAGAAGCTTGGAAGTCTCCTGTCTCCGTCAATATCTGCACGTGAAACTCAGGAATCAATAAAACTGCTTCTTGATCTTGGTTTCTTGAAAAAAGATAATAATGGTGAAATTTCATTAACAGACAAATTTATCACAGGGGGTGGAAACTGGCGAATGCTGGCAGTGCGGCATTTCCAGCAGCAGACTATCAAACTCAGCGAACGTTCTTTATTAAATGATTCTCCGGATATTCGGGATATTTCATCATTGACTATATCCATTCCGGGTAAAACACTGGAAGAGTTTCGCGAAATGGTTGCTGAATTTCGAAAAACTGTTTTACGGAGAGTAATGGAGATACCCGAAGAACCTGACAGGGTGTATCAGCTCAATCTTCAGTTAATACCTGTGGCACTGGTAGATAAAGACGGTCAAAGGAAAAATTCTGATGAAAATATATAAATTGATCTACGGTTTTATTGATGTTGCAGCAGCTTTAATAATTGCTGGATGTTCATTGACGGATGACAGGGTGGCAGGCACAGCAGGTTCGGAAACTGTAAACACTTATACACTTATAATTGTTGATAGCCAAAAACAACCGATACACGGCGCATCTGTTCGATTAATTGAAAATGATATGTGGCTGAAAAATGTTTGTGATAAGAAGGATGTATCCAGTTACAAGACTTTATCCGGTTCTGATGGAATTGTGAAAATTCCCTGTGACACCGTATCTGGAGATTTGAATCTGAATCTTTTGGTAGATTCTGGAAACAGATCAGCTTTTCTTCCATTTTACCGTTTTCTGGAAAGAAGTTCTGAAATTCAGGATACTATAGTTTTAAAAAAATCAGCACAATTATCAGGAACGCTGACTGTAAATGGGGCTATACCTGATAATATTTTGTTAACTGGTACGGATTATGTGACAATTGTCAAAAAGAGTGCGGAAAGATTCAATTTTGCTGCTGTTGCCCCTGGTACTTACAAAATTATGGCTGCAGCCAGTGATACACACAAAGTTTCATATGTTGGGGCCAGGGAAGTCGAGCTTTTGGAAGGTGATAATTACCAGATGCAAGTAGCGACCGATTTTACAGGCGTGTTAATTGATGATTTCGACAGTGAATTAAACCTTATGAATTATCTCAATTCCGGTAACTGGTATATAACCAAAGATGGCAATGTTTCTGTGGATTTTCCACCCGATCGGGATGAAGATACAATGTATATACCTCTTTCAAGTGCTGTTGTGAGTGATGGAGCGTATGAAGGAAAATCAGTTCATGTCGGGTATCTTGCCGGGAGCAATACTTATTACTATTTGATTATAGGCGCGGAAATAAGTTCCAGGGATGCTGGCTTTTCTAACATCGATACCATTTCGTTTATGGCAAAAGGAAATGGTACCTTGAAAATACGGCTGCATTGCAAAGAAAATAATAATCTGCCTGAGGCTATTCATTATGTGAAGCTCGATACTGCATGGCAACGTTTTGCTGTTAATGTTGACCAGTTTACTATAAATGATCCTGAAAATCCCGATGCTGTATGGGACGATGTTAAAAACCGCATGAACTGGATTGCATTTCACCCGGAAGCTGATGGTACCGATTTTTGGCTTGATAATGTAAGAATGGAAGGTGTCACTTTAGGAGATTTGATAATACCTTAAGATCGGAAGTCAGGAACGCAGGGTCCGGGACGGACTATTTTTTTGTGTTTTTTATAAAAAAGTAAAAAGATAGTCCGTCCCAAAAAAGAAAGTTGTTGGCAGTGGTGCCAACATTTTCTGTTCATTAAAAAAGTTTAAACAACCATCCTCCACATTAATTAATTATTATAATTCACAGACATTTATGTATTTGTGGAGGTATAGATGAATAAATTAATCACAATTTTATTTTTTTGTTTTATGATTTTAGAATCGAACAGTTTTGCAGACGGTTTTTCTGTTGATGGAACCAGGCTGATAGATGCCAACAAAAATGAGTTTGTGATGCGTGGTGTTAATTATGCCTACACCTGGTTTACTCAAACCATGAACCTGTCTCTTCCTGCGATTGCAAATGCGAATGCCAATACTGTAAGAATTGTGCTTTCCAATGGTGACCAATGGAATAAAACATCTGAGCAGGAGATTACAAATCTCATTAATAAATGTTCAGAATTAGAGATGATTGCTGTTCTTGAAGTGCATGATGCTACCGGGAAAGATGATGAACAATCATTGATTAAAGCAGCTAATTACTTTGTCGGTTTGAAAGATGTTATTTCTGGTAAAGAAGATCGTGTTATTGTTAATATAGCAAATGAATGGTATGGGAGCTGGGATACGAATCCCTGGGTAAGCGGTTATAAAAATGCAATAAAGGCAATTCGTGATGCAGGTTTGACTCATACAATTCTGGTTGACTGTGCAGGATATGGACAGTACCCTAAATCTCTTCACGATGGAGGCCTGGAAGTTTTTAATTCCGATCCGCTTGCCAACACCATGTTTGCTATTCATATGTATGAATATGCCGGTCCTGATGCCCAAACAATAAAAAGCAATATTGACAAGACTCTGAATAAAGGTCTGGCACTCTGTATCGGTGAATTTGGATTCAAGCACTCCAATGGAGATGTGGATGAACAATATATACTTGATTACTGCAAAGAAAAAAACGTTGGATGGCTGGCATGGTCGTGGCATGGAAACAGTGGTGGTGTGGAGTATCTTGATCTTGCAAATGATGCTTCGGGATCTGGTTTATCGGATTGGGGTAATACTATAGTTAATGGTAGAAACGGATTGAAAGAAACATCCCGGACTTGTTCAATTTTTGAAGAAGTGCAGCAGAATCAACCTCCTGTGGTTTCAATTGCTACACCATCGGGTGGAGAAAAATTTGATGCACCTGCATCTATTGAAATCACTGTAAATGCGTCTGATCCGGATGGGAATGTTACAAAAGTAGAGTTTTATAATGAAAGTACAAAAATCGGTGAAGCGGCGAGCAGTCCATTTACATTTTCTTGGGATAATGTTGATGAAGGGACGTATAAAATTTGTGCCAGGGCATATGATAATAAAGGAGAATCTTCCATATCTGATACAGTAACGGTTATTGTAGAATATACAAACAATATTAAAAATTCAAAGTTGTCTGAATCTAAAAATAAGGATAATCAAGTAGTGGAGTTATACGATTTAAAGGGTAGAATCCTCTACAGGTCTTCATTGCGCAAATATAATTCAATAAGCAGCCAATTGTTTCCGCAGGGAACCATGATTATGAAAATTATTAATGGTGGGCGTACAGTTCAAAGATCCAGTATTTTATTTGGACATTAGAATTTTATGTGTTATGAAATGCATTTTGAGCAAGTCCGTGTGCAGACTTGCTTTTTTATTACATGAACCGAACAGTTTTTTTACGCGAGTATTTTCGCGAATATTTACCTGACCACCTGGCTTGAGGAACGCAAGAAACAGATTGACAACCCGTAGTTGTGGTCATATATGTGAACCACAGGGTTTTTCTGACACAACCGGTTGTCCTGCAGGCAGACACGGTATAATTGGAATCTTACCGAAAACAGATTCGTTTTGGTAACTACAGCAGAAAAGTTGATAAGAGTTTTTATTAACGCGATGGTGAGCTGGATGGGTAGTTTCACATACAAAGATCGGATTAATTGCCAGATGTCGTTCTGGAGAAACAGGACACGCGCCGCGGTCGAAGTTTGTATAAGCATGTCAAGTGAAACATAAAAAAAGGAAGTGAAAACACTTCCTTTTATAATAAATTGCATTCTTTATCAAGAATCATTTTCGTTTTCTTGAGAAGTATGCACCGGTAAGACTTACAAACCCAAGTAACAGGAAAGAGAGAGAGGTTGGTTCCGGTACATCGCTTGTTTGTACTACAAGTTTTACATTACCCGTATAATGGCAATCAGCATCAATTCCAATTCCAAACCAGCCATGTTGCATACCCATGAATTCTTCGACAGTTGCTACATCAAGATCTATATCAAAGTCTTCGGTTGTCCAGTTACTATATTTTGTCCACCAGTGCGAATCTGAATTACCAATTTGACGTTCATACCTCCAGTAGAAACCTTCCCTTAAACCAATTTCCTTTTCCATCTGGAATTGAGGAGTATCTTCCCAATAACTTTGTTTTATGTGCCACTCTACAATTGCATTCTTATCATTATCATCAGTATAACAGCCAA
>DATGNN010000159.1:0-2032 GCA_035306725.1 Chitinispirillaceae bacterium | reverse complement strand
TAATCTGATTACAAGTTTTTTATTTTTCTCAAGAGTCATTTTGAGCTTTAATGCATTATACATAG
The DNA here is from genome assembly GCA_035306725.1 of Chitinispirillaceae bacterium. Lineage (GTDB taxonomy): Bacteria > Fibrobacterota > Chitinivibrionia > Chitinivibrionales > Chitinispirillaceae > JAAYEB01. The sequence continues at coordinate 1,967 of DATGNN010000159.1, read as the reverse complement.
AGTAATCAGTTCCTGCTTTGCGCTGCCTTTTAAACACAACAGAAAGCATTGCAGAACTCCAGTCCAGATCGGGTCTGTTATCAACCAGGTTAATAGTTGCAGAAAGAACACGATTCTGGTTTGAGTCTAAAGTTGTTAATTTTTCATATTCATAAGGTACAATGTTAGAATGACCGGGCAAATCCATACTGTCGGTCCACATGTTTGACACCAAAATTTTCACTGTATCATCTTGCGGTTTTGCAGGGATTTCAGAATGATTCAGTCCTGAAGCATATACAAGTATATATTGGTCTGGATCGATTTCGACATCCCTGAAAGCCCACTTCTGTAAATCTGATTGATCATCCGAAAGAAAAAAATCGGAAAGGTCTATCTTTTTTTTACCTTTGTTATAAATTTCAATCCAGTCCGGATCATTATTAAATTCATCAATTGACGAACCACTGTTTTTAACACTTACTTCATTTATTACCAGATCGGAATTTTCTGCTGTTTTAAAAGGTAATGGAGGTGTTTCTGTTCGTTTGGGTTCTACTGTATCAATTTGAATACAACTGGAAAAGAACAACACTGCAATTATAACATTTAAAAATATGTGCATATAATACTCCTCAGTTTTTCTCTGTTATTTTCCGGGTGTACCACCGATTACATCAGAAGCTTTCCATTCAGCAGATTCACATCCCCATGATGAAAAAGATTTTCTTACAAGAGAATACCCGTCCCCATCAGCTTTTTTTGGCCAGGGATAATCATCTTTATAGCTGACAATATCTACACTTTGGTATGGTTTAACGATTGAGCCGGTTTTATCAATATATTCATCACCCGGTTTCTGAATTGAAACTGTCTCACCACTGTTGGATAGTTTTCCTGAATATGTAAATACTTTTATCGTCGGGTCAATAGAGTATTTTTTCCTGAAATCCTCTGGAGGCAAAGTTGAATCAATCAAAACGATACGTTCTTGGGGTTCAATATAGCTGAACAAGGGGAATTTAAAATCAATACCGTCTATTTTCCAACCATTATCAATATCGTAATCATCAAAAAGCTTTATTGTTTTTTCAGACCTGTTTATAATTTCAAGAAATTCTGCTTCACCATTCTCAGGATGATACATAATTTCTGTAATAATAATTTCACCTGAAAATGCAGAACTGTTGGTTTTACCTGGTGTAGCTTGTTCAAGTTTTGTACAAAAAGATGTTCCTTCACTGTTTTTCAACAAACCAAAAACAGAACCATTATCACAAGATTCATATTCTATTCCATGACTGTACCCGGTCAGAATTTCATCAGATGCACTGAAAAGATAGACTTGTCCACCTGCAATTGTAACTGAAATATCACTTTTAAACATCGACCCGTTAAAAACCAGATACCCTTCAGGTTCAACAATGCTATTTTCAGGAATAATGTATTTATAAGGGTCATGTCGATCATCAGTAAGGTACCATTTGCTGACATCTACCTTTTCAGTATCAGGGTTGTATAATTCAATCATATCCAGCTTATCAGAAAAAGATGAAGCAACTATTTCATTGACCAAAATTGAATAAATCTTTGAGCCACGATCCGGTTTCCCAGGAGAACCATTTATTTCTGATGAGGCTTTCCAGTTAGATGCATCTTTTTGATCTCCAGGATTCTCTTCATTAACAGTTACGATTGAAAAACCAGGGCCATCGGCAGCAGCAGGCCAGTTGCCGCTATCTTTATATTCTGTTTCGGCAATAACATTTCCGTGTAAATTACATAAAGTAACACGCTCGCCACTGTTACTTAATCGACCGGTAAAAATTCCCGCAATTGAAACATCTGGATACAGTTTTGTAAATAGTTCTTCACTATTGGTCAGAATAAAATAAACATCTTTATCAAGTATTATATTATCTGGGAATTGAAATTCAATACCACTGGAAAAGTAATATCCACCAATATTTACCCGCCCCAAAGACCGG
>DATGNN010000158.1:0-4186 GCA_035306725.1 Chitinispirillaceae bacterium | reverse complement strand
CTTTAACCCCTCTTCCAATGCATTACCTTTATCACTATCGCTGCTGTCTGAAGATATTTTAATTTTATTCTGTGCGTTTCTAAGTATCCATTTCAGTTCATGACTGCTCTCTGCTGCTCCCAGGATTTTTATTATTGCATTAAAATCCGACTTTTACACAATTGTGTTAGTTAAGTAAGAAAATTGAATCAGTTACGCCGAGCGCACAAGCCCCCGACTTTGCAGACAAAGTCGGGATTTGAATATTATAGCCACTAGCTGTACCAACGGCTAAGAGAAGCAAAGGCGCAGCCGAGCATAAAACTTCAGTTAAACCGGCAGTTCGGATTCTTTTCTATTTTGAAGAAAAAGAAAATATAATCCTGTCGTTTGCTTTTTCATTTAAAAACCTGTTTTCCATTCTTAAATTTCAATGATTTACAATTCTTGCCAACAGAATCACACACAAAGATTTCTCCATTACCGTTTTCTATAAACCCTGTCTTTTTACCCTTAGGATCATAACTTACTGCATCATAAGATGAGTAAATATCTTTTTCTCTAATTGCTATTTTCCCATTATAGTAAAAGGTTTTTCTTTTAAAAGTTGAATCATTTTGAAAAAATATACTGTCTTTTACATTACCGTTATCATACCAGAATACTTCCCAGCCGTGTTTTTGGCCTGAGTTATTATATCTTGTGAATCTCTTCGGTTTACCATTTGAATACTTTTCAGAGTGAATACCAATTGGAATACCTTTATTATATCTAGCAGTATATGAGGTATCACCATTTTGATTAAAACTTATTCGAATACTGTCAAATTCTCCATTATTATAAAATACAATACCAGCTAATTTACCATTCTCGTGCCAAGTTACTTGTTTGCCATGAAGGATACTGTTCTTATATGGTAATAACATTCTAGGTTGATTATTTTCATAACAATACAATTGATGAATTATTGTATCATTTGAAATGATATTTGTATCAGCACTGTTACAAGAAGGTAGTTCTGAATATATATATATATAAATAATTAATATTAATGCAAAATATTTCATTTTTTTATATCCTGAAAATATGCTTTATGTGATTTTTATTCAAAATACCAATTATCTTTGTCAGGTAAGGAATATTAGACTTTTCCTGATCAGCTATATTTTTACTTTTATCCCATCCACCAAATTCCAGTAATATTTTTATTCCCTCCTGCAAAGCATCACCCTGCCATTTTTTGTAATTTGGATCATCATGCAGGGGTTTGGTTTTAGCAATATCCGGGTTAGACATACCAACAACCCTCAGTATCGATTTTAATTCATGTTCTGTTGCAGGTTCCAGGATTTTTATTATTGCATCAAAATCATCGTCCTCCGGAGTCTCCATTATACCGATTAAAATCGATCCGTTTGCCTCTGGTACATTGTTTTTAATTTCTTCACTTTTCTTATCTGTGTTTATTAGCTTTACCATCTGATTTTTAATATCAATACCTTGTTCTCTTCCTAATCTAAAAGCCTTTCTCACCAGATCTACTCCAGTATCATAAATTTCATCCATTGCTTCCATTACATCTGTCATCTTTATTATACCAAGTTTAACACATGCATCAAATGCGTCTCCTGCAACCTCAATAACAAAATGATAATCAAAACTGCGAAAAACGTAAGTCAAAAATTTATACCCTTCATCTATCCCCAAACCGATCTCTGTTCCCAGTTTACCGCCTAACCCTGCAACAGCACGTGCTCCAAGTTTAATACGAAACTCTCCGTTTCTAAGTCCCGCTTCAGCCAGAACCTCTATCGCGATTCCTGCGCTTGCCTCTGCGGTTCCCTTAACTTCTCCAAGTGGAGAAAATTTTATTGTATCATGCCCTTTCCACTCAACTGATGCAGCCAGTGATCCACCGGCTGTTGCTGTTGCCGATATTCCTGCTGTTCCTCCTGCATATGCATCCTTATTGCGTCCTGATGTATTCGAGGTTGACCCAAAATCCCGATCACTCTTTGAAACCGGTTTCATTTCAGTAAAATCTATCTGCGGAAGTGCAAGCATTGCCTGCGCCGATACTCCCGCAAACGCATAACCGCTAAAAGCAATCTTAAACATCATTGAACATACACGACCCTCATGAACAAGCTCCTGCAATTTATCATTACTTGTAAAAAGAGCAAGTATATTGACACCGTTTTTATCAGGAATATGTAAAGCTCCATTCGCAACACCTTCAGCGAGTGAAAAAGTTACACTTGCTTCTCCTGCAACTGAGAGTTTCGGCTTTCCTTTTAAAATACTGGAGATGTCGGAACAAATGCCTGCTCCGGCGGCAAATCTTAAAAGCTGCGCCTCGGCTGATGCGCTGATAAAATCATTTTCTGAAAGAGAATCATTACTACCGTCTTTTCCCTTTGAAGTAAACTTCCATACACTGGCATCCCTGCCCTGTGATTTCCAGAAATTAGCTTTTACAACTGTAAGAGGATTCTGATTGTTAGTTACTTTATCATCAAGTCCCAGAAACTCTCCAAGTTCTTTTTGTTCATCATACCGTGAACGTTTTATAGCTTTAAGTCCATTATTCTGATTACTAATTCTATCACGAAGTCTCTTTCTGGAAACATAGATAACCGGTTTACCCCATTTTTTATTCTTGTCCCTTTTGCATAAAAGCAGTTCTTCAAAAGAATCAATTGCCTTAACCTGAGTTTGGGTTCCAAGTACAGATTCCAGCTTCTTTTTCACCTCCTGGGCTTTTTCAGTTAGTTTTGCGGTATCTCTTTGTTCTCTGAGCTCTTTAATATCCTTTGCAAGTACAGCGGTTTTATCTGATTCTTCTGTAATAAATGAAAACGCATCACTGTTATTAAATTCAATGTATTCATCACTAGATGGACAGTAAAAAACAAGCTTGTCAGTTGTATCAACATTACCTTTTTTAGTTGATTTTACAGGTATTACTTTTTTTGTCAGTTGTCTGGTATTGGAAGAAATATTTTCTTTTTTTGTTTCGATATTTTGTGGAGTTTTTCCTTTTTCGAAAAATGTTATCTCCACCCTGCGATTATCCTTTGATTTATAATTACCTTTCTCTTTTTCTTTTACCGGATTTTTTTCTCCACATGGGTAAACCCCTTTTCCATCATACGCGAATACAAGTTTACCAGGCTTTTCACCGGTCTCTTTTTTCACACTCTCAATAACAATACCCCTGATTACCTCAAACAGTGCTTCCCAGGTTTTTGAATCGACTATTCCGTTTTCGTTTAATGATCTATCAAACCGGTTATTGTATTCTCTCTGGAATGCCTTTACCGCGTCTATTGTTTTCTGACCGTTTGTGTTGTCTACTGCACCGGGATCGGTTGGCCATCCGTATGAGTCGCAAAGGGACTTCAGTATCTGCTGGTAATCTTCAACCCTTGATGCCAGTTCGACTATATCAAGCCACATGTTTACGTTGTTATCAAGAACTGACTTTATCCCTTCAGCACGCCATTGTGAAAGATCATGGTTATAATCCGGATCACCGCTGGTATCTGTATGTCCGAAAAGAACTATCTCTTTATCCGCGTTTTCTTTGGCATATTTGAATACCGAAGTAAGAGAATCTATTAAAGTCCCGTTTTGGTCGAGGCAGGGTACAGCACTGTTATGATGAAACAGGATATCAGGTGCTTCCACAAAGTCGCAGTCTATTTTTGGAATTATCGGGACTTCAACCCTTGAACTTGCCTTGCTTCTTGCAATTGCTTCAAATGCGAGTTTCAGGTTTTCGCCCTTTTGTTCGGGGTCTTCAACGGTCCATCGTGCCTTTGCAACTCCGTTTTCGTTTTTGCTTTCAACCGAGGTGATACGGAGCGGAGTATTTGAGGAAACATCATAGATATCAAAGGTGACTTTGGCTTTTTCAGGATAGTTTTTTATATCAGCCCCCAGTTCTATTAAATCACCAATAACTGCCTTGTCTGCGGAATCTGTTTTCAGTTCATCTGTAGTGTGTTCCCATCTGGGGTTACTGATTTCAAGCTGTCCGGTTATTACTTCGAGGTCATCGGTGAGTGGGGCAGGTTCCTTTTTTACCATTTCGTCTTCAGATGAAGTATAAAAGAAACTATAATCTATTGGTTTTAAAAGTTCTTTAAGATCAGGATCAAGTTCATAACCGCAAGGTAAATAAAGAGCAGATATGACTCCATCA
>DATGNN010000157.1:0-25060 GCA_035306725.1 Chitinispirillaceae bacterium | reverse complement strand
TAAACGGCGTCCCGGTACTCCATGATGGCGCGTCATCAACATTCATCAGGACAAGAATGCCTCTTTCCCGTAATGTTTGTATATCATCAAGAATCTTTCTCTTTGACTTGTACACCTTATTGCGCATCCATTGAGTATCGTAATGCACCGTGTCGGCAAGTTCCCATAATGTTCCTTCGAATACAATAACAATATTTGCCTCATCGGTAAATGTCGTGAGTGACAGTACATCCTGATCGACAGGCGTTGCATCAAATGTGTAATAAGCAACTTTATTATACCCGGCTGGCGGAAGAGCGTAAGAACTATCTGCAAAGAGGATCAATGCTGATATTATCAATAAAACCGGTATCGCTTTCTGTATCTGTTTTTCCATACCATCCTCTTTCAACCAGAACCCAGAAGATTACACAGAACAATATTGATCAACTGCAATTAAAATACTCTTTTCAACATTATCAGATAAAATAACCGCTGATTCGTGACATATCAAGAGAACAGGGTAAATCACCAGAAACGGCCATTACGGAAATGATCTGGACAGGATTCAAATCTGTATCATTACAGTTTAAAGCTCGTACATTAACTATTTTGAACTCCCGACGAAAGGACCTTTGATAATTGTTTAATACAAACTATAAATCTGTAATATTTGATTCAAATCGACTCGTGTATTTTTCGATTGAATAAACATATTTTATCAAAAAAAGGTATGTTCGGTTCGGCAAGATACAGGGTGTTTTCATACATAAAACAATTCAGTAGAATGAGACCGGATATGCCGCAGTAAATAAAACGTAAGATTTTTTCTCATTAATTTTTATGAAGTTTCTTTATTACATCAGTTGTAATTACCTTGTTATATATCCTGACATCATAAACCACACCTTTGAAATACTCATAACCTGTATAATTATCATGTTTTCTTCCGATCAAAACAGTGTGATGGTTATCGAATCGACTGATGCTGGATTGGCCGGATGGATGAATAGTGTGTCTATTACCAGATCAGGTTTAACACCCTGCTGAAATGTAACATTCAGCGGGTATCTATCCTTTCGTTTATGCGCCCGATTATCATCCGTGCTGTATCGTGAGATTCTGAGGTTAATAAAAACAGTTCGCCGGAATCAAGTGACGGTTGTGAAACCAGAGAAAATTACCAGTTTCTCTTCAGAACCCATTACATTAAGCCTTCCATCTACACGCAATCCAGAAAAGGGATGGAATAGCAAAACAACACCTTCAGGAATTGTAACTATTTTTCCTTTTGGAACAATAATGTCCTGTTCAACTATGTAAGAATTGTTATCAGGATGGAAAGAGACGTAATCGATATTCCTGATATCCTGGTATTGGCCCAAATCTGGGTGGAAACGAGCAACAAAATAAAGAAGGCTTTCATAAATCATCCGTTTCAATGTATATAATATAGCATATATGATGATTCAGATTAAACTCACTTCTTTACTAAATTCATGGGTATTAAAATAACAGAAATACTGCTGGTAAGGGGTGAGTAGCATTTTTCTCCTTTAACCCTAAAAAATATAAATTACCCCGTGTAAGTTCAACTGTGGAATTAGTTTCGGATTTAGCGATTGAGCCAGGAACAAGCATGGAGTAATAACCTTCCAACAATTGGGAATTAGTTACCATTATTGGTTGCGGCAATTAAGACAAGTCAGAGGTGGACAATTATTTAGGCTTAAAACCAGCAATATAAAGGTGACGCCATTGAAAAGTACGTCTTAAAATCTTTGACGATAATTCTAAAAGAGTTAAATTTATTTGAATTTAAGGCATATCGAATAGTATTATTAAATTTTGAATGCAATAATTAAATCAGATCAATTAATTTATATCCTGCAAAAACGTGTATCTGGTCCGTCAGATTTGACGCAATTAAATTTCAAAGGAATGTCAAATCTATAATGAAATCAAATAGATAAGGGGGCAACAGATATCACAATATGGTGAAAAGAATAAACGATTATCTCACCGAATGATATGGAATCCTGAATCAGCAACAGGGTCTTCCCATAAGTATAGTATGCGATTTTAAAAGCCAGCCTGCATTTCCTTTGCCCCATTAAAACATATCAGGACAGATACCGAACTGGTTCCCACTAACAAAACCTTACCTATTTTTGAACTGCCAGGCTGCCAATCGCATTTTTCGCATTTGCAAATATTACCCTGTAGAAATAAACTCCACGGCAGTGTTTGTTCATATCAATCACGATCGATTGTGAACTGCTTTTTCCAATTATTTTGTTTTCAAGGAGTTTCCCGTTAATTGAAAAAATCTGAACACGAACTGGCTTTAGTATGTGGTTAATATGCAAAATACCATTACGGTAAGAAACGGGTGACACATGTTTTCCAATGCTCTTACCTGCAGGTTGAATCATATTGACAACTCCACCATTTGTAACATTAGCTATAATTTGCCCCTCGTTCAACAAAGCACGTTCAACGGTAAATGTTCCAGACAACTGTTCCATGGAGTTTTGGGGGAGAGTAATTATTGCAAGGTCAGTCGATTCATCACCGGCTATGTCATTACTTGTAGTGATAGCAAGCTTAATCAACCGGTTTTGTTTATCTATTTTATAGAACACACCTGCACTTGGTAGTGGTGTTGAGATATCAATCTTATCAATAAGCTCTGAATCAATAGTCTCGGGATATTTCAATGCAACTTCACCGGCAATAAAACCGGATAGATTGTTTCCTTGCAATTTAAAATTCACATTTTGATCCGAAACCATGGAGGCAAGTGAAACTGTAAGATCTGTCTTTTTTTCCTGTTTTTGAGACGAAACCAGTGACTTCGAAAGTACTTTTGCATGCTGTGCAGGAAAATCAGCCATCATGCCGAGGCTATACTGAAGAACGAGTGCGGCATCATAACTTGAAATGACATTGTTACCACTGACATCAGCAACGGTAGTGGTAAAACTGGGGTAGTTATCGTTATCGGGTAATACAATTTCTCCAACTACGTATGAAAGTATTGCCTGCACATCTGAGACGGTCACAACACCATCACCATTGACATCTCCATAATATACATCAGGCACACTGGTAATGATTTTTCCCGGAATTACCGATGCAGAAATCAAATTGTGTTTTTCATCTATGTTAACCTCTTCCATCCGTATGATACAGGTTTCGTTGTAATCAACGGATTTGCCAACGACAAATTGACAACGAACAAATTCACCCTCGCCGTAACGTATCGAAGTTGCAGCAGTTCCAGCCATGCCAACCAGTATGCTGTCCGCAAACGTTTTGTTCCAGTCGAGCATCCAGTTTTTTACCATTCCACTATCAGAAGAAATATCAATAAGAGAAAGCTGCGATGGATTTATCTTTATTACGAATTGAGCCGAACTGAATGACCAGTCTTCATAATTAGTCAGGTAAATCGGCATCCATACAGTATCACCGGGGTTTGCATAAACAGTTTTCATTCCAAAGTTAATTTCGAAAGGTTGTTCATCCTCGGGTTTCAATTTCTCGTAAGTAGTAGCAATTTCTTCACTGTTAAGCGAGTAGTTGTACAACTTGACTTCATCTATTTTGCCGTTAAAAAACTGACGTGTCCGGCTGGTTGAATTATTTATAGACTGATATTCACAGCCTATTCTTGCTGCATTCGTAACAGGAGCGTACGCTCCTGTGTGTTTTGTTGCTGCAACAAGTTGTCCATTGACATATAGTTTAGCTGTATCCTCTCCAAATGTCCCAACAAGATGATACCACTGATTTGGATACATAACTAAGTCGGCCTTCACTTCGTTCCAATGTCCAGGTGGATCTGAAGACCAGCATAAAAAAGGTTTCCCGTCATAATTAATTTTTAAAGAATAACCACCGGTAATTCCAGATGACTCCATACCACAGGTAAGGAGCTCAAAAATAGCTTTCTGATTATAAAACGAGGCTGGATTGTCGAGGTTTACATAAGAATACGCCCAGGCTTCAATGGTAAATTCTTTAAGATAAAAACTGCTTGCAGTTCCAGGCACTTCGATATCGTATACGTCGAGATTAGATTCACCTAACGGGCCAATACACTCGAGCGCCTTACCTGAAATCCCGTCATCAATAATTCCAAACGCATCTCCGGTACCTACAGCATCATATCCGTTGCCGGTTACATCGAAATATTTCGTACCCTCAGTGGAATCAAAGTTCCAGAATGCCATAACCATTGGAGTATCAGGTTGTTCATCCACAGGTTTCAGTTCATTATAGGCATCAGTGATTTCTTCGGTGCCGAGCGCATAGTTATACAGTTTCACTTCATCAATCTTGCCATTGAAAAATTGCCGGGTTCTGCTGGTGGAATCATTTAAAGACTGAATCTCACATGCTATTCGTGCTGTGTTTGATGCTGGTGCATATGTGCCAGTGTGTTGGGTTGCTGCAGCAAGTTGTCCATTAACATATAACTTTGCTGTATCCTCTCCAAATGTCCCAACAAGATGATACCACTGATTTGGCTGCATAACTAAGTCGGCCTTCACTTCGTTCCAACGTCCAGGTGGATCTGAAGACCAGCATAAAAAAGGTTTCCCGTCATAATTAATTTTTAAAGAATAACCACCGGTAATTCCAGATGACTCCATACCACAGGTAAGGAGCTCAAAAAGTGCTTTCTGATTATAAAATGAACCAGGGTTGTTTAAATCTTCACCTGGATATACCCATGCTTCAATCGAGAATTGGGATAAATAAAAATCATCTATTGAACCAGGCACTTTAATATCATAACTATCGAATGTAGTTTCATTCGCAACACCTGCACACTCAAGTGCATTTCCCAGTACTCCATCACTGGTAATACCAAACAAATCACCCGACCCGACGGCGTCGTACCCATTGCCTGTTATGTCTGAAAAAACGTTTTCAGTTAATGAATCAAATGACCAGTGTGCCATGACCCGTTTTTCAGCTACCGTAACAGATACCATGGCAATTATTGTTAAAATTGCCAACAGCAGATTCCTGTGTGATCCCATAAATACCCTCTCCGTAAGATATTTTTATCGGTAAGTATTGATGATACTAAAATATAAAGAATTTTTTATCAATTTGTCAAAAAATAAAGATATATTATTTAATAATCTGTATTCTTCATTGAATGGAACTTTGGGTCGAGCCATCACCAACTATAACAGTTTCAAACAGTTAACACTTCTCTATCATTAATATGATTAAATAAAACCAAAAATCAGACGATTCCTGTACGCGAGTCTTTTTCGCGTACATTGGGAAAAAGAATTGGATTGAGAACAGGAAAACAACTGGAAAACCTGCTGTTATGTGGATAACGATTACGACAACGATATCGAAATGGACAGATAGACATGACCATCGCAACCATAAGACCTGCTCTGAGGCTGGTATCGCTCTCGTATCTAGTCGAAAATTAATAATCTCTACTCAGGTATAATTACTTTTATCCTGAATTATTTGAACATACTCTGCCAAGGAGCTGCAATATTGAATAATGAAATGCTATCCAGAGTTAAATCAAACGTATATTATTCTAATCATTGGTGGGCATCAACCATTAAATACACTACATTCATTCTTATTCTGAAAGGTAATCCATGCAGTTAATATTTACCCCCTCAGCAGGCAAAAAATTGATTGGCAAAGCAGTAGCTCAACAGTTATTTAACAGTAAAGCAAGAAATGATGGAACAGTTGCAATTATAGCTGGAACAACAAATGGATTTGTTGCTGATGAACTTCTGAAGCTATTAAAACAAAACGAAGGTTTTTCACCAAACCACTTTTTCCGCGGAATCACCACTCCGCCTTCAATCAAAACTACAGAAAGCGGAAGGTTACCGGACGAATCGGGGTTTCAGGGAGATGTTATTATTAAAAACGGGATATGGGAAAAAGGAAAAACCATATTCGATGTTGTCGAACAAATGGGAAAAAATGACATAATTGTCAAAGGCGCCAATGCTGTCGACATAATAAATCAAAAAGCCGGAATTCTGATCGGGCACCCTCAGGGCGGGACAATTGTTGCCTCATTACAGGCAATTGTCGGCAAGCGCACGAGACTGATTATTCCGGTTGGCCTTGAGAAAAGAGTTCCCCAGAATATCGATTTAACAGCACAAATCCTGAATTCACCCGAATGTACCGGTCCCCGTTTTCTACCAGTACAGGGAGAAATCGTGACAGAACTTGAAGCAATCCGGATCTTATATGATGTAAAAGCACACCTTACTGCAGCAGGAGGTGTATGCGGTGCTGAAGGTTCAGTATGGATTCATATTGATGCTCCTGCAGAAAAAATAGATTTCATAAAAAAAGACCTGGAAACAATCCTTTGTGAAAAACCATTCAAAATCATACCCATGTAGATGCAAAACTACAATACCTGCTCGGTATTTCTAATAAACTTTCTGGAAAAGTTTTCAGGTGTCAAATACCCAAGGTCGCAAGTGTTCTGCCGATATTATTGATGATATTAACCAGACCAGGATGAGAAACTTCAAAACGGCGAACTGCCAATGACAGCCCGTCAAGTGAATGTTTCAAGAGTTCCGGATCAGTTTCACTGCGCATCGCCTCTTTGACAGAAGTTTCTGCATATGCAGCTACACTACGGGCACCTTCACTGCTTGTCTTTTCTAATGTATCAATCTCGTTCCTGAGCTCTTTTATCAATCCTAAAATTTCTTTTCTGCAATCTTCACCAAGCGTTTCACACTTTCTGATCTCGTCTTCAATCCTGATAATTGTCTCTTTAGCCATAGTTTTTCCGCTCCCCAAAAGAACACTATCTGTGTAATGGTTTATATTTTACCCTGTGCGGTTGATCGATGTCAATACCCAGAATATCTTTTCTTGCATCTACATAAGAAGCATAATTACCTTCATGCCATATAACAGTACTGTTACCCTCAAATGCCAGGATATGGGTTGCTATTCTGTCAAGAAACCATCGATCATGGCTCACAACCACTGCACAACCGCTGAAATCACTTACGGCCTGTTCAAGCGCCTGTAAAGTTTCAACGTCGAGGTCATTTGTTGGTTCGTCAAGAAGTATCACATTACCTCCGCTCTGAAGCAATTTTGCCAGATGTACCCGGTTTCTCTCACCGCCGGAGAGTTCCGAAATAAATTTCTGCTGATCTGAACCGGAGAAATTAAATTTACTGACATAGGCACGTGAATTGACTTCAATCTTTCCTAACACCAGAGTATCTTTTCCACCGCTTATTTCTTCAAAAACAGTCTTTGTATCGTCAAGTGAATCCCGTGATTGATTTACGTAACTTAGCTGGACGGTTTCTCCTATAGCAATTGTTCCACTGTCCGGCTTTTCCTCTCCTGTAATAATTCGCAAAAGAGTAGACTTTCCGGTTCCGTTAGCACCAATTACACCAACAATACCTGCCCTGGGTAGTACAAAACTGAGATTTTCAAACAACAGTTTGTCATCATAGGCTTTGGCAAGATCCTGAGCATTAATTACTACATTTCCAAGTCTCTGTCCGTGTGGAATTATTATCTGAGCAGTTTTTACGTTTTCTGCTGAAGCCTGATTTCTCAGTTCTTCATAAGCATTCAGTCTTGCTTTCCCTTTTGCCTGACGAGCTTTCTGGGATAACCTGACCCATTGAAGCTCCGATCGCAGCCTTTTCTGCCGATCGCTCTGCTCTTTTTCTTCCTGGGCAAGACGATCTGTCTTCTGATCAAGCCACGAACTGTAGTTTCCCTTCCATGGAATTCCATGTCCTCTGTCCAGTTCGAGAATCCATCCAACAACATTGTCAAGAAAGTACCGATCATGCGTAACCAAAATAACAGAACCTTTATATTCACGAAGATGACGTTCGAGCCATGCAACCGATTCTGCATCAAGATGATTTGTAGGCTCATCAAGAAGAAGCAGATCCGGCTTTTGAAGAAGCAGTTTACACAATGCTACCCTTCTCTTCTCACCACCTGATAATTTCCTAACATCGGCATCACCAGGTGGAAGCCGTAATGCATCCATAGCTATCTCAAGTTGCCTATCCAGTTCCCAGGCGTCTGCTGTATCAATTTTATCCTGAAGTTCCCCCTGATATTCCAAAAGCTTATCCATCTCGTCATCAGACATTGGCTCTCCAAATTTTGACGAAACCTCATCAAATTTTTCAAGAAGAGATCGGGTCTCTTTTACCGCCAGTTCCACATTCCCTTTTACATCCAGGGTTTCATCAAGCTGTGGCTCCTGCGGAAGATATCCAACCGTACGACCAGATTCCAGCCATGCTTCTCCCTGAAACTCAGTATCCAAACCAGCCATAACTTTTAAAAGAGTACTTTTACCTGAACCATTTACACCAATTATCCCTATTTTGGCGCCATAATAAAAAGAAAGAGATATATCTTTAAGAACCTCTTTTTTGGGTGGATAAACCCTGGTAAGCCTGTTCATATAATAAATAAATTTTTCAGCCATATTCTTCCTTTAAACTAAAATTTACAAGATTTAATAAATTTCTCCTGAAAGATACTATATTCAACCACACTAAGCATAGTATTCGTCCTTGTACATAAAAATCCTCTCCTTTACCCTGTATCACACACTCAATAATGTTAGTGTATAAAATCTGTATACCCCGACACTTCAGACAATGGCGGCTGAATACAACCGCAAACAACCGGTACTAAGTCAACCATTCCGGTTTGTACTTGGTCACTATGTAAAAATTAACCAGTAAAGATCGGTTTTTCATGCAGCAGGTAAAGGTAGAAACAACCAGAATATGATTCCAGACAGCAGCCATTCTGCTACGGCTTTTCATCGAAAATGCGTAGCAGAAAAACCTGCCCACTACGATTTTCCAGTTAATCATCAATCAGGTAATATAATAATTATTCCAGAATGAAATATAAGAGAAAACAGTTTGCATAGAACAGAATCAATCGATTTGTGGAGGTTCTGGTTTCCGCAGTACTCTAATAACAAAAACTTGAACAAATATAAATTTAAGGTGATATTGGAGATTTTGAACTTTGAATTCTTGTAGATGTTTTATTCACATATAACGTATATTCGCCATCATCAAAAGTTGATGAATAGATCAACAAGTGGCGGGTTTCGCTTTTTTCGAATTCAAGAAGACCAGCACCTGCATCCCCTTCAATACCGAATGAAGCTCCTGCAGGAACAGAAAATGTTGTTGCGTATTCAAATGCACCATTGGGAATCTCATCTATGATTATTTCTCCCCCGTTACCAACTACTACATACTTTTTAGCCCTGAAATTAAAGAAAACATCGCCCTGGGCGAGATTAGATATCTTGATTTCATTATCGTTTGAACAACCAAACAGAAAAACTGTAATAACCAAAGAAATAAATACCCGCATAGTTCCCCCTGATTTTCTTCTAAATAATTATGCAATGATTAGTGACAAAAATGCAAGTATTCTGTTTCAAATACAGTTGAATGTAAAATTTTCAATACACTGAGAATAGATTTAAAGGTTGGTTATTTTCCAATTGTGGTGAACTTATTGTTTAATCAATTCTTACGGCTTGTGCAAATCCCTGACAATCCAGATATCATCATCTGTCGACCTTCTGAGTATGTAATGCCGTGCATCATCAGCAAACACTTTAAAATATGTAAAACCCGGACTATACCAGCGGTCCTCTATTTCCAGTACCTCAATCCGCAATTCGTCAACCCAGAACCGCACAGGATACTCATCAGCTTTATAACCACTGTAAGTTTCCACTTTAACAGCTTTTTCCATTTTATGCAGCTTTCTGACTTAACTTCAACAAATTGATCACCTCCCGCACTCCCTTTGTGTATTTAACTATATGGTATGCGGCATGTATGTCTTTATAATCATCAACTCTGCCGTTAAGCGTAACCACACCATTATCGACATCAAGCTCTATTCTGTCCTGATCAATATCCGGATTCCTTTTCATCGCAGCCATGATATCTTCAGCAATTAATTTGTCACCATATTCATGTGAAGGAACCACTACAAGTTCATTACCGACATGCACTACACCTCCAATATCATAAGCAATCTCTTCAGCCCGCATCTTTTTCCAAAACTGATCGACTACACCAGTCAGTACAACTTCTCCTTTAGAAACCAACACATCGATATCGGATGCAGGAATGTTTGGATTCCATAAAAACCGATTAAAAATCCTGGCCTTGATTTCACTGTCGAGTGGAGCATTAAAATTTCCGGGAAATCTTATTATTATTCTGTTTGTCACATTCCTGACCCCCGGAACCATAAGTGCATCAGTTTCAGCAGCCTCTCGTGCAGCAAACGACGGCACAGTACCCTCAAGAGTAACACTGCCATCATATACCTTGGCATCAATCTCAGACCATCCAATTCTATTATCCCACGAAAGCTGATCCAACACCACTTTCCTTATTTCTTCATCATTATAGGCCATGCATTTTTCTCACTTTCTAAGCTATTGTCCATTATTTATTTGCTTAATTCTATATAATCATTTTGTGCACATGTGATTTCATGAAATATAGGATCCAAGAACCTGCATGTAGTTTGCCCTTTCATAAGCTTCAGGATGTTCTACCGAAGCCTGGCTTAAGACACCCTGAAAAGCGCGTATCGACTTATAATCATTTCTCTCAAGCCACTGCGAGATACCCTCTAATACAGCACCTGCATAAGGTATACCATTAAGTAAAAATGCAGAGGTCATCATTGTAACTTTAGCTCCTGATGCTATTCCCTTGAGAACATCAAGCGATGTATGAACACCTCCGGTTATCGCCATATCGATATTGATTTTATTATAAAGAATTGCAATCCATCGGATTCTTAACCTCAATTCATCAGATGTACTTAATTTCAGATTCGGAACAACATTAAGAGAATCCAGATTGAGATCAGGTTGATAAAACCGGTTAAAAAGAACCACTGCTGATGCCCCCGAATCTGCAAATTTTGAAACAGTATCAGGAATTGAACTGAGAAAAAAACTGATCTTGATTGCTGCCGGAATCTGGATTCTTGATGTAACTTCTTTAACAAGTTCCACATAGTTATGTTCAACCTGCTGTGATGAGATATCCGGTCTTGTTGGCAAATAGTAAAGATTAAGCTCCAGCGCATCAGCACCAGCATCCTGTATCTCCTTTGCATACTTTATCCATCCACCTGTACTGATCCCGTTAAGGCTTCCAATTACCGGAATATCTACCGCCTCCTTTGCTTTTCTAATCTGTTCAAGATAACCTGAACTGGCAAAACGATAAGTTCCAAAATCCGGAAGATAAGTAAGAGCTTCAGCAAAATGCTCCGTTCCCTGAAGCAGGCCAGTATCCAGTTCGCGTTGCTCCAGAATTACCTGTTCTTCAAAAAGTGACTGCAAAACAACTGCTGCTATCTGCTCATCTTCCATTTTCTTTATATTGTCTATACTTGTGCAAAGCGGTGAAGAAGATGCAACCAATGGATTTTTCAATGGAATTCCCAAATAATCGACCGATAAATCTATCATACCCCATCCTCCATTTTCATTGCAGCCCAATATTTATACCAACCATAACGCATTTTAACCTCATCAGAAGCTCTCTTGAGCAACTGAGCAGCCTCACCGGGCAAACTGCGCTGCAACATTTTGTAGCGCGTTTCGTTATAAATGTAATGTTCAAGTGGTATGGAAGGAGGTGAGGAATCAAGTTGAAGTGGATTTTTGCCCTCCTTTCTCAAATCCGGATTATATCTTAAAAGCGGCCAATATCCCGATTGTACGGCCCGTTTCTGTTGTTCCATACCATTAGAGAGATTATACCCCTGTCCGATACAGGGACAATACGCCACTATTAACGAGCTACCATCAAACGCCTCTGCTTCGTTAAACGCTTTTAACGCCTGATTACCATCTGCACCAAGTGCAATGCGTGCAACATACACCGATCCGTATGTCATTGCCATCATTACTAAATCCTTTTTGGGTGTCCGTTTACCGCGTGCAGCAAACTTTGCAACCGCTCCAAGCGGAGTAGCTTTTGACATCTGGCCACCTGTATTGGAGTATACTTCTGTATCCAGAACAAGAATATTTACATCCTTTCCAAGTGCCATCACATGATCCAGACCACCGAATCCAATATCATACGCCCATCCATCACCACCCAAAAGCCAGACACTCTTTTTTACAAACACATCACATAGAGAAAAAAGGTCTTTTGCAGCCGGGTTATCAATTTTGTTTAATTTTGATCTGAGTATATCGAGTCGTTTTCTCTGGTCTGAAATATCCTTTTCGGTTTTTCGGGGAGCCTCAATTAACGAATTCACCAGTTCCTCACCAATCCCGGGAGCAAGTTTCTGAAGCAGTTCCTTTGCATAATCGAATTCTTTGTCGACAGCAATCCTGAACCCGAAACCAAATTCCGCATTATCTTCAAACAACGAATTCGACCAGGCTGGCCCTCTCCCTTGTCGATCAGCAGCCCATGGAGTAGCCGGTTCATTACCTCCGTAAATTGAAGAACATCCTGTGGCATTTGCAATTATCGCCCTTTCACCAAACAGCCTGCTCAAAAGAGTCACATAAGGCGTTTCACCACATCCTGCACATGCACCGCTAAACTCAAACAGCGGCTCCAGAAACTGGACATCCTGAACCCGGTTAAAGTTCAGGTCTGCTCGGTCCGATTCCGGTAAAGCTATAAAAAATCTCCAGTTTTCATTCTCCCTTTCCCTGATTTGTGGTTGGGGCTGCATGTTAAGAGCTTTCAGTTTTGGATCTGTTTTGTTTTTTGCAGGACATACAACCACACACAACCTGCACCCTGTGCAATCATCGGGAGATACTGCAATAGAATAAGAATACTCCTCATAGCCACGCCGTTTCAGAGGAACCGATCTAAAAGATTGCGGTGCGCCCGCAAGCATGGCAGCAGGAAACATTTTTGCCCTTACAACAGCATGTGGACACGCCAGAGAACATCGACCACACTGTATACACACATCCGGATCCCAGACCGGCATTTCACCTGTAATATTTCTTTTCATATAACGGGTAGTACCCGACGGGAATCTGCCGTCAGGATCAAATGCGCTCACCGGCAATTCATCACCTTGTCCCGCAATCATTCTGGAAGTACATGCCTTTACAAACTCAGGTGCATCATCCGGCACGACTTTTTTCATATCAATCGAACCTGTAATCTCTTCAGGATAGGGTAGTTCATGAAGATGCTGCAGAGCCTGATCAACCGCAGCTATATTCTTGTTTACAATCGTATCGCCATGTCTGCCATAACTTTTCCTGATGTATTCTTTCACTTTTTCCTTTGCAACAGATATCGCCATAATTTCTGACAACCCCAGAAAACAGATCTGCATTATTGTGTTGATCCGATTACCCAAACCCAGCTCTTTTGCAATACTGTAAGCATCAATTACAAATACACGAAGTTTCTTGTCAATAATAGTTTTCTGTACTGTTTTCGGTAATTCATTCCAGACAGCATCTACCGAATAAGGACAATTAAGCAGGAAAGTCGCTCCCTGCTGAGCCGTTTCAAGTACCGGAATCCTTTCGACAAACGAGAATTGATGGCAGGCTACAAAACCGGAGTGAAATATCCTGTATGATGATTTTATGGGTTTATGACTGAATCGAAGATGTGAAACCGTTACAGAACCCGCTTTCATTGAATCATATACAAAATAACCCTGAACGAAATAATCCGTTTCGGTACCAATGATCTTGAGCGTATTCTTGTTTGCACTTACAGTTCCGTCTGAGCCATAGCCATAAAAAACAGCCCTTGTCTGATCGGTTGGTTCCATTACAACCCCGGTGTCATATTGCAAACTTTTCCCACTCACATCGTCATTAATTCCAATTGTAAAACTATTCTGTGGTTTATCTTTACTCAATTCATCAAAAACAGCCTTAACCATTGGTGGAGTAAACTCCTTTGATGAAAGTCCATAACGCCCTCCTGTGATAAACGGCATTGATCTGAAACCTGCCCTTTTTGCCGTATACTCCTGATTTATTGCTGAAACGACATCAAGATAGAGTGGTTCTCCAATACTCCCCGGCTCTTTCGTTCTGTCAAGAACTGCGATTTTTCTTACTGTCTGAGGTATAACCTTTAGAAAATGGCTGACAGAAAAGGGCCTGTACAATCTTACTTTAACAACCCCTGTTTTTTCTCCTTTTCCATTTAAATACTGAACCGTTTCCTCAACAGTCTGCTGTGAAGAACCCATCAGGATTATAACCCTTTCTGCATCCGGACTACCGAAATATTCAAAAAGATGATACTCTCTTTTAGTTAATTTTCCGAACTGCTCCATGACATTTTCAACAATTTCGGGACAAGAATCATAAAAAGGATTTACAGATTCGCGTGCCTGAAAAAAGATATCCGGGTTTTGTGATGTTCCCCTAATAAAAGGGTTATCGGGTGAAAGTGCACGGTCTCTATGTGCAATGATTGTTTTATTGTCAATAAGTGTTTTAATTTGACCATCAGGGATCAGCTCAAATTTTGAGATTTCATGAGAAGTGCGGAATCCATCAAAGAAATGCAAAAACGGAACTCGCGTTTTAAGTGAAGCAAGCTGGGATATCAAGGCAAAGTCGTGTGCTTCCTGTACAGATGATGAAGACAGTATGGCAAATCCAGTTGAACGTGTTGCCATAATGTCACTATGATCACAGAAAATCGACAATGCATGAGTCGCAATTGTACGTGCCGCCACATGAATAACCGCTGCATTCAACTCCCCGGCAATTTTGAACATATTCGGAATCATAAGCAGCAGCCCCTGCGATGCCGTAAATGTAGTTGTTAATGCACCTCTTTGAAGAGAACCGTGAACTGCACCTGATGCACCACCCTCACTCTGCATCTCTACAACCAGTGGCACACTACCCCATATATTTTTCCTTTCTTCAGCGGCCCACTGATCGGCCAGTTCCCCCATGGGTGATGATGGTGTTATTGGATAAATTGCAATTACCTCATTTACTCTATAAGCAACATGAGCTGCAGCCTCATTCCCATCAGAAGTCATATACTTTGCCATTTCTTCACTCCATCCTGTTTTATGGTGCAGAAAGAAAATGAAGCAAATGTATTGCCAAAAATGCTTTCCAAGCCAGGTACCTCCCAGCCAGACTCATAGCTATTAACCTCTCCATTCGGAATTTTAACAATTTATTTTTCGTTAATTCTCCTTCCCGGGATACCAGGTCGAATTTTCAATGCGGGTAAATACCTGTCCGTTTAAACCATAAATATCTGCACCTTTAATTGTTACAGTCCCGTAAATCTCATCTGACTTTGTACTGAATTCAATTTGTAACGGAAACGACTGAATCAGGAACTTTGTTTTTGTCTGAGGTATTAACTTAAGATCAGGCCAGATAAAATCACACAACAAGGATTCTTCTGCTGCTTTAATCCGACAACTAAGAGTATCCGTAGTAACTGAAATATAAAAACCACAATAGCATTCAATTGAATCCAATTTAACTGAAGGATAGATATACTTACTCAGTTTTAATTTTTTATTTATTTCATTCTGATATATTTCCCATTGATAATCAGATACATCCAGTTCAATTTTTTCTATCTCAATTGATTTAAACATCTCTCTGCAAAGATTCTGGAAATCTCCCCATAAAACCATTGAAGCAGTTGTTCCTTTCAGATTGCGTGATAGCGCAAACTGAGTCTGTTCATCAACACCATATATGTATTTCATCCATGCATGTCCCCGCTTAACCCACAGATTTTCGAGCGTTTTAATTGTGTCCCGTGTATAAAGAAAAATCATTACAGGATTAAGATCTTTTATACTTTCTGTGATACTCTTAACAAATTGTAGAACAAACTCTTTTTCAACATTATTTGCATAAAGAACCCTGGCACCATCCTGGAAAAGATAACTTGTAACAATCAGTATCTGCTTATTACAATATCTGAACAGTGATTCCCATTGTAAAGGCCACTTCTGAATGAAATATGATAATTTGTCAGCGGTTCTGATCCACTGTATGTTCCATTCGGGGTAAAACAGAGGATGACCTTCCTCTTCCTCATGAAACCATTTTACACTTTGATTTTGGGAACGAAGCTTCAAAAAAAGATTCTGTGCAGTAGTAGATTTCCCTGTTCCTGTTATCCCTTCGACAAGTATCAGCCTGGTATCTATCAAATATTAACCCCCGACAGATTTATAAATCCGGAAACAGTTTTCAGTTGAGAATCATATTGACAATTATTTTCAAAACCATGATTTTTAAGCAAGATGTGTACCATACGATTTAGCCGAAAGTGGAAACAGCAATTAAATAATTTTTGAAGATTGTTATATGTTTAATTATGAACAAGCTCTTGCAGAAAACAAAAGTGTTCCTTTCGAGGGTGAAACTGTTATAAGCCGGGTTGAAACAGCATCATTTTTTTTTATATTCTAAACGCAGAAACCTGAAGATTCTAAAACTGTATTAACATATCACAAACGGACGCAAAGCAACTGTAAACCATTGTGCTGTTATAACCAGACATCCAGATGCAGCGCCATCGGTAATTAATGTCCCGCTGTAATATTATATATTCCCGTCCTGTTTTTTCACGAACAGAAATTGTCTGATTGGATAAAGTTAAAGCCGATGGAAATTTCCGGACTGGCTATCCTTCCATCTGTACCTTGACCATTTTAGCCTCCTGGGATTCGGGGTATTGATCAAGCAGTTTTTTCCAGACCATATTTTTTGATTTTACTTTATTCAGCTTTTCATAAGTTAAACCAAGTTTGTACAGGGTAACACTCATTTTTTCTCCATCAGGATATTTTTTTATATACCCTATATAGCGTTTCCCGGCATTATTGTAATCCCTTTTGGCATAAAAACACTCTGCTATCCAATACTCTGCATTTTCTACAAGATTTGATTCGGGATACTGTGTTATGAGGTCTTCAAACCCGGATTTGGCAATATCATATCTACCTGCATTAAAATCAGTTTTTGCTATCTGAAAGAGTTTTTCTATTTCTGAATTCTGGATTCCTGCGGATGTAGAATCCGCTATAAGTTTGGCTTCAAACTGCTTTTTGAATTCTGCAGTTTTTTCATCTATCCTTGATAGTTTGTAATGACTTTCAGAAACATTCCCTTCAACTGCAGATATCTTGCGATCCAACTCATTAAACCGTACTTGCTGATCGGCACGTAAAAGGCGTAACATTTCTATCTGCGTTTTCTGACTCTCTTCAATTTTTTCATGAACAGATACCAGCTCGGTATGAAGCGAATCGACTCTGGTTTGTACTTCTCTAAGTTCCTGAGTCCTTAGCATTGTAATGTGACTGCAGCCTCCCATACAGAGAAGTGCCAGAACTACAGTTACAAGTTTCAAAATTCTTTTCATGACATCTGCCTTTCACTTTTATCGCGTTAGTGAAACAAATTCACAACGGCGATTTTTTGAGTGACACTGTTGATCAGTACAATTTAGTATTACCGGTTTTTCTTTGCCATAAGAAGTGACCTCAACTCTAACTGAATTGATACCACAATTAATTAAATACTCTTTTATCACTTTCGCCCGGTTTTCACCTAATCCCATATTATACTCCGAAGATCCGCGTTCATCACAGTGTCCCTGCACAAGAACACGAATACCCGGATTTTCTTTCAGGAATTCAGCAATCTTTATTAACAGCTCAACTGCATCCTGACCCAGTTGAAAACTGTTATATTCAAAATAAACCGGTTTCAGAACTTCGTTTACTTTTTGCAAAAGCGACTCTATCAACTGAGCTTCTGTAAACACCGCCTCGTCGGTAGTATCAACTGATGCAAAAAGTTTGTTTTCCGGAACAGCTGTGTATTTTTCTTTACTTTTGGTTAAGTTGAAATTATCCTGCTGTTTTTTTGATTTTAAACTATGAGAACATGACAAAACAATCATTACGGAAAATAAAGAAAACAGCACTGATACAGATCTTTTTTTAATCATAAAAATACCGGTATTAAAAATCCGACCAGTCTGGCATTTTTACGTCACCTCTTTTTGTAACTCTTCGTTCCCTGCTTCCGTCAGCCTTAACAACATACAAATCGCTATAACTGCCGGTAGAATTCACAAAGGCGATCAGAGAGCCATCCGGTGCCCATTTAGGATACTCGTTATGCCCTGAAATACTTGTTACTTTTTGAGGGTTTGTACCATCCGGAGCAATTGTCCAGATATCAAATTTCCCGTTTTCACCCGTTGCCATGTATGCGATTTTGTCCCCTTTGGGAGACCATGCCGGAGAATCTGCATATTTATGCTCAAAAGTAATCCTATGCTGATTAGCACCATCAGAATCCATTACATAAATCTGAGGATTACCGCTTCGGTCTGAAGTAAATGCAATCTGATATCCGTTCGGTGACCATGCCGGTGATGTATCTACACCGTAATGAACAGTAAGCTGACGTACATTGGTTTTGTCTGAATTGCATATGTAAACATCCATATTTCCGTTTCTTGATGATGCATAAGCTACGGTTCCATCTACAGGAGAAACCGCAGGTGAAGACTCCACGCCCTTGCTGTAAATGAACAGTTTTGATGATCCATCTGCAACAGAACCGATATACAGATCCGGTTTACCACGCTCGTACGAAGTCCATATCATGGAATTTTTTGTAACAAACGCCGGAAATATATTGACAACATTATTTTTTGTAATCTGCCTGTGATTATAACCATCAAAATCCATTATGGCAATATCCCGTTTCCCTGTACCGGATTTAACATACAATATCCGGGATTCAAAAATACCTCTGTCCCCAAAAAGCATCTCCACAAGTTCATTGCAATACCTGTGCATCATTGCCCTGACCACATTTTGCTCACCTTTGTACTTTTTCCCGATAATAAGTTCCTGGCTTGCAACATCACGTAAATAACAGTTAATAACTGTTTCACTACCCTCAACAGTATATTCTCCATCAACATAGATTCCTGCACTTGCATCTGCAAAAACAGCACTGTCATACTGGGATACAGATACCACATTGAATCTCCCGCAGAAATCAAGATCGTGCGCAATAACCTCGTGCGGCTGGTCTTTTTTAAACCTGGTACCGGTGGAACTAAAATCGATTATACCTATCGGGATACTGTCGAATTTGGAAGCATAGACATTCAGGTCGAATTCTTCTGCATAAAGCGCATTTGTAAATATAAACAATATGATTATCAGAATTCTCGGTTTTTTCATATTATTTCCTGTTACTTCCTTGTTGGAATAAGTGTACAATTAAGATCGATTTTATTTCCGGAAAATCCCGGAGGCAGTTTACCAAAAGGTGCTGCGAGTTTAACAGCCCTGATAGCCAGATTATCCAGCGAGCTGTTTCCTGAAGAGCGCCGGATGGAGGGCTCCGATATCGAACCATCAGTAAATATGGTAAAGGAAACCTCGACCTTCAATTTATCATCTTTTCTTGGTGGATTCCAGTTTCTCTCTAGTTTTTGCTGAACATTCATCAGATACCAGTGATATTTAAAATCCCCCACAGCAGCGACCTGCGCAGGAGCCGGGATCTCATCAAGTATAGACGCCAGTTCATCAAGGTTCTCTTCAATCGGCCTTGCAGCCTCCTTTTTTCGCTGCGCTTCCTGCTTTTTTGGTGTTATCTTTTTTTCAGTCGGAAGCTTTTTAGGCTGTGGTTTTGTTTCCTTTACAGGCATCCTTTGCCTCGGAGCCTCCTTTTTTACAGGAACCTTCTTTGCCGGTGCAGGAGGCAATGGTGTACTGACAAGTTGAAAAGTCTTTGGCCGTTCAAACCTGGTCGGTTTCCATAACAGTTTTGTTACTATCGGTATAATTACCAGTATCAGGATATGAAAAACAACAGATATCCCCAGTACTAAACCAAATGATGCTTCTCTACAGGTTTCCCTTTTAACTTCCGGAACCATAAAGACCATCAATACCCGCCTGCCACGTCCATAGGAGCAGTTAAAAATCCAAGTTTTACAACACCTGCGTTCTGTATTTCAGAAATCACCTTCACTACAAGTCCATATGGAACTCTGGAATCAGCATTAATAAAAACCGGTATCTCTGTTTGACTTGCAAACACATCCTTGAATTCACTTCTGAAATCTACAAGAGAAACTTTTTCCTGATCAATAAAGATCTCATTTCGCCCATTAATGGAAACCTGAATCGACTGATTGACTTCCACATTTTCGGAATCTGTTTTAGGCAGATCAACCTGGACCCCTTGTGTCATCATTGGCGCTGTTATCATGAAAATTATGAGCAATGCAAATACCACATCAATCAGATTTGTAAGATTCAATTCACTGATCACATGACGACGGCGGGCTTTTCTCTTTTTACTCATCTCTTATCCTGATCCTATCTGCTATCAGTTTTTATCCCGGATGGTTTTGACGGGCGTTCAGTATATAACAGATTAAAGATTTCTCTTTTAACACGGACAAGAAGAACATCCTTAAACTCATCCATCTCATTTTCAATCCGTTCGGCTCGATGATTAAAATAGTTGTAAAAAAACAACGCCGGAATCGCAACTGCAAGTCCCACAATTGTAGTAATCAATGCTTCAGCTATACCAGGCGCAACTACAGGCAAACTGGCTGACCCCTGATTCCCGATTTCATAAAAGGAGTTCATAATACCCCAAACTGTTCCAAGCAGTCCCATAAACGGAGCTATACTGCTTATCATGGCCAGAAGAAAAACACCCTTGTCGAATGGCTGAATAAGAGCAGAAAATATACTTTCCAGTTTATCCTGGGCCATTGTAAATTGATTTTGAAGAAAAAAAGACCAGTCTTTTACTGCTGTATGCGACCGCGCATCCTCAAGTATCCTGCGATATTCAGATGCTCCAGCCCGACCCATTTGCGCCATAGGCGACTCAAGTACCTTTTTGTCCATATTTTCAATATCAGAAACCCTTTTCAAAGACTCATACATGCGACGAAACAATCCGTTTCCAGCTCTTACCCGGCTTAAAACAAAAAAACGATTGAAGATAATTGCCCATGTAATCAAAGACAATATCATTAACATACTGATGATAATCCGCCCCATCAAACCTGAACGGAGAATCATATCCAGTACAGGAGTACTCATGAAATATCCTTTCTGCGCTCTAATCAGCTTTTAATTCAAAACAATTTATATTATCAACAATAATTGGTTTATGTATTTTGACATATGATATTCGTAGTCCTGTATAACTGCCCCAAAATTCCGGAACAATTACGTATCATACAAAATTACTTCCTGAAATGAAAATAAGTCAAACTAAAGATTGCGGCCAAAAATCCGTATGCTATGAATTACAGGAGCTGTAACCATCCCATTATGCTATTCAGATTCTAAAACGTCTCAGGTGATCCTGATAAAGAGCCTGGTTTTTTAGCTGCGGACATCTTCGGGGAGGTCATTTCCTGATGCAGCATTAACCGCTAATCGGTCACACCTTTCGTTTTCAGGATGTCCTTTGTGTCCGCGTACCCAATTGAAACTCACTTTGTGCTTTGAAACAAGTGTTAATAATTTATCCCAAAGATCCGAATTAAGTGCCTTGTCAGTTTTGTTGCGCATCCATCCATTGGCCTTCCACTTCCTGGCCCATCCTTTTTCAATTGCATTAACAACATACTGAGAATCTGTCACAAGAGTAACTTCACAAGTTTCTTTAAGAGCCTCAAGCCCCTTTATAGCACCCATCAGTTCCATGCGGTTGTTTGTTGTATTTTTAAACCCGCCTGATAACTCTTTTTCGTGACTATTACATCTTAATATAACGCCATATCCCCCGGGACCGGGATTACCTGAACACGCGCCATCGGAATATATGGTAACTTTTTTCATGCAGATCAGAACCTTATTGCCAGAGATGTTGATACACGATGCATATTATAATCCTGTTTCAGATTCTTTCTGGTAATTATGCTCCAGAACTGATATCCGTAAGATATATCAAAACTTGCAGAACTGTTGAAAAAACCAAGACCTGCTGTTAACTGCTGACGATTTTTATCAACCTCGATACCCTGATCCACATTTGCGGGAACATGTTCTAATCCATATCCATACCAATCAAAATACCTGCTTCCCTGATCTTCATATCGAATCACATACTTATAAAGATCCAGATCATCATAAGAATACCCGAGTCTCAAAAGCACAGGAGCAACTATCATCGGAAATTCCAGCCCGATTCCTCCACCCTTTTTGAAACGACTTGCCTGACTGTTTGATGGAATAGGTTCGGAAGGGAAAAGATAATCCATAGGCAATGTCGCTCTTCCTTCAACAGATACAGTAACAAACGGTAATGAAAAGCTGAAACCTCCTGCACCTGAATAAGAACTGTACATTAATGCTTCACCAATCCTGTCACCATTTTCCCACTCACGCAGTTTTATTATCTGAGGTATACATAATCTTATTCCAGCCCCGAAAAGATCTGTCCTATACATCATGCCAAGCCGCAGATCATAGCCAAAATACTTTCCTTCAATTTTTATTTTGTGACTGTATAAATCATTATCTATTATATCCATGTAATTATCCACAGCATCATCTTTTCCGGAAATCAAAGAAAGCGCTAATCCGGCTGCAAGTGAAGGGGCTATCTGAAGACCAAAACCAGCGCTCCACAACCGAAGCCCACCAGAATTCTTTAATTGATGTTCTACTTCAATTTTCCTGTTACTAACATCCAAATAACTACCATTGTATGATGAAATATCATCAAAGATAATCGGGTTCTGAAACGCGCCCGCAACAGTTAGCCCCCCCTGTGTCGCAGGAATAGCCATCATTAAACCTGCACCGGATATCTTCAATCGTTGCATATCATCAAATCGCCCGGTTCCAAAAAACTTCGATTCACTGTTGAGTCTGCTACCTTCCAATGATGTCTGAAACTCTCTTACAGGAGAAAAAGCCATTCCCGCAGGATTCCAGAAAAGCCCGGAAAGATCGTTTGATAACGCAACATAATTGTTTGCCATCGCAGCAGCACGAGTACCGACACCACTTTGCTGTGAAATTCTCATACTGGCAGCAGCACCCGAACTGATAACAAATATCAGTATTAAAACTTGAATTCTATTTCTCATAGCTAAACTCCATACTCTTTTAGCTTGTGTTCTGACCGGTATTCGATTCCAGATTTCATTATTTAAACATCCCCTCATCGAGACTGGTTATTATTCAACTGCACGAGCATCGGGAACCCCAGCACTTCTGCCTCTTCTAACCGGCGTACTCGGTTTTTGCTCCTGCTCAGGTCTTATGGATTCACCCGTATTCAATGGAACAGAACCTGTTCTGGTTTCACTTTTTTGAGTATCTACAGGCCTGGCTGTTCCCGGATCGGGTACTCCAGCACTTCTACCACTTCTGACCGGTGTTTGAATTCCCTGCTTTTGTGTATTATCGTTCAAAGATTTATTTAACTGACCGGTAGTCTGGGATGAACCGGATGACGGAATGGCAGAACCTGACCCTGGAACACCTTTTGAACGAGACGAACGCGGTGTATATGAAGAAGACCCGCCTGAAGAGCTTTTGCCTCCACCTTTGTAGCTTCCTCGCCTGTATGGATATCTGTAATTATCAATATATCTGCAACAGCCACATGAAGGATCATAATAATAGTATCTGGGACAATAATCATAATCATGCCAGAACGGATCATTCCTGTACCACCAGGGAGTATTGCTGTAAGTTATCCAGGCACGGGGGTAATAGGTTGAATAACATTTCAGACGAGGATATCCGGTATAATCACGCACCCAGACACAGGTTTCCTTTTCTCTGGAAACAATCGTATCGACTTCCCGAATAATTTTAACAGTATCTCCGGTTGAATCAACTTCAGTTATCACCTCCTGTTGAGGCGGAGAATAGTCCAAAGTAGCCAACTGGGTATAGCATCCAATTGAAATCATTGGCAAAAGAATCACAAACAAATTTTTTATTCTCATAAAACCCCCCGGAAAGTATTCTGATTGAAAATACTACCTGTAACATTAGATTGCACAAAATAACAATTTGTTACAAATACTTTGGTTTTTCATTCCGATCCGGATGACTCACGAACAGACATTAAATGCATTAAAATTTTTTACAAGTACTTGCCCGGAACACAGGGACTTCCAAAAACTTGCATTTATCCTATCTGAATACTAAATTTTTATATACCTCCTTATTGCAAGGCCTCTCCCTTGCTAATCAATGGGTAAAGCGACAAAACGCGTCTGGTAGAATAATGCCGGACGCGTTCTTTAATAACTCTTTCTCCATAACACCTGACAAAAACTCCTGAATAAATTTTGCATTCCCGGATTATATCAATCAAACCTCATCTGTTTCTGTTTTTGCACGTTGGGACAGACTCTTTTACTTTTTCGGGATAAAGATAAACAGAACACATAATCAGGCTGTTTTTTCTATTTTAGAGAGAAAAAAGCAAAATTCAGTGTCCCGAACTGCCCCAATAACAGATTTGAAAGTTGTTATTAATTCTGAAATCCACTATTTTGATAGTAATTTGAGGAGAGAACGTATGAAAAAGATTTTTATTACATTATTGGCAGTCACTTTTTCGGGACTGTACTTCTTTGCTGAAGCATCCGAAAGAACTATAAACATTCAAATCGGACCACTCTGGCCGCATGTGCTTAAGGAATCTTCAAAACCAACCGCCTGGAACTCATCATTGCAAATCGGGAGAGTCATCGACAGAAAAATTGCTATCGGTACTGATATAAATTTCCTCTGGAATAATTACTCCGATGAAGAGATGGTTATCGGAAACATTTCCCAGGTTAGCAGCAAACAAAAGACACTCTGTTTCCCAATCACAGCATTTCTATCAATTACTCCGTTCCCTGATCTTATAGTTTATCCCGGAATTTCAGGACAAATCGGTCTTAATACAATGTATTATTCTAACAGTACCGATTCAATCAAA
>DATGNN010000156.1:0-26421 GCA_035306725.1 Chitinispirillaceae bacterium | reverse complement strand
GGGGAACTGCAGCAGGTGTTGTTGTAGCAACTGGAATGAATACTGAACTTGGTAACATCTCTGCTCTGGCACAAGAAGCGGGAACCCAAAAACAAACAACTCCCATGGAAAGAAGACTCGACCAACTCGGGAAATGGCTTGTCTGGCTTACTCTTGCTGTTGCTCTTATTGTAGCTGTTTCAGGAATTGCAGCAGGACGGAATCTGAGAATGATGATCGAAATCGCTATTGCGCTGGCTGTGGCAGCAGTTCCTGAAGGTTTACCCATTGTTGCAACCGCAGCACTTGCACGGGGAATGTGGCGTATGGCAAAACGTAACGCATTAATCAGAAAATTGGCAGCTGTTGAAACACTGGGTGCTACAAGTGTAATCTGTACAGATAAAACCGGTACCCTTACTGAAAATCAGATGACATTGAAACGTATCATTTTGCCTGATGGTGATTATGAATTATCGGGTGAAGGGCTTACTACAAAAGGTAATTTCATATATAAAGGTGAAACAATCAATCCCTTATCAGACAATAACCTTGTAACTGCACTTGAAATCGGAATATTATGCAATGACGCAGAACTGGATAATCTGGAAAAACTTGAGGTCTCCGGAGATCCTATGGAGATCGCACTGCTGGTGGCCGGAGAAAAAGCTCAAATATCATTCGAAGAATTAAACAAAAAACAAAAAAGAGTAAAAGAAGAAGCGTTTGATCCGGAAATTAAAATGATGGCTACATTTCATGAATTGGAAAACAATCGGTATCGCGTAGCAGTAAAAGGTGCAACTTCAGCTGTTTTGCAGAATTGTACCAAAATCATTAGTTACGATAAAAGTAATTCAATGTCCGGCAATTTAGTGTTGAAATGGGAACAAAATTCAGATAATCTTGCCAATGAGGGGTTCCGGATACTTGCTCTTGCAGAAAAGTTTATTAACGATATCAATGCAGACCCTTACAACAAACTTACATTTATTGGCATAATAGGACTTGTCGACCCGCCTCGCCAGTCTGTACGCACAGCACTCCGTAAATGCCAGGAAGCAGGTATACGGGTAGTTATGGTAACTGGTGATCAGTCAATAACCGCCCGTAATGTCGGAAAAGCAGTAGGTCTTTTGAGTGCAGAAAATGGATCTGTTATTGAGGGAAATCAGATTCGCGCACCAGACAAAATGTCGCAGCAGGAAAGAGAAAAAGTTATTAATGCCGCGATTCTATCACGAGTGAGTCCGCAACAAAAACTTAATCTGATTGATCTGCATCGCCGCAACAACAAGGTTGTAGCAATGACAGGTGATGGTGTGAATGATGCACCTGCTCTCGAAAAAGCAGATATAGGAATTGCCATGGGCTGCCGGGGAACGGATGTAGCAAAAGAAGCTGCAGATATGGTTCTCCAGGATGATGCATTTTCAACAATTGTGGCAGCTGTTGAACAGGGAAGAGCTATTTTCACTAATATCAGGGCCTTTACAATCTATTTGCTCTCCGGAAATACAGGAGAGATTCTGGCAGTGGGAATAACTGCGATTTCCGGTTTTCCCATTCCTCTGTTACCATTACAGATTCTGTACATTAACGCAGTAAATGATACATTCCCGGCATTAGCACTGGGTATGGGGAAAGGTGCGCAAAACCTTATGAATCGGCCACCCCGTGATCCTGAGGAATCAATATTGACAATTCAAAGCTGGATTACCATTGTAATTTATGGGCTGATTATTGGTGCTACAATCCTGACAGCATATTTTCTTGCTGAACAAAAACTTGGATTTACACACGACCAGGCAAACACAGTCTCCTTTATTTCTCTGGGTTTCGCCCGACTATGGCATGTCTTCAATATGCGGCAGAATGATTCCGGTATTTTTCTCAATGAAATTACCAGAAACCGATTCCTGTGGGGTACACTGTTTTTGGGAAGCTTACTTCTGTTTATAGCCGTCTATCTGCCAGGGCTTTCTGATGCACTTGGTACACATGATCCTGGATTATCTGGATGGATTTTGATTCTGATTACCAGTCTGATACCTCTGGTGACAGGTCAGATATATAAATTGTCCAGAAAACTGATTCCGTAAAAAGCCTTATCATTGGACATGTAGAAGTTAGCATGTTTTTTCTACCTGCTGGAAATTGATACTAATAATATCAGAAAAGAATCGATACAGTTTTGCTTTTAACTATCTGCCCCGTTTAAGCCTTTCAGCAAGAAACAAGGGAAGGTGATTGTCATTTATTTTCTTCTGGGTAACCGTGTAATCATAAACGACTCTTGTTAACGATAACTCTTTTGAATCTGAATCGTAGATTGCATAACAGGACCTTGAATCAAAATCTCTTGGCTGTCCTACACTTCCTACATTTATAAGGTAATAATTATTCTCATTGATTTTTATACTATGCTCCGAATGAAGAATAATACGATCCTTTTCCTGTATCATTATAGAAGGCCAGTGTGTATGCCCGATAAAATTTATGTGGTAAACAAGACTGCTAAATGCCTCAAAAACTGTTTCTTCAGAATCCGGAAAAACATAAACCCAATCCTGAGGATTTGAAGGAGATGAATGCGTAAAAAACATATTGTCTTTTTCGACTGTTAAAGGCAGTGTTTCCAGAAATTTTATGGCATTTTCGGAAATATTCTGCTTGGTCCATTCCATGGCAGCAAATGCAAAATAGGTAAAGTTCTGGGTATCTATTTTTCCTATTGCAGCATAGTCATGGTTTCCGGCAACACACAAATCCGAATATTTCTTTATTAATTCAATGCACAGTTCAGGATCTGGATAATACCCAACAATATCCCCAAGACAAACAATTGAATCGATTGAGTGCTTTTCAATATCGTGCAAAACCGCTTCAAGAGCTTCTGCATTTCCATGTATATCAGAAATTACCGCATATCGCATATTCAAAAACCTTACAAATCCTGTTATATATACAATAAACTGCAGGGATCATATATTATATTATGCTATATTTTTCGAAACAATTAAATATAATATTATACAATGTTCTCAGCTCTAAAGAACTGCAGCTGAATATAATGAATAACAACAATGTCTGAATCAAATAATAAAAATTCTGCACCGAAGCATCATTCCAGTGATATTTCCGAAAAACTGGAATCATTTCGAAACCATATTGTACCAGCATCAACAGTACTTATTCTTACTCACGATTATCCGGACCCGGACTGTTTGGCTTCTGCTTTCGGGATATTTCATCTACTATCGTTCTGGGGTATAAAATCCTCTGTTATTTCCTTTGGCGGATTTGTTGGCAGAGCAGAAAACAGAGCAATGATCCGATTCCTCAACATCCGGACAGTTCCTTTTGTCCTCACAGAAATAAAAGATTTTGAAAGGATTATTCTGGTTGACTCTTTTCCCGGAAAAGGCAATGTATCCCTTTCACCAGAAGTGCCAGTACATGCTGTTATGGATCACCACCCTAATAATCCTCCTCCAGATGCACCTTATTTTTATGATATAAGGAAAAATTACGGTGCGACTTCAACACTGGTAACAAAATATCTTCTTGAAGCACATTGTCCTATTTCACCAAAGCTTGCGACAGCACTGTTTTATGGCATTAAAACCGATACCGGAGATATGCGCCGTGAAGTCTCTCAGGATGATCTTGATTGCTATAAATTTCTTTTCGACATCATGGAACACAAGCAGCTTTCTAAAATTGAAAACCCTGATCGTGATGTTGAATTCTTTAAAATAATTCACCGTGCCGCAGAATCAGCTGTCAGCTATAATGATGTTGGATACACACATCTGGGAAATGTAACTACTCCTGATTATATTGCCGAAATGGCTGATTTGTTTCATAGTCTCGAGAAACTTGAATGGATGATCTGTTCAGGAATATTCAAAAATCAGATTTTTTACTCAATTCGTTCTAAAAATTCCGATTCTGCCGGAACAATTGCAGAAAATATTGCAAGAGCTTTTGATGGAAGCGGAGGCGGCCACTCAAGGGTTGCTGCAGGAAGAATTCCTTTTGATACCGAACCAGTAAATAAAATTCTCAATAAATTCGAATACATATTTAAGACTAAATTAAATATTGAAAATGTTGCTGAGGAAAAATTACTGAGTTAGAGCTCAATAGTGACGATTAATTTACACGATTCTGCGATACAACCAGCCGCAGAATACGGTGCCAAATCGAAAAACCAAAACTGGCTAAATAGATATGCAATTATCGAACTTAAGCACTACCCAAAACGTTAAGCAATTTTGCCATGCCTGTCATTCGTACATTAAACCGATTCAGCACATGTACCTATATTTAATCGTCTCCATTCAGATTATAACCAGGTATTGTTTGCAGGAGAAAAAGTATTATGTGGAATTATACCGATAAAGTACGTGATCACTATCTCAATCCCCGTAATGTGGGGGAAATCGAGCAGCCGGATGGATATGGGGAAATCGGAAATCTTACTTGTGGAGATGCTCTGCGCCTTACTTTCAAACTTGATGAAAATGGTAAAGTCTCCGATATCCGTTTTAAAACATTTGGCTGTGGAAGCGCTATCGCATCAGCTTCGGTCCTGACAGAAATGTGCAAAGGTAAAACGCTTGATGAAATAAAGAAAATATCCAATAAAGATATCGCTGAAGCATTAGGTGGATTACCAAAAGAAAAAATGCATTGTAGTGTAATGGGCCAGGAAGCTCTTGAAGCTGCAATTAAATTCTATGAAACAGGTGGCGAAATACCAGTAAAAGATCAGGCTGAAGGAAAAATCATTTGCACCTGCTTCGGTGTAACCGACAAGACAATCGAAAAAGCTATTCGGGAAAATGGACTGCGTACAATTGAAGAAGTCACAAACTTCACCAAGGCTGGCGGCGCATGCGGCGGATGCCATGGGGGAATCCAGAAAATACTGGATAAAGTTAATGGAAACAAAAGCAGCGAAAAAGTCAAAAACTCACCGCGGCTTACAACATTACAGAAAATTGATAAAATCAGAGAAGTAATCACAGCCGATATCAATCCAATACTGCTTCAGGATGGAGGAAGCTGTGAACTGGTTGATGTTGACGGGAATGATGTATTTATTAAATTTAAAGGTCATTGCATGGGATGTGCTTTTTCCGGATTAACTCTAAAATCTGTTGTCGAAAAGAAACTCCATGAAGCAGTTTCAGACCAATTGTCTGTCAAATTATCTGAACAG
This sequence comes from Chitinispirillaceae bacterium, assembly GCA_035306725.1. Lineage (GTDB taxonomy): Bacteria > Fibrobacterota > Chitinivibrionia > Chitinivibrionales > Chitinispirillaceae > JAAYEB01. The sequence goes on along the minus strand of DATGNN010000156.1, from coordinate 21,212 downwards.
GAATAATGCAGATCAGTTTCGACTATTGACCACTATTATTTATCATTTTATAATTATGGTCTACTTTTCGAAAGCGTTTTAAATGATCAGTATTATTGTCTGTTCACGCAAAAATCCATCATGGAATTTTCACCAAAGAAATATTGCCAAAACAATTGGTACACCTTTCGAATATCTGAGAATCGACAACAGAAATAATACTTACAATCTTTGCAGTGCATATAATGCTGGTGTCAGAAATGCATCTGGTAATATCCTGGTTTTTATGCATGAAGATGTATTCTTCATGGAAGAAAACTGGGGTAAAGTACTGGAATCAAAATTTAATGACCCTGCAACCGGTCTGGTTGGTGTTGCTGGAACCCAGTATATTTTTCCTGATAATCCGGCATGGGTTCTTGCAGGTCGCCCATTCATTCGTGGACATGTTATTCATGAACTAAATAATGGTTCCGTTTATAACTTAACCGTTTTCAATCAGGATCGCAGTGATTCAGAGGTAGTTGCTGTTGATGGACTTTTTTTTGCAATACGAAAAAGTCTTTTTGAAAAAATCCAATTTGATGAAATAACTTTTGACGGATTCCATTTTTATGATCTCGATATCTGTATGCAGATTCGAAAAACCCATAGACTAATAGTTACCTGGGACATTTTGGTAAAACACCTTTCAGGAGGCTCTTTCGATGCTTCCTGGAAAAAATACGCTTCACATTTTTTAACCAAATACAAAGATATACTTCCTGCATCCTGTACACAGAATACTCCGGATCTTTCAAAACGGATACCTTTTGAAAATTTCGATTTGCTCGGAAGAGTCCCTCAAGTTACCATTACTTAAATTAAACAGTCCTTTCATGCAAATCTTTTTTGCAGTACCTGGTATAAAGACTCTGGTCCAATAACCAAAAGAAACTGCTTGATTTTTTTATTGCAACAATGAATCGATGTTTTATAACGAAACAATTGTTTCATTGTTAAACAAACATTTTTTAACGATTCGGCAGAAAACAACCGTTTTGGTAAATCAGATTCATTTTACAGCCTGTTTTTCACGCCTGTAATTATAGGCATGTTATTTGCTGAAAGACTTGCCAAAATCTGATCAACCCTATTTACCAAATCTGTTAATGGAGGTTTATATGAACGTAAAGCCACTTGAAGATCGTGTAATAATCCAACCCATGGAAGCTGAGGAAAAGACTGCTGGTGGTATAATTATTCCCGATGCAGCAAAAGAAAAACCTCAGAAGGGAGAAGTTGTTGAAGTTGGCCCGGGAAAAATAAATGAAAAAGGACAAAAGATGGAAATGAGCCTCAAAAAAGGCGATAAGGTCTTATTTGGAAAATACTCGGGAACTGAAATCTCTATTGATGGTAATGACTATCTTATTGTACGTGAAAGTGATGTCCTTGCTGTTGTATAATATTTTTTGTCTTCATTGTTTCATTACAACTAATGTAAACTACCTAGAAAAGGAGTAATCATATATGCCAGCAAAAATGCTTGCTTTTGATATTTCAGCACGTGAAAAACTTCTAAAAGGTGTTGATACCCTGGCTAATGCTGTTAAAGTTACACTCGGTCCCCGTGGACGTAATGTAGTTCTTGAAAAAAGCTGGGGTTCACCAACTGTAACCAAAGACGGTGTTACAGTCGCAAAAGAGATAGAACTTGAAGAAAATTTCGAAAATATGGGTGCAAAACTTGTCAAAGAAGTTGCATCAAAAACTTCTGATGTCGCCGGTGACGGAACCACAACCGCAACTGTACTTGCACAGGTAATTGCACGGTTTGGAATCAAAAACGTTACTTCTGGTGCTGATCCAATGGCTATTCGTCGGGGAATGGATAAAGCAGTTACAGCTATTGTTGAACAACTTAAAAAAGATTCCCGTACGATTTCTGGAAAAAAAGAGATCGCGCAGGTTGGAACAATCAGTGCAAACAACGACCAGGATATCGGCAATCTGCTATCCGACGCCATGGAAAAAGTTGGCAAAGATGGAGTTATTACAATTGAAGAAGCTAAAAGTATGGATACCTCTCTGGAAGTTGTTGAAGGTATGCAATTTGATCGCGGTTATCTTTCGCCATACTTTGTAACCAATCCGGAAAACATGGAATGTGTTCTTGAAGAGCCTGTAATTTTGATTCACGATAAAAAGATCAGTGCCATGAAAGACCTTCTGCCATTGCTCGAAAAAATCGCACAAATGGGGAAAAACTTCCTGATTATTGCCGAAGATATTGAAGGTGAAGCTCTTGCAACTCTGGTTGTCAATAAACTCAGAGGTACTCTCAAGGTTGCGGCTGTAAAAGCACCAGGTTTCGGAGACCGCAGAAAAGCAATGCTTGAAGATATTGCAGTGTTGACAGGAGGCATTGTTATTTCTGAAGAAGCCGGATTTAAACTGGAAAACACTACTATCGATTCTTTAGGAAATACCAAAAGAGTTGTTATAGACAAAGAAAACACAACTATAGTCGAAGGTGCTGGCAAAACAGAAGATATCAAAGGAAGGATAAATCAGATTCGAAAACAAATCGATGAAACGACTTCCGATTACGACCGCGAAAAACTTCAGGAACGGCTCGCAAAACTCGCAGGTGGTGTTGCTGTCCTGAAGATAGGTGCTGCAACCGAGACTGAAATGAAAGAGAAAAAAGCTCGTGTTGAAGATGCGCTTCATGCAACAAGAGCTGCAGTTGAAGAAGGAATAGTACCAGGGGGTGGCGTCGCTCTTATCAGAGCATCAGCGGCTTTAGACAATGTTAAAGTTGAAGATGATGAGGCTATTGGTGTAAATATTATTCGAAGAGCCTGTGAAGAACCTTTACGCCTCATTGCTGCAAATGCAGGCAAAGAAGCGTCTGTTATTGTTAACCAGGTAAAAAACAATGAAGGTGCATACGGTTATAATGCATATACAGATAAATTTGAAGATATGCTTGATGCAGGCGTGATCGATCCGACAAAAGTTACACGTACTGCTCTTGAAAATGCTTCAAGTATTGCAAGCCTGGTACTGACAACTGAATGTATCATATCCGAAAAACCGGAAAAAAAAGAAAACACTCCGGGAAGTGCAGGTATGCCTCCGGGTGCAGGTATGGGTGATTATTAATGACCAGATAAACCCTCTCTCTGAGAAACCGGTCTCTAATGGCCGGTTTTTTTAAATTTAACCCATATTTTATAAATCATACCTATACAGATAAAATCTGGGGCAGGTATTACCTGTTCATAATTTAAAACTAATAATGATATGGCATATGTGATTTGAATGAATTATCACTTTGACACATCAGTGAACTTTGATAAAATTCACAAAAGATAAGCGGGACCTTTATAATCTCTCTCTATTCAGCTAAAATTATGAACGTTCAGTTCGAGCCCATGCGGCAGATTCTATACCTCTTAAATACCTGAAAAAGCCCAGGGTTAACGCTATATTCATTACCAGAAAATAATAGATATGACGGGTAATCCTTAACGGGATTACTTTAAAAAGGCAACCGCTCAACAATATTATTGATCCTGCGGCAAAGATCATTCTATACACGTCTACAGGTTTGTAATAAAAAAGGAACCCACAACTTATATAGGCAAAAAGTAGGAAAAAAGGTGAAAACCATCTTGTCACCTTATGTGAGATATAACAGAATGATGGCCATCCAATAAACGGATTCAAGAAATCAAGCAACCAGAAAAAGGCCTGAAAATTTCCGGCCCCGATTCTTACACGCCTTGAAAACTCTCTTAATACATCACCTGTCATATCTTCCTGCGAAACAGCTTCTGGCTCATATATGACCCTGTAACCTTTACGAATAACGTTCATGGGTATCAAAACGTCATCATTTGAGTATGCATTATCAGGAATCGGACTGAATAGTTTTTTCCGTATTGCATAAAATCCACCAAACGCCGAAATAGTACTGTGCAAACCGCCTTCAATATATTTCTGTTTTGATTCAAATTTTCTGTAAATATTCTCACCAAATTCTTCAATCTTCTCTGAAACATGTTTGATATGGCCTGCAACACCACCTATATGCGGGTCAGCAAAATTTCTGGCAATTGCCTTGAGGCAATCAGGATTATGAAACGTATTGGCATCAGTAAACAATACTATATCCGTTTCAATTAAAGTGGCAACTCTGTTAAGGATACCGGTTTTGCCGACTCTGTCTGCAGATACCCATAGTTTTATTCTTTTGTCAGTAAAGCTGCGTACAATTTCATCAGTTTTGTCACTCGAATTATCAGATCCAACCCATATTTCAAGCTTTTCAGATGGATAATCAATAGATAAAATATTCTGAATTTTTTTAGTTATTACTTTTTCTTCATTATGAACCGGGACTAAAACACCGATGCTGGGATAATAGTTTTTATCTTGTTTTACTGGTTTTCTGAACTTTTTTTCACTAATAATCAGAATAAAAGGATAAAAAAAGTAAGAATAACCAATTAAAAATATTGAAATCCAGAATATGATTTCGATTATTAAAATAACTATTTGATTCATTTTCCTTCAGGCGATATAAACATGTATTTGAAAAATGTAAAACCAGCTTTTATTATGCGTTTTGTTTCTGACGGGTGAGTAATTATCTGCGCAGCTTTTGAAAAGAAGTATTGAGGTCTGAGATAAAACTCTTTTCGAGCTCTTGCGCAAAAAGCCACCAGTTCCTCATAACTTAAATCCGGATTGGAAACTACAGAAGAATGAAGTCCTTTATCTGTAATCCATTTTCTAAAATTCTGTGTTACTATCCAGCCTTTTTCTTTATAATACTTATAATCACTCGTTCCGGGATACACCATAATCGGGAAAAACTGAGCTGTATCGGGATTTAATTCTTTTGCTAACGTGAGTGTTTTTTCCAGTGTTTCTTTTGTTTCTCCCCTGTTCCCTACCATAAAGCATCCATGAACAAGGATTTTTGCTTTCGAAGCATCTTTAATGAATTGTCTGATCTGTTCCAACGTAATTGACTTTTTGATATTATTGAGAATAGACTGATCCCCGCTCTCAAAGCCTACGCAAAAGAGTCTGCATCCGGCTTTTTTCATTATTCGCATGGTTTCATAATCGACATCAGCCCGGGAATTAGCAGACCAGGGTATTTTAGTCGCTTTTGCATCAATAAGCGCATTGGCCAACGCCCTGCATCTATTCTTGTCTGCTGTCAATGTATCATCTTCAATCATTATCTCTTTTATATTGGGAAAATTTTTCTGGATATACAAAAATTCCTCAACAATCGATTCTATTGACCTTTTCCGGTATTGATGTCCCTGTAATGTCTGAGGGATAACGCAATATGTACATCTATGAGGACAACCTCGGCCTGTAACTATTACTACCAGCGGATGACGACTGTGACCATAAAAATATGGATCGATATTGAGAAATTTTTTATATACCGACGATACAAATGGAATTCCGTCCAGGTCTTCAATGTACGGGCGAGCTTGATTCTTTACGACAGATCCTTTTTCAGATCGGAATGCCAGGCCGCTTATTGTTTCCAAAACCCGGTCGGTTGTATTTTTGTCTTGCAGTTTTGCTGCAAGTTCAACCAGAGTCTCATCATACTCTCTAAAAGCAACTGCATCAATCTGATCACTGATTTCAAGAGTCTGTTCAGGAAGGGCAGAAACATGAACTCCAACCAAAACCACAAACAACGATGGAATCTTTTCTTTAAGCGTTTTGGCCACTTCAATATCGTTGTAAATACTTGGTGTTGAAGTATCAATAACCACCATGCGGGGGTTAAACTCTTTAATTATTTTTACAGTTTCATTACGATCTATAGAAGCACCGGGAGCATCAATCAATAACACTTCATGGCCCGCTTTCTCAAGATGACCGGTTGCATACGCTAACCACATCGGATAGTACAAAGTGCCACTTCTGGCAACAGCCGGTGAACGGGATTCTCTGGAATATTTTGAAAAAAATGGTGGATTAAGTGTAACTATTCGCATTCTATTTGTTCTATTTGTTTAAAAGGTTTTCAATTTTTTCTTTTAACGGTCCCTTGGCTAACAAACCAGTATGCTGATCTACTATCTGACCGTTTTTAAAAAACAACAATGAAGGTATACTGATAATACCATACTTTTGGGCGGATTGTGGGTTTGTATCTATGTCAACTTTCCCGATAACAACCGAACCCTCATATTCTGAAGCCAATTCTTCAATTATTGGCTTCAACATTTTACATGGTCCACACCACTGTGCCCAAAAATCCACAACTACCGGCAATTCATTTGATATAACTTCAGAATGAAAAGAATCATCAGTAATTATTTTAATATCTCCAGCCATAAATACTCCTTTTTCCCATTCTATTTTGGGTTCTCGGTTATTAAACTATTTATTGAATCAAAAACAGCTTTCAATTTCTGAGGTTTACTCCTGTATTTTTCCAGATACTGTACTGCATCAGAAGCTTCTATGCCAGTAATCTTTTTAAGTTGAATAAACTTTTCAACTTTCAACTCCTGATCGATCGTATCATTAGCTTTTAAAAAAATGATTCCAGCTAAAAACCTGTTAAAATCGTTTTCTGTAGGCTTTGAATAAAGGGGCATGATGATAAGTATGAAAATAATAATTGGATATTTTATCTGCGTTATCATTTGTATTTATTCCAGACCATAAAATTCTGTGTTATAAAAATGATGACCGGAAACGGCATTGTCAAGTTTGAGTTTCCGAAGGAACCGGATCATTTAAATAAAACAAATATAACAATCCCCTTATCACTTCTTCAGGTTTAATTTTTCGCATACATTGTTTGTTTAATCTTAAACATTTGTTTCCACCATGGGCATGACATGGTCTGCAAAAAAGTTTTTTCTCAAAAACTGCAAATGGAGGATCTTTGACAGGATAAAAACCTAAATGATAAGTAGTTGGCCCATATATGATACCTGTTTTTATGCCACATGAACGTGCAAGATGAGATAATCCGGTGTCATTTCCCAAAGCAAGAGCACAATTACTTAATACCTGCCCGCACTCATATAATGAAATTTTCCCAGCTAAAGAAAAACACCTCTTCCCAATTAATCTACGCATATTTTCAGCTCTTTCACGATCAGATGGACCACCCATGATTACAGTAATCCAGCCTTTTATCATAAAATAACGACCAACAGAGATATAATAATTCTCTATCCATTCTTTATTTTTCCAGGCACTAAATGGAAAAAATGCTATTAATGGACGCCTTATCTTTCCATATTGCAACATCTTTTCGATTCTTTGTGGTATCTTTTTGTTGAAAAACAACCTGGGAGATAAAAACGGTTCTGCTGATAGCTCCTTAACTGCCTTTATATACCGGGTGATCACATGTTCATCTACTTTATATAGATTAATGCGTGTAAAAAGCAACATCGCCCTTTTTAAATGAAGTTTATCAAATCTACAGATACGTTTTTTAAATCGCAATCCATTAACTACCCTGCAACTTCTTCTGTTATTCTGAAGATCAATTACAAGATCCCAGTTTTGCTGAGATACCGCGGATTTTGAAATCTCTTCAATATTTGAAATTCCTCTGACAAAACTTAAATGTTTATCTCCAGAAAACAGCTCAACGTATTTTGTGTCTGTAAGAAAGGTAATACTGCAACCGGTAAAATGGTTTTTTAAAACCGAAAACATAGGAGCTGTAAGGATCACATCTCCCATGGATGAAAAACGAATAACAAGAATTTTTTCTACATTTGTAGCCATTTATAAAATTTTATGTATTTTCCGGATTAAAATATGATATTTTAACTGTATTCACTGTTTTTCTGAAAATAATCCCTTAATATAGCACATTTCTACCAAAAGGTAAAATTTATGAGTGATTCCAACCATGGCAGAGAGCAGTTGCAAAAAGTAAATATCGGAAAACAGGTTAAAAACCCATATAAAACTCAAACCCCTAAGATTTTAAAACCAAATGACAAAATCGGACCTAATAAAGTACTCCTCCAGATCGGTGAAGGTGGCAGTTCCAATGTGTATAAAGTCTGGCATGAAGGCCTGGAGGTAATCAGAGCTGTAAAAGTTCTGAAGAAGTACTCAAATAAAGAAGCCAGAGAGAGATTTCTTACCGAAGCAAAAATTCTTGCAGATATTCATCACCCAAACATTATCGAAATTCATAATATTGGTCTTATCGATCAACAAATTCCCTTTATTGAAATGGAATTTGTTGATGGAATTTCTATAAAAAGCATGATAAGTCAAAGATCCCGGCTTCCTCTGTCCGTGGCACTCTCAATAGCACATTCTGTCTGTCAAGCGCTTCAATACGCTCACAATAAAGATTATACTCTTTACGGAAAAGTATATAAAGGGCTTATTCATCGTGATATAAAACCAGAAAACATTTTTTTTTCAAAAGATGGTATAGTCAAACTGATGGACTTTGGTATTGCACGACCAAGTGAAGTAAGTCTTCACACAGTCGGCGCAAAAATCATGGGAACACTGGTCTATTTAAGTCCAGAACAATTAAGCAGCAATAAACTCGATTTAAGAAGTGATATTTTTTCCTTGGGAACAGTGCTCTATGAAATGGTAACAGGATGCAGAGCTTTTCCACAAAAAACCCTTTCAGAACTCGTACAAAAAAAGACGAAAGGCCAATACCGGCCAGTCGAATCATGCGGTACCCCTGTACCAAAACAGCTTGTATCCATAATCAATAAATCATTGGCACTGGACCCGAAAAACCGGTATAATAATGCTGCTGATTTTAATTATGATCTTTTTTCTGTTTTACGAAGTATCTCTGATAGAGCTCCGCAGGACATCATTTCACAATATTCAAATAATCCTGCAAGCATAACTTACTGGACTCCACCCAAAAAACAAAATTATTTTTTTATTTTGATCATAATCGCATTGGCAATACTGATTCTGATTGTAAAAACAATATTATAAAAGTGAACGATCTTTTTCTAAGATCAAATCTCAGCTAATTATTGACAGCCCCCGGATTACATTGAATTTAACTGCTACTGTGCCACACCCTTGAAAATTCCTGCCAACTCTGTTCCTGGAAAGAAATAGTCTTCTGGATTTTTCGCGGTCCCATTATGCCAGACTTCATAATGAAGGTGAGGCCCTGTACTAAGACCGCTAATTCCAACAGTGCCAATTACTTCACCTCGGGCAACCTTTTTTCCCCTGTATTTTACTTTGCTGCTCCCAAGATGCGCATACACAGTGCTGAAACCATTTGCATGATCGATATATAACCGCATCCCCCATATCGGATGATTTTCATAACGTTTTACTACACCTGAAGCTGTCGCATACACAGGAGTTTCCTTTTCAGCTACAAAATCCACTCCATAATGCCATTTTTCTTTTGATGTAAAAGGGTCTTTAGACAGGCCAAAAGTTCTGGAAACAACATATGGTTTGGGAACCGGATAAATCACTGGAATACTGTCAAATACGTTGTTATTTTCACCTATACCAGAAAGAAACTGCTTTAACCGGTATTCCTGATTCGTTGCATACCTTAAAAGAACATCTCCCTGTAATCCAACCAAATCTATTACCTTTTTTTCTTCTGATAATGACTCACTGTCAATTATTCCAAAATTTAAAACCACATCACGTTTTCCTTCAAGACGGGTAACCTGTTCTTTCAGGTTATTCAACAAACGCAATGTAGAAAGGATTTTTTGAAGCAAAGCCTTATTTTGTTCTGTAAGATTTTTTTGCTGATTCTGTTCTGCTTCATTTAAAGTGAATATATCAAAAGGTATGAAATATCCCGTGAATCCTAAAATAACAATTGAAAAAAAGATTACCGCCACAGAAATACGTATACGAAAAGCTTTAACCGAAACTCCCCGTGGCGGAACAATAAGAATTGTCTTTTTACCCATTAATTAATAACCAGTTGTTTCACTTTCAGATTCGGTCTGTTCCTCTTTGTTTTTTTTGTTTTCTTCCTGAATATCCTTTATCTTTTTTTCTATATTTACAAGTTCATCACGAAGCACATTTATATTTTCTACTGCCTTTTTTATTGTTAAATCATCACCAATTGCATCCTTTTTACCTTCTTCAATTAAGTCGAATGTCCGTTCCCCCATATCAATAAAATTTCGCTCTATTTTCCTTTTGGCTGCCATTTCTTCAACTTTAAGCTTGCCAATCTTTGTAAATTCTTCGATTTTTTCCATTGAAAGGGTTGCACCTTCTCTGAAACTTTTTTTCATTTTTTCCCATACATTATCCATAAAGCCTCCTGTTTTTAGTGTGATTTTCACTCATTATTAACATTATTCAAACATCTTACAGTCAAATCTGGGGTTACTACCTGATTTATTAATACCTATAGTACTGATAATTTCCAAAATTTCTATTTCTCTACAAAAAGCCATTAACTCTGTGGAAAAACCCATGATTATTTTACGCCTGTGTCTCAAGCAGGTAATAGAAAAATAAATCAACTTTCATTCCTGATGAAACCCCCAAAATTAATATCTGAAATAAATTCCGGTGAAATATGAATAATCTAAAGTCCACTGGACCTGAGCTGTTCAATTTCATTCTCTATAGTTCTTTTCATTTCAAGAGACGCTGCTGAAAGAATATAATCAAATCTTTTATCCGGTGCCGAAATATTAATGGAAAAAATAATTCTGCTCTTTGGAAAATCCCACCTGGCGTATGCCGAAGTTACAATTCGCTGATAATAATCATAAGGATGATACCTGAGGTTCCATCTCTCAAGTTTCAAAAAAGAATCAAGTTTTGAGAATATTTCCAATGGATTCAAACCTTTAAAAACAGGCCTTTTTTTACCATATTTGCTTTCCAGCAATCTGTATATTTCATGCACGAAACCCATGGTTTTGTTTCTGATTGCACTATAGTATTCGTTTACACTACGATAAACATTATAGTTAAAATCAAAGTTTTCCAGTTCATTGAAATTAAATGAAGTAGTAGCCTGAAAAAAAAGATCGTTCCAGAAATAGTATTTGACTACAGCAGAATATCCGGCAATAGTAGTATTTGAAGAAAATACTTTAATATTCATCTGCTCCGGAAATTCTTCTACAGGCATTGGTAACCAGTTTTTGACACCAGTTGCCGTTCTTACTTCATCTGGTTGACTTCCCCATTTCGCACCATTAAATCCAGTTACAGGCTGCTGTTGAGCTGCGAGTAATGAATATATGATAAACAGAAGTGATACAAATCTAATCATTGGATAATGCCTCAAATTTCACGTTTCATATTTTCCAGTTTTTCTCCATTGGTTCCTGCCAAGGTGACGAATATAGATACAATCTATTACGTGAATCAGACTATCCCTTTACGCAATATACTCCGTGGATATTGAAGGTTACGATTACGACAATGATACCGAAAAAAGACAATTTAGGTAATACCTCTCTGCCATGGAGCCCTTTTTGCGAAAGTATCGCTTTCGCAGCTCATCATAAATTAACCTTCTCCATTCAGGTATTAATTTTCATTTTACAGATTTAACCCCGGAACTGTTAAAGTTAGTCTAATTCTACTATTGTTTATCCATTATTCCCATATACATATTTTTCGGTTATTTTAATAAAACACTTGATAGACTCCCTGCTCGTTTTCCATATTCAGTTACATTATGCATGTCTTTAGATCAGAGGGGAAATATGGGGATATCCAGAAATGAAATTATCGAACTTGCATCCAGATATGTAACAGCTGAAGAGATAACTGATTTTCCATTTGAAAATGATATCTTCTGTATGCTGATTCGTGATATACCACAAGACAAAATTCTTCAGGAAGAAGAAGGCTGGTCATTCAGAGGGTATGGGATCTGTATTGGATATGTTAAAGATGAGGAGGCAAAACCCGCTGGAAAATGGCTGTGGATGCACTTCGCAAGTCTTGATACATTTCCACCTGCGGTTCAGGTATTAAAATTACAACCTCCACATGTAGTCAAAGGACGATTCCAGAATTCAGAAAGATCTCATGAAATTCGCATTCTGAAAATAAGTATTGGTAAAATGTCCGAGATTCTGAAAAATTCAAATAATAATTCAGATACAAAAAAAACCATTTCTGACGAAAATAAACTGGAAAACAAGATTGTAAAATTCAGGAAAAAAGAGACCAATTCCTGATCCGAACAACCATTTTTTTCGATTTCCATTTACTTATCTACAAAAGCACTATTGGCTAAAACGATTTCTCATAACTCACAAAAAAAAGTTCACTGATTTTTTATCAGTTTATATAATTTCAGCCACGTTTTCTTGAAAATGAGAATGGACTTTTCTTCAGAATTTGCTTCGCCATTTTGTCGATGTTTTTTTGAATAACGGTTTTGCCGGGATTAACGCCCACTAACATGAGATATGATATCACCATAACCAGTTAATGAATCATTCGAACAATCGATTAATACAATTTTTGTATAAAAATTCAATTTAGGGTTCACCACCTTATCATTTTAATAACTTGTTTCTATTTTGATCTGTGTAATAGATCGGTTCTGAATCAAGTTGTGGCTCAGATGAACCAACTATGCTTATTTTATCTGTTACACCAACACTAAAATCTTCAGAATCAGCATGTAATCAATTCCACTATGTACATACTCTTTAAGACTTATTGATGGTATTTTAATTTTTACATAACTGTTTTGAGAACCGACAGTATGATAATTGAACCTGTTTTGAAGTAAAAGTCATCGGTGGCCTTGAACACGAAAAAAACATTAAAACGATAAAAAGATGATTTAATCGTTTCATTTACATTCCCCTTTTCTGCATCTCTTTGTAATCTACAATCTGATATCATCCAACGAAAACATTTGACTATTTTTTATCAAATTATTATTTTTAGCCTTATTTAGTCAAATTTTATTCATAAAAATTCTAAGGAGAATTTATAATGCAGCGCCATAAATCTGTTGAAAAACGTAACCGTACAAGCCAAAACGCTAATATTGTTAACAGAATGGGGCGTTCCAGAATCAAAACTGAAATCAAAAAGGTGCTCAACGCAAAAGATAAAGAAAATGCCAATGAAGCTTTGAAATCTGCAGTTTCAGTATTGGATAAAAGTGTTAAAAGCGGATTAATTCATCGTAACAAAGCCGCAAATAAAAAATCAACACTGCATAGATTCGTGAACCAATTCGAAAAATAGTTCTTTGCAAAATGGTTATCAGGCAGATCCAGTTTAAACTGATCTGCCTTTGTTATACCTCCTCCTTTTTTCTTCAAATATTCAAATCAAAAATAACCACGCTATTATTTTCTTCCGGTCCCATGTTGCGAATAGTAAATTTTAGTTTAATACTTACTTTAAACAGTGACAATCCATTGACGGCTGTGCTGCTCAATGGCTGAGAAAAACAGATGATGAAGTTATAGAATTCTCCTCAACACAAACTGAAATTTGCTTTTAATTACGGGACAAATCACTTGTTTGGAGTTGAGTTAAGTCAAGATCAAATTAAGCATGAATCATCAAGTCTATTCGGGATAATCCTGGTTAATCCAGAAACTGCAAAAAAGGGTTGTCACTATTTAGTTTAAATTTAATGATTATACTATATTATAATATGTTAGAATTGTTATATCCTGAACAGGATGAGTAAAAAGGCTGTATTTTAATTAAGAGAGTTCTTTTGAATCAGGTATTATTAAGAAAACTTTTTTTATTACTCATAATCTCCAACCCGTTTTTATTGCATGCCGGGAATTCCGAGATATTCTGGTCAGACTGGATTCAGTCTGCAATTATCTCCAGAGAATCATTTTTTCGAAGCATTGAAATCATTGATGATTTTAACCTTGATAAACTGAATGACCATCAGAAGAGTTCTCTTCTTGGAAAAATGGATTCGGTTTTATCACCAAATTCCTGGCATAATCTTTTACACGGAATGATTAATGATGACGAAACTGATAATCATTTCAGCAAAGCACTTCATAATTGCAGAAAGGATCCAGGTACAACCTGGCTTTTGTTTATCGAATTTACAAAAATCAAGGAGAAAAAGTTTGCTGACAATGCCTTAAAACAGCTTCATAAGCTTCTTTTAGAAGCAGGCGCACAATCTTCATCACTTATTTCACAACAATTGCTTCATTTTGCAATTGAATCTAAAAACGATAAAACCGAAGCATTGGAATATATCAAATGGGCTAAACAGTTTGATTCGTTCTCAATTCAACCTGAGCAAAAAGAATTCTGGATAAATTTTCCTGTTTCCATTATTACAAAGCTTAAATACTTTATTTCATCTACATTTATGTTTAATGGTCATTGGGAAACCCATCTCAGATTAGTCTATTCATTATATATCTGGTTCCGAAATGCACTTATATTGTTTGTAATATCGGTTTTTTCTATTTACATTATAAAACATTTTCCTTCTGCATTGCACTTTTTTGCTGATCTTTTTCCAGGTAATATTTCACTTACACTCAGGACCTTTTTAGTTTCGGCAATTATGCTCTCATTTGTTTCTTTTGGTTTCATTCCATTTTTATGGTTCAGTGCTTTTCTGATCTGGCGTTATTTAAATATTAAGGAAAGAACGTTACTTTTATGTGCGCTGTTTTTTCTTCTTCTTGCACCGGTTGATGCAGTTATACGAAACATTTACCAAAAGACTCTTGATCCCGATTCAGTAGCGATGGTTTTTTCCAGAGCAGTCAGAGAAGGTTATTCTGAACATGAGCATCGAAAGGTTTACACTTATTGCAAAAACAACCCCTCAGATTACCTTGCAAATTTGACCAATGCAATATATTCACTGAAAAACAACAATCTTGTTTCTTCACTAAACTATGGAGAACAAGCCCTTGCGCTTCATCCACACGACCCTGTTGTCCAAACCAATGTTGGCAACATCTTTTTTTTAAATGGAAATTTTGACAAGGCAAAAAGCCTTTACAAACTTGCTGCTGATAATGGATATGTGAATGCACAATTTAATCTGGCACAATGTTTATTTAATGACACCCAAACTGCATCAGCTACAGAACTAATTAAAAAAGCAGCTCTCCAGGACCCTGAGAGTATTAACAGATTCTTGCAAAACAATGATGATTACTTTACAGACAATTGGCCGTCTTTACGCAAAATCATGTTTGCCGACTATCAGCCCAAACAGTTCTGGACAATACTTGTTCCCTCGAGTATTTACAATAGAAACGATGTAGAAGTTTTATGGGGAAACACCTTTTTGGGGTTGTCTTCCAGAAGTTCATTTTTTCTTTCATTTGTTTTATATACATTTCTTTTAATAATTACATTTAAACTCAACAGCAAAAGAAAATTACGAATTACATTTGAATGCCGGTACTGCGGAAAGGTGATTTGCCGTAAATGCAAGACAGGTTTATTGTGTAATTCCTGTTCAGATGCTATAAAATTAATTCACAATGAAAAAACACTTCATAAGATTCATCTATCAATATGGTCGAAGTTTCAACGTTTCCGTATTGTCAGAGAACGTGTCCTCAACATCCTTTTTCCCGGAGCAGGTTTCTTACTGGGAGAACAAAAACCATATTGGATTTCACTAATACTAGTTTCTATAACGAGCCTGATTTATTCCTTTTATTTTTCTATAGTGCACGATTTTATAATCAGAGAGGGATTTTCATTAAAATCAGTTTTTTTAATAATATCTTTTTCTTTATACAATCTGATTTATATAATTAAACAAATACCTTTATTTATTAAAAACTGAAACTAAAGGGATAGATTCAAATTACTCAGGTTAAACAGATCAAGACACTCCAGAAAAAGTGTATAAACAAATTGATCTGCAAAGTTGAAACACAAAAGGATATTCAAAAAATATTCTTTTAAAGGAGGATCGGTGGTACTTAGCGGTACTTTAAGAGAGTTTATACTTGCTGATGTATTTCAACTTCTGACACAGCAGAAAATTACAGGAAAACTCATTTTAAACAACGGATTAAATGAAGGAATTGTTGCATTTAAAAATGGTATTATTGTTGCCGCTGAAAAAAACGATGAAAATCTCTCAAATAAACTATTCAGGTATCTTGTCGAAATAAAGCAAATAGCTTCAAACAAAATCAGGGAACTGTTTGCTTCGTATGAAGGTGATATCTGCAGTTTAACAAAAGAAATAATTCAGAAAAAGTACCTTGCAGAGTCTGAGTTGAAATTTTTTTGTGAATCTGTGACTGAAGATATAATATGCAGTTTATTTGTCTGGAATGCCGGGAAATATCGTTTCAACTCATCAAAAAATATTGACAATCTGATCCCTGCTAACATTTCAATTAGTTCTGAAAGTGTTATAATGGAAGCAATGAGAAGAATTGATGAATGGAATAGAATGAAAGGCAGTATTAATGAAAACACAGTTTTTGTCCGAAATCAAAAGGATTTTTCAAAACCAAACATAATTGATCCATTCAAAGCCACTGCTGAATATTTATATAATCTTCTCGATGGGACTTCACCGGTTAAAGAATTTATCAGTAGTTCCTGTCTTACTGAATACAAAATTTATGAGGGGCTGTATGAACTGATTCAACAAAATAAAGTTGTTCCATTATCTGATAAATTCAGCAGTTCTGTTCAAGCTGCTCTTGAGAAAAAAAAACAAGACCAGACAAATCCGGTTTATTCAATAATTTCATCATCCGTTCTTGCCCTGGGTATTGTAATATTAATAGTTTTTTCCGGACATTTCCTGTTTAACAGTATAATCCTTTTTAACAAAAAGCATGAATCCCATGTAAGCAGAATTAAACCTCAAATAAATAACGTAAAACTGACAATTCATATTGCAGAATTGTTCTATGAAAGCTATTATAGAAAAAAACCTCAATCATTATTGGATTTAAAAGATTTCAATCTGGTAAATGATAAAGATTTATATTATTATTCTTTAGAAGAGATTATAGATTCTGAAAAAAAAAGAAGATATAATAATAACAGTGACTAAATAAAGATGGTGTGAATTTTGTGCAGGATTTTCTGTACCAGTCTTGCATTAGTGGAGTATCGTAACTATATTACGTTGGTGAACTAAGAATTTCCCATTTTTTTTATCCGGAGCAAATTCGGCCATCGATTAACAAAAAAGGACATTTCCATGGCATCAATTAATTACGCAGCAAGGGAAATCAGTGTTAAAATTGTTTATTACGGCCCCGGTTTAAGCGGGAAAACAACAAATTTGCAGGTAATCCATCGCAAAGTACCTACAGAGTTCAAAAGTGATATGGTTTCTTTAGCTACAGAGACCGATCGTACTTTGTTCTTTGATTTCTTGCCACTCGATTTAGGTAAAATAAAAGGTTTTGCTACCAAATTTCAGCTTTATACAGTCCCCGGGCAGGTTTATTACAATGCAACTAGGAAACTCGTGTTACGTGGTGTTGATGGTGTTGTGTTTGTTGCAGATTCAGCACCAGACAAAATGCAGGAAAATATCGAAAGCTTCCAGAACCTGGAAGAAAACCTGTCTGAATACGGCTACAAACGTGAAAACATTCCTATTATAATCCAATACAACAAAAGAGATCTTCCGAATGCTCTTCCAGTTGAAGAAATGCAGCTTGTTTTCAATAAATTCAATCTTGCATGGAGTGAAGCTGTTGCTAATAAAGGAATAGGTGTATTCGATTCTCTTAAACTAATTGGGAAAATTGTCATCGACTATCTAAATAAAAAATATTCCCGATCATCCAAACCAGGTGCAACAAGAGATGCATCCAGGCAAACATCACAAATTCAGCAAAATTTTTCACAGCAGCAACAGATGGGGCGTAGAAATCCTATGCCACAAAGACCTGCACAACAACAAATGAGACCACCCAGACAGCAGTCAATGCACCAAATGCCTCCTTCAAGGCAGCAGCCAATGCAGCAACAAATGAGACCCAGACGCCCAATGCAGCAAATGGGACCTGCACAACAGCAAATGCCGTATAATACCAGACCTGCCGGACAACAACAAATGAGACCACCCAGACAGCATCCAATGCAGCAAATGGGACCTGCACAACAGCAAATAAGACCATCCAGACAACAACCGATGCAGCAAATGGGACCCAGACAGAAATCACCAGGTCAAAATCTGCCTAAACATAACATGTTCAGGCAACAAAATACCCAACAAAATCCTAATTACCAACAACAATTCCCTCAATATTCCGGGAATAATTCAGGTGATTACCAGCAACCAAACAAGAAAATTTCTCCCCCAGAAAGAGATTTTCAGACACCTTATCCTCGGCAACATCTGCAGTATCCCGAAAACACGCCTGATTTTACGAGGCATAATCAACCACAACAATTTCCTGCAGGTAATGTTCCAAACTATAATCAACCTATTGAACAAAATCAAGAATTTGATGATTCATTCGATTCATATTCTCAATATCAACAGAATCCTGATGTTTCTTATACTTCTGATATGCAGGAGAATCAAATCGAAACCTTTGAACCTGCTAATGATTATAACAAAGGTGTACCGCAGGGACATGATCCTGAAATGGATTATTATGAATATGGCAATATCAGCATAGAACCAATGAGTAACCAGCAAAACAGTGGAAGTAACATCGATTCAGTTCCTAATGATTATTCTGATAATCAACAGCAGGCAGTTTCCTTTGAAACAAATAGCGGAAAAACTGATCTTGATATGGAAATTGAAAAATATCAGCATGAAATTGAAGAAAAACAGCGAATGAACCGTTCTCAATCGCGAAAAGATACCTCCAGTTTTCAATCAAACCATTAAGGTGGGCAAAATCAGACTCCTCAAGCTTCCTATGATCAAAACAGTTTTGTTCCGCAACAACAACAATATGTGCAAAATACAGAAGATGAAGACTATGATGTTTATAATCTGGAAGTCTCTTTTCCATCGGAGCAGCACCAACCTTCTTCTGCTGAGAATCTGATTAATACACCTGTTGAAGATAGCGATGATATGTATTTTACTTCAATAGACACCGATCGTCAGAAAAAACCTGTAAGAAGACCTGTTAACCCTAGAACACAACAACAAAAAGGCTTTCTTTCCAAATTGTTTAACAAGGATACTCCTTGATGAAAGACATGGTTTTATTCCCTGAAGATATTGACCGGATGAACAGTGTTCTGTCACAACTTGTCACAAAAGCCAATCTTTTGCTTGCTGTTCTGGTTAATAAGGATGGACGTCTCTTAACAAGCCAGGGTATGGCTGATCAGGTTGATACCATTTCAATGGCAGCACTGGTTGCAGGTAATTCAGCATCCACTCTGGCTATTGCCAATCTTATGGGTGAAACCGAATTCTCTGCAATGTATCATCAGGGAAAAGATAAGCATATCTATATTGCAATAGTTGATGACAACACATTTTTAACGCTTGTATTTGATGACCGCACGAATATTGACAGAGTAAAGGTTTTTGTACGTCAATTCGAAAGACAGTTAAAAGATTGTCTTGTCCAGGTTTATTCAAAAACCGAGGATGATTTCAATCTCGATCTTGATATGAGTCAATTTACCAGCTCAAATTACCAAAGTACACTCGGTTTACAGGATAACGTTCTATATCCCCAACCCCCTGAATCCATGCATTCAGGCAATAATGCATCACAACCCGGTATGGATAAAAGAGTATCTGACAATAGTGATATATATTACATTGAATCTGAAAAAAACAGTTTCAAGGCTCCAACAGATACCAACTATTTGTACCTCAAAAATAAAATACGTGAAACTGTAAAAAGAAAAAAAAATGAATAAGAGTTACCAGGAAATAATCTGAACAATAAACAGTATTAATAATATTAATGCTACGATTGCAAAAATGAGATTTTTCCTGTCAGTTTTTTTTCCAGCTCCAAATTCAGAATGCAATATGTCTTTATACGTCTCATCATCAATTTCGGGAATGTCAATCCCATCCAGATATGTTTTATCAGACCAACCTGTTTGTTCATCTGACCCACAGTGTGGACAAGCTTTAGCATTACCACTTATCTCTTCACCACAATATGTACATCTCTTTTTCGTTTTTTTCAAATCTCAAACCTTTTAATGAATAAAAATCATGTAAATAAAACAATTATATAATATATATATAACATAACCATAATGGCTTTTTGTTATTCGAAAAAGAAGTTTTTTTATTATGAATATATTGTCACTTTTTGCAGGGTCATTAGCTATTCCCTGTTTTACAGGCAGTCTTGCAGCTTTTCTACTCGGGAATAAAAAACCCCAAAAATCTCCCGGACTTCTTTTTCATTCTGTTCTCCCCCACCCTGGTCTAAATTTATCTGAATATCCTCTGGATAATTTCCATTCTTTTCTTCATGCACTGAATAATCATAATATAAAAACTATTTCAGTTAAAGATGCACTGAATGTTAAATCCGATCTGGATAAGGGTTCACGATGTATACTAAGTTTTGATGATGGTTTAGAGTGTTTTTATAAGTATACTCTGCCTGTTCTGCAACAAACAAAACATGTTGCTACAGTTTTCTGTGTTGCTGGTTATCTTGGAAAGTTTTCGAACTGGGATGTATATCCAACCAAAAAACATCTGAACAAAGAACAGATACAAATTATATCCGATAACGGCCATGAAATAGGAAGTCATACTTTAACCCATGCCAATCTTCCATATCTTAGAAATAAAGACCTTGATACAGAACTTAAAAGATCCAAAGACATACTTGAAGATATAACCGCGAAACCAGTTACGAGTATATCTTTTCCTCATGGCAGCTGGAATCAACGTGTATGGAAAAAAGCAAGAGCTGCAGGTTATACTGCTGCAACTCTTTACCGTGGGCATAACAATGCACAATCTGATCAAATTCCTGTTTTTGGTGGATTCCGTTTTGATAGTACTACAACCCTTTTAAATAAAATTTCTCCAAATAATAGAACCTTTTCAAGTTCAATTGCTGCAGCAAAACTTCTATCCCATTTTTCTAAAGGCACACCTGTCTGGAAATTCAGAAAAATATACAGATTTTTCTGAAAAGGTTAATCTTGTTAGCACTTTGGACGCCGATTTATATTGTAGGGAGTAAAAATTAGGTAAGGATATAATGTAGTAATGTATACACTGAATGGAATGCTGGAAAGCGTTAGTAACTATACGAATACTATTGTGAAGAACAATCACACCG
>DATGNN010000155.1:0-6851 GCA_035306725.1 Chitinispirillaceae bacterium | reverse complement strand
ATACTTTAACTACTCAGGTAAGAAATTGCCTTTTATTTTACAAAAATAATTTTCCAGTTATTAAATAATCATAAATAACAACATTTTGGTAAATTGTGACAATCAATAATTCTGTAACTGATTACTGACACCTGAGTAGTTATATTATTTCAATAAGTATTTAAAAACCGGTATTCTTGAAAATTACATTTTCAAATGGGGTATATATACATTCAGCCAAATTGGCGATCCTTATCCGGATATTTTTAAGCGGATTTTTGCGTAATAGATGATTTGTTCTTTTTGGAAGCTAAAATATAACCTGTTACAGACAAAAAAATTAATTCAAATAGTATGAATGAAATAAGATACCAGGCTCCCAGGGACGTAAAACCATATGCATGAAGACCAATGCCTAATAGATTGACACCTATCCATGCACACATAACAAGAACAGCTGTTATTATTGATCCTACTGCCATGCCTGTATTTTTTATAAAACCACCGGATTTTGCATGTAAAATGATAAGACACCATAAAATTATAAGGAGAGCTCCATTCTCTTTAGGGTCCCATCCCCAGAATCTTCCCCATGCCTGGTCAGCCCACAGACCACCAAATATTGTTCCGATTATCGTGAAAACAAAACCAAATGCAATAAATCCATAAACAGAGCGGGATATCTGTTCCTCATATCTGGAGTTGTCTGCTTTTGTCATCTGATAAATCAGGTAAACATGACCCAGTAATCCGGCTCCTATACAGCCGGCATATCCCAGAGATATTGTAACAATATGCGTTGTCAGCCAGAATGAAGAATCAAGGATTGCAGCCAGCATTCCAAGCGTATCCCCATCTAGCGCATATTTTCCTGCAATATGAATGAAAAGAAAACCGGTCAAAGATGCAGTTAGAACCCCTAAAGATCGTACTCTCATCAATTCAAGAATTAATCCTAATAAAACAGAAGCCCAGGCTGTGAAAATAAAAGTTTCATAAAGATTGGTAACCGGAGGATGAGACATTATTATCATACGTGCGATAATTGCTGCAGTATGAAAAATGAATCCTGGAGTAATCAAACATAAACTGACCATAAAAGTTTTTCTGGTAATTGAAGCTGCTGTAAGCAAAGATAACAGTGCCGCTAATCCATAAAGTATCTTTGACCAGAAAAATGGGTTTGTTTTATTATAAAGGAGTTCGAGGCCGGGATCTGGAACTGAAATTTTATCACGAACGTATTTTGATGTTACCTTTATGTATTCATCAATAGATTTGTCAAACAATACCTGGTCTCTTTCAAGGTACGCTTCACGAATTCTGATTAACATCTGTACAGGTATATCATTTACAGAAGAAGACTTGAACTGTTTAAGATATTCCCATGGGCTAAGCCAGTTTTCTCTACCATCTTGTATAACAGGTATTATGTGAGGAGAGGGATTGTCAATTGACTTTTCGAGTTCGAACATGTTTTGTGCAAGCCTTAAAACCGATATTTCATCGTGGGAAAGACTGCTAATCTCTTTTTGTTGAATCACTTTCATGTTTTCCACAATGATTTCTGAATGGGACAAAAGATCAAAAAATGAAGGAACATAATCCGGCTTAAACCCGAATCGTGAAGAAAGTAATGAATCTGAAATAGTAAAATGAGGATTAGGAGACAGAAAGCTGAAAACCGATCTTAGTGATTGATACATCTCAATATTTCGGTATGTCTGGACCATCTCTTTTTCAAATGAAGACCAGTTGGATGGATCTTTTGCATATGCTTTTCTGGAATGATCTACAATCTTTTCCCATGCAGGGAACAGTTCTGCAAAGCAATAGCGTCTTTTGGATCGTGATTTGATTGACAGTGCGTCAGCTACTTCGGGATTGTTAATGAGAAATATCAGATCATTATCAGCACTGGCAGGGTCAAAAATGACCCGTGAAAGCCACTGGATAGCAGAGAAATCTTTGATTTTTTGTTTACCGGAAAACTGGAGAAGTTTGTTACGTGCAAAAGTCTCCAAAGGTTTTTTTCTCCCGGCATCAAGTACAATTATCCTTTCAAGCTTTTTAACAGATAAAAAACCTGATGATCGTTTTCTACTGGCCTGGGTATTACTAGTAAATAAGAAAGAGATAAAATAAGTAATTAATAGCAGAGTTCGTAATATCTTATTCATGCTTTTGCCTCGTTCTGCGGTAAGCATAAATAAACTTGATAATAAAATGGAAAAATAATCCGATCATAATGGTCAGTCCTGCCAGGTAGGGTACAAAGCGAGCAGGGTTTTCGATAACAGAAAGGGATGATATATATTGGCTATTTTCATTTTGTGTGTACCCGGACTGATAGAATGTAAACGATTGATATCTGAATGGTTTGTTCATGGATATAACAATTTCTCTGTCCAGTTGAGGACCTCTTGCATGTATACGGCTTTCGTAACTTTTGGCTTCATTTGTACCTGGATGGTTTTCCTTTAAAAAATTTACAAGTCTGATGCTTACAGGAAGTTTAACCTGTTTTGGTTGAATTGATAGTGATATCGTATCCTGGCCCAGTAAAAAGGTACTTGGAATACCTGCACCCCCATAAAGTAAAATATCGGGAGTTCTAAAGTCAGAAACTCCTTTTTTAGAAACAGAAAGAATAATACCAGGGATATTTTCTAATCTGTTTTTAGAAACTGGTTTGGATTGAAGAGAATCGATATTGGTTAAAGAAGCACCAAAAGCATCACAGTTTTTGTATACTTTTTTTATATGAATATTTGTACCATTTTTAAACTTGAGGATATTACCCGGTTTGATGGCAGAAAACTCAGTTTTAAAAGTTTCGTTTTTATCTGTATTTTTGTTGAAATTGTTTACAAAAGACATAAACTCCCAATTAGCAAAATCGATTGCAACAGAAGATTGATCACCTTCAGTAAGGGAAAGAGATGATTCGCTAACGAGAAAAGAGGAGATCCCTGAACCGATCAACAGAACAGCTGAACCGGCATGCATAAGGAATATTCCGAATTTTTCGAGACGAAAAAGATACGAACGTAAACCAGTTAAAAGCAGATTTATTGAAAGAAGTGTTAATATGGTTTTAACACCAGGAACAGGGAAAAAATTATTGATCATCAGTATCCAGGAGCTGAAAAAACGTTCCTGGGCTGCATGAATACCATATTCAACCTGGTAAAATGTTCCCCAGATTACAAATATGCACAGAAATAATAAACATATTAATGTGATTTTTAGAGAAGAAAGAAAAAGAAGCGTTTTTTTAATATAATCCATTGTATTACAAAATATATATCGCCTTTCGATTATACTCAATAGTAATCATAAGGCGATATATTGATCAAGGCAAGAATCAAAAACAGGTTTTAATACGAGTATTTTATCTTTGCAATCCAGTACCAGTCCTTTGTTCTTGGAATCATTTCTGTATAGGACTTCAGGTTATAAAAGTATTTATCACGCATGGTATGGTCGCTTGCGAATTGGCAAATAAGACTAAGTCTGTTGAAAATGGTTTTGGAAGCATAAATAGACCATCTCCATTCATCACCGGCTAAGGGTTTAAATGAGTAGGTTGTATCAAGATCGTCATGAAATCTGTAATAATTTGGTGTTGTTCTATCGTCACCAGGATATGGTACGGGAGAACCCTGTTTCCATACATTTTGCAATGCATTCTGGTATGGGTTATCCCAATATTCACCTTCAACCGCTAAAACATCAAGAATTTTAAATCCCGGTAAATTAAAACCTAAATTATATACCAGTCGGTTATTGCGATTTTCATACCAGCCTTTGAAGTTTTTAATTCCAAGTACATTTATTTCACCGTACAGTTTCAGATCTTCAGAGCCAAAAAACCTCAGATCGAAAAAAGCTTTAGGGTCAAGTGTGATTCTGCCCATTGCTTTTGTTCCTTTAAAAGTATACTTAGTCAAATTATCGGAAGAATCTTCGAAAGTGTAGTAATTGTAGTTTGGTGCACCAGGCAAGGAAATCTCAGTGCGATTTGCAGGAATAATATGTTTTTTATCTATTGGAATAAGGTGTGAATGCATTATTCCTGCACCAAGATTAATAAAATTGAAAAAATTGCCGGTAAAAATGTAGGACAAAGAAAAGTCGTGAAGTGGATAAATATTTTGTTCACTCGTAAATAACAGATCAGCCTGAATATTGCTTAAATCATTGAAAGCGTATTTATATTTTCCATGAAGACCAACAAGTTTTTCGTCAGCAATATCAAAGTTGTTATAGATGACAGTAGGGTATATTGTACTCCTGAAAAGATATTCTCCAAGATTTCGAACTTGTGGATTATATTTGAAAGGGAAAAAACCGAATTCAGTGGAAATTGTATGCTTATTATTAATTGAAAATGTATGCTCCATTGCTGCATCAAGTAAGTATGTCTTAAAATTTTTCTTAACAGCTTCAATGGGTGCACTCATTCTCTCATTAATAATTGGAAATCCGGTTGTGTATCCAAAATTAAAACGGATTTTTCCATATTCGCCAACTTCCAATGTAGCTTTAAATCCTGCATCGAAATCAGAAATCCAGAAATTTGTAAAATCAGGATCAGCAAGGGTCGATTCATCATTTATTGAGCTCTCAACTCTTCCAAATGTAAAAAAGCCCCACGGAGAAAAAGAAAAATTTGATGAAATAGTGTCTGCAGCAGTTAAAAAACAAGCTGTAAGTATAAATATCACTATATTTTTATACGACATAATTTAGCCTTCCTGTTTAATATTCAATCTTACGAAAGATCTCAATATATTTTAAAGCGATAAAACATATTCATAAAGATAATTCAATTCTTTTTCACTAAGATTCTTACCTGCGTTTGTATGGTTTTCATTCAGCATAATTTCTTCAAGAGTCGTTGATCCAATGTGGTCATAAGGAGAAGTTCTCCAGGTTTCATGTAAATGAGGAATAATGATGTTTGTTTCAACATCAGGAATGAAACCCTTAGACCATGCGGATTCTCCAACTTTTGTAAATAATGGTGCAGGATGACAAACTATACAATCAGTTTTCTTTGTATCTTCATATATTTCCTTACCTTTTAGAGCCGAATCGGTTAGTTTTCCTTTAGATAGATAAGGACTTGGAACCGGTTTAAGATACATGAAAAATGTGTCCATGCATTCTGTCTCATACGAGAGAAAAGTATAATTGACATGCAATTCATTTTGAAATCCCATGCGTATCGATTCGTATGCAGTAGCTCTTTTAGCTGTCCAGTTTGTAGGAGGTGTCCACCAGGAATAAAGCATGGATTTAGCATTTTTCGGAATTTGCTCTGAGGTTTTTTCATTAAGAATCCAGTTCATACCGTCCGGTCTTGTAAACGGATGACAAGAGTGGCATGATTGCCAGTTTTCAGCACAAATGGTAGCGGAATAGAAATAATACTCACCTGCTCTTAAAGCATTCATGGCTGGAGGTGACTCTACTATGTTGATGGTATTCATTGATTCCTTTAATTTCGCTTCTGTTATGGCTCCTTTATTGATAATGTCAATATCAATTTCTTCAACGATTTCAGAAAAATAACCGGCAGTAAAAACTTTGCCGTCATGGACAGTCAAAGCTCGCGGCCCTTTACTTTTAACCGGAATTATAGCGCGTGAAACTAAACCATAAAGGAATCTGTTATGATAACTCTTATCCTCTTTTGCCAGATCGATAAGTTCATCAACACGATAAATTGAAACTTGCTCAGAACCTGAATGTGCGATACAAACAAAAGAATCATTTTCAGTAATTGCAACTTCCCATGGGTTACCAGCACCATTGTCCGACTTGATATCGACAGTAAAGGTATTGAGAAGTTCTTTCTTTTGGAGATCAATGATTGATAGATTGTTCAGATGTATCCAACCCTGGGTTATAATAGTAGCTGGTATATTGATCTGTCCAATAAGATGAGTGATAAATGCATATTTACTATCATTTGTAATGGCAACGCCAAAAACTGAATGAGTTCCAAAAACTTCTCTTTCTCTAAAGAGGGGAACATGAGTTACATCGTCAGTGTTTTGTACATTAATCAAGGAAATTTTGCTTGATATATTGAGAGAATCAGTAGCTTTTTCATCTGGCAGCGAATTGCCAACAACAAGAGTTTTCCCGTCAGGAGTTATAGCAGAGCTATATGGTTCCCTGATTACCTCAACACGTTTGGTTTCTTTCATGGAGCCAACATCAACAAAAGAGATGTCATTGTTAAAAGTATTGCAAACAAAAAGAATATTTCCATCAGGAGATAAAACCGGATTTCGTGCCATATGTCCAACTGCCGTTTTACGAACTGATTTCGCGGAAGAAATGTCAATTTCATGAACAAATCCGGCTGGCCATAATTCTGATGCACATGTAGCATATATTTTTGAATCATCATTAGAAAGTGTAATTCCGGTAACTTCATTGGGAAGTTTTATACGCTTTGTTACCTCGTTGGTAGCACGATCAATGACAGTGATTCGTTTAGCAGTTTGTTCAGCAACAAAAAGGTATTTTCCATCAGAAGAAACTGCCAGATCAGTAGGAGAGGAGTATGTTGGACGCAAAGCTGTAGGAAGATCATGGTTGAGCGCTAATGCTTCAAAAAGAACTCCTGGAGATATAACAGATTTTATATCCTGACAATATCCTGATCCAAAAAAAATCATGAATAAAAATAAAGCGAATGTTTTTTTTACAGTTGAATTAATCATTTAAAATCCCCTTCCGGAATTTTGCATTAGTATTTTTTCGTTAAACACTCGTTTTCCATCTACGGATAGAGTTAAAAAGTAAACGCCACTAGATAGGGCGGGTATTTTTTCTGGGATTTTTATGATTTC
>DATGNN010000154.1:0-4736 GCA_035306725.1 Chitinispirillaceae bacterium | reverse complement strand
AATCCCTTGTATTCCCATGATTGTGTATGGAAAAAGCCACCGAAAGTAGCAAAGGGAACCGTTGTTCGAATGGCGGCTTTCTCGAGTAATTTTATACCAAGTGAAACTGTTACCGGTACTTTTTTCATTTTTGAGAAAGGTGCAGGAAGATATTCCATGCCAATTATATCCATTGTTACCGATAAAGAAAATTTTTTCAGTGATGAAACCGGTATTTACGTACCAGGAAATACCTCTTTACCCAATGATGATCGTTCCGGTAATTATTATCAAACAGGTGAGAACTGGGAAAGAGAAGGAAATATTGAATTCTATGATCAAAACGGTGCCAGATTTATTTCGCAGGGAGTATCCTACAGAATCCACGGTTTTGGGTCAAGAGTTTTTCCACAAAAACCTCTCAGAATTTATGCAAAAAGCAGTTTGGGCAACAAAACTTTTGATTATCCGTTTTTTGGGAATAAACCATTTAACAGTTTTAAACGGCTTTTACTACGAAACTCCGGTAATGATTTTACAAGTACAATGTTTCGTGACGGTGTTTCCCATCTAATGGTTGACCATCTTGATTTTGATACCCAGGGGTTTGCTCCTCATATTGTTTTTGTAAATGGAGAGTACTGGGGTATTCAGAATTTAAGAGAGCGTTATGATAAATATTATCTGCAAAGAGTATATGGTGCAGATCCTGATAGTATAGATTATTTGTCCTTGAAGGGCAACTTCGTTCCGGAGATTTCTGAAGGCGATGATGTGCATTATAACGAGATGATGCATTTTGTACAAAACAATAACATTGCTGAAAATGATAATTACAATAAACTAAAAACCTATATTGACATGGATAATTTACTGGATTATTTACCAATAAACATATATTTGCAAAATTGCGATTGGATTAATAATAATTTTGACTTCTGGAGAGTCAGAAAACCATACGATCCTTATGCACCCAGGGGGCTTGATGGAAGATTCAGGTGGTTGTTGTATGATGTTGACTTTTCGTATGGCCTTGCGCCTCAATATCCTGATATGATTTATCTTATTAAGCAGTTAAATTACCCGCTTCTCTCAGCTTTACTAACAAACAATATTTTCAGAACACAATTTATAAACCGTAATGCGGATCTGATGAATTCAGCATTTGTTGAACATCGTGCTCTTTTTATGATTGACAGTATCCAGGATATTTTTGAACCAGAAATTGAAGAGCACGTACAAAGATGGGGATATCCTGAAAATAAAGAAAAATGGCTGGCCAATATAGATGAAATAAAAAATTCGATACGCACCAGACCATCCCAGATGCATCAGCATTTAATAGAACATTACCAGCTTTCCGGAACATCAGAAGTTATAATCAAAAATGACATTTTAAAAGGAAAAGTAAAAATAAATTCACTTGTTTTAGATGAAAAACTGCCGGGTGTTAATAAGGAGATCTACCCATGGACAGGTACTTATTTTAATGGCAATCCAATACGCTTACAGGTCTTTTCTAATGATGTTTACAGATTGAAAAAATGGTTTGTGAATAATGTGGAATATACCGACAGTATTATTGAAATTGATCCGGGGAATGGATTGGTAGTGGAAACAGAGTATGAAGCTTTATCAATTAAAAATTCTGACAGCAAAATTGTCTTCAAAACACAAATTATCAATAATTATCCTAATCCCTTCAACAAAACGACAATAGTTAAATTTGCTTTATCCCAAAAAAATCGTGTAATACTGGAAATATATGGTATAAATGGTAAAAAAATAACCAGGATTCTTGATAAAGAATTATCGCCTGGAATATATACTTCAATATGGGATGGCTCTGGGTTAAAATCCGGCATCTATTTGTGTGTTTTAAGAACCGGTAAAAAAGTATTTCGACAAAAATTGCAGTTAATACGATAACAAGGTTTTAAACATCTACTTGTATTTCAAAAAGGTATCAAACGAGGCAAATAAGTCCTTGTGGAGGATCTCAGGAAATTTATTCTCGACAGATCAGATATACTGATCCAGTGATCTGGCAAAATCGTAGCTTAAATCTTCATTAACCGCTTCAGATTTGTAGAAACCATTTTTTACCTTTTTTTTGATTTTTTTGATGAGATCTTTTCGGTCCTCAGAAATGTCTGAGTTCTTATCTGTTGTTTTTGCGGGTTTATTTTTTAAATGATGCTGAACAATGCGGCGTTTTTTTATTTCAACTGAAGAAAATTGATTGATACTCTGAATATTCATATTGCTTGCTTCCTGTTAAGGAATTTTGCAGGGCAATTACATATAAAAGGGATAACCAGCATTTTGTTTTTTTATACTTGGGATTTTTTACCTTTCTGGTATCAAATTTTCTGATCAGTTTAGTTCAAATGCTATCTCCTGTTTAAATATCGGTATATAGAAACAAAAACTTGAGAAAAAAGAGCAGTTTTTTTATTTTGAATTGAATTATGTGTACAATCATTTATTTTCGATTCTTGATAGGACTAAAGAACTATTGAATTAATATTAAATGGAGGTAATTATGAAAGAACAGGTACAGGAAATAATTAATGAGATCCGCCCTAATCTTCAGGCAGATGGTGGAGATATTGAACTTGTTGATGTAACCGAGGACGGGATTGTTAAAGTCAGGTTAAGGGGTGCGTGCAGTGGATGTCCCGGAGCAGCAATGACACTGAAAATGGG
Organism: Chitinispirillaceae bacterium; assembly: GCA_035306725.1. GTDB lineage: Bacteria > Fibrobacterota > Chitinivibrionia > Chitinivibrionales > Chitinispirillaceae > JAAYEB01. The sequence continues at coordinate 2,048 of DATGNN010000154.1, read as the reverse complement.
TGTTGAAAGGGTTTTGAAAGCACGCATTCCTGAGGTCAAATCAGTGGAAAATGTAGGGTAAAAATAAAGTAATGGCTACAAGTAATCCGGATATCAGTATAAGAATGAAAAATGAAGATTCTGCCTGGCGGGCTGCGTGGACAAAACTTCCTTTTCTGGCATTTTGCTGGGCAAGTCTTATTATTATGGGTTTAATTGAACTTCTGATATATTATTTTATTTATCCTCGGCTACAATTATTAAACCCTCTTCTCAACCGATTAATAGGATTCAGTTTTTTATTCTTTTTTGGGATTCTTTTTTCGGGTCTTTTTTTGATCACTTTAACGTCACTTACAGGAATTGATTTTCTTTATCCGCATAACAAAAAATCGGTTACAGTTAAGTTGTTGTTTCCCATTGCAGTTTTTCTGGGTCAGATGTTTCGGATCGACCGGAATCAGTTGCGTATTTCTTTCGTTAAAGTAAATAATTCACTGACAAAGGCCCAGTCTGGACGGATTAAAGGAGACAAAATCCTTATTCTACTCCCCCATTGCCTTCAGATAGATATCTGTAATAGAAAAATCACCAACGATGTAAATAACTGTGTTCGATGCGGGAGATGTCCTGTAGGTTCGCTTGTTACATTGGGAGAAAAATACGGACTGCATATAGAAGTTGTTAATGGTGGCACACTGGCAAGAAGACGGGTGGCGTCATTTAAACCGAATGGTATTGTTGCTGTTGCATGTGAAAGAGACCTCACACTTGGCATACAGGATGTGCATCCGATTCCTGTATATGGAGTAATTAATGACAGGCCAAACGGCCCCTGTGTTAATACATGTGTAGATATGAGCCTTGTGGAAGATGCGATAAAATTTTTCAGAAAAGATTATGATAATGAAAAGCTTTAAACACCAAATCAGTTCGTAACAACTCTTTCTCATTAATTTATGTAGTTTTCGGGTTAATTTTTTTCTGCGATGCCCCTCTTGATCCGATGAAAAACTATGACAAGTCAGGTATTGGGATTATGCATACAAGTACTGCAGAATATTCTGTTGGTGATTCGGTTTCTCTTGATCTGGAGCCTGGAATGCCGTACCTTAATTATTTCGTTTTTTCAACAACCGGATAAAATAGATGTTTCTATATATAGTAAACATCTGCGATCAGAGAGATTTTCATGTTCGCCGAGCGTACACGGTCCCCGCAGTAAAAAATAAAAATTCGAAATAAAACAAAAACCATTCGTATCTATTTAATGATGGGGTGTATGGTACCCATGGCGCAGTTCAATTTGGGGGAAAGAAACCGGTGATTCGAATTTTCATCCACTCAATTCGGGCTGTAGTCCAGATGTTTATTCTCATGTGAAATCTATTTTAATCATAACTAATCTCTGAAAGCTATGCGAAGATAGTGTGCGCAGTAAGGTAAACCACCATTGTATTCCACAGCCTGTACAACGGCTGTATTATCATCTATAAATTTAAATTGTTTACTGTTGTTTGGCTCACAATGATATTTTGCCAAATCAGTATATTTAAATGTTTTATTTACAATGTTAAATATTGCGATACGTGTAAATTCACCTGTAGCATTAGAATCAGTTTCATTCAAAGCAAAAATCAGGTATTTAGAAGATCGCCCAAGAAGTGCATCGGGATCTATGTGGCCTATATATTCGAAAGATTCACAAAAATCATCACAAAACCATAATTTATTTGAGCTTCCGTTTTTCTCATTTTTTTTACATTCTATTTCTTTTATTTTTTTTAGATTTATTAAATCAAATATTAATATTGAATGAGCATTCAAAAAATTCACAGCAGGGCAAAGGTATTTAATATATAGAGCAGAGCCATAAAAAAAAGTATTATCACCAGGGAAAATTGGTTTTTTCATTTTTGGTAAAGAAATAAAATTAATTGGTTTACCACCTTCAGCATTTAAAATGGATAAATTCTTTCCATCAGTTTGATAAATTTTATTATCCATATAATAAACTGAAGAATATAAGAAACCTGAATTATCATGCTCCCATAAATTTTTTCCTGTCG
>DATGNN010000153.1:0-21167 GCA_035306725.1 Chitinispirillaceae bacterium | reverse complement strand
TTCAGCGGCTGCAAGCCCATCAAGTGAAAACATTACTTCTATTCCATCATCAAGATTTACCACCGAACCTTCAGGAATCGTTGCCTGAACCGATATTGTAACTGAATCCCTGACAGTCTTATTTGCAATTGAAAATGACTTTATTTCTGATAAACCTGATTCTAATAAGGGTACTGTAATTTGCCCCAGCATGTTTTCATAATCAAGTATAGATACACGAATGTCATGGAGGTCGACATTATCGGATGTGTTTGTAACAGTAATTTCCAACGGTATTGAAGAATCGTCGAAGATAACTGATTGCACACCATCAAGAGGTTCAATTGTCGATTGATCGATCGGTACTTCAAAGGGAAGAGGAACACCAATCAATGTATCTTTATTGTTTTCTTCGAGAAGTGCAAACATGACATCTATGACCGGGGTATTTTCAAGAGTAATTGCTCCAAGCTTTTCTTCCTGGATACTGCTGTCTGCAGTAACCATTTCCTGCTCGATCATATAAAACAGGGTGTCTGTTTTTATCAAAGTTATAGTGTCGCTGGAATCACTGTTTCCAAAGCTCAATTCAAAGCCTGGAACCATATCATCTGAAAGCAGATCGCGGGCATTAAACCGTTCTTCCGTAACTGGTATTTCCATATAAACCTGCCATTTAGCAGGCTCTGTGTCGGAAGGAAGTGAACAGTTAAATAGTAATAAAAACGGAATAAATACACATCCAGACAAGAAATATCTTAACGGGTTCATACAGTTCCTTTCATATTGAATATTTCAGCAGGTTTATTACAGAAAGGTCACTTTCAAGGCCCTTGTAATTAAAACTGATAATGTATGATTTTCTCATATGATTAATAAAAAGGCTGATTTTGCAAGGTGAACAAGAAATAATACTTGTGCCAGCAACTTAATTTAATCGATTTAATAAAATATAATTTTTAGTATACAATATTATTTAATAAAATTGAATAATAAAATAATGTTAACCAGTTTTTATTAAGAATATATATAAATTTAATGTTGTTTTTTCCGGAGAACCTTTTTATTAATTTGACTGGAAATATAAATTTTAAAAGGGATAAGTACCTTACAGTTTCTGTTTCATTTCGGGTAATTTAATATATATACTCTTTGGAGAAGGAACCTTTTTTCAATTTTTTGTAGATCCCTACTAAAATAGATTCAAAATTATATGTTAAAAAAAATGAAACAGGGCAGAAGCAGACTTGAAGCGGAAATGCCAGGTAATTCATGAAGACTTTTGCTTATTAAGTTGCATAAGTGTATCAGGAAATGATCGTAGAGATTTATACTCAGTTAGAATTTTCGCGTATTAATTATCGTAAGAAAGAATTTTATCTTGAGGAATGAAAAGAATTAAAAATTATTATGAAAAACTGGTATTCAGCTAAAATTTTTATTCATGTATTAATGCTTTTTGGTTTAACATATTGTAGAAATATACTGTATGCAGACCCGGACTTTATCCGTAGTGCAATAGTTGTTACATCGGAGAAAACACCGCTGCTAAATATTGGACAACATGTTTGTTGGAAACAGATCTGTTTAGGTGGTATGGTTGAGATTCGAAATGAATCGCGGTTTAATCAAAAAATATTTCCCAATCATAACTGGCGGGGTACCGCAATTATGGATTATTTAATTTTATCGCACGAAACCGCAACAAAACAGGTAAACTTGAATATAAACCTGTTTCATGAGAGTGCACATCCTACAATGGGTATTTTTGAGGAAACAGAAAAAGCTTATGAATTGATCTATGATCATAAATACAGAACAATGGTACTGAATTCCATTAACTGGGCTGCCAGCTATCGGCAGGATCTGTTATCTGGACTTTTTTTAACACAAGTAGGGGTTAATTTTTACTTTTTGTCGAAAAATACACCTGAACTTACTGGTAAAAAATTGACACATGGATATGGGTTTAATGGTGGTTTTCAGTGGGAACACCCCTTTTGGGAAAAAAACAGGGTATATCTGTCTTTTTTCAACCGAGTGATCTTTAATGGCAAAGTCAAATCGGAGGGGAAAATATATTTTGATAGTGGAAAACATTTGGCAGAGAAAACTGTAAAATATCCGGTAATTAATAAAACGTACACGTTATCATTGAAATCTGGTGTTAATCGTTTACTTGGAAGCACCGGTATGAATCTGGGTATATTCACACATTTCATATATGGTAATCCTTATGGTTTTATAGACAGCCGCGATAAAAGATCCGTTTTGCGAGTCGGTATTGAGGTTTTTTGATAAAGAAAAATTAGATTTGTAACAGAGAAAATGATCTTGATAAAGCGATGAAGAATACAGAGTGCACGGATTTAAAATCCTGATAATAAAGAAAAAAAGAGAGCTTAAAGAACTTTAAGTTAAAAGCAAATAACTTAAATGGACACGATTAATTTATGGTAAGCTGTGAGTGCCGCACTACCCCGGAAACGGTTTTTATGACTGTGAAGGTCATATCTATCTGTTTCTTTTCGGGGTCGGAATTCGGAATCGGAATCGGAATCGAACCATGAAACAGGGGAAACAGAGTCGATCCGGATATTTATTTAAAGGCAAACAGATTCTTTTGTGTTGAAATCTTTTTTTGAATATTATCAGATTTCAAAACAAAATACGATTTTGACTTTCCATGCCTGAATCGTTCCCCTTACCTCTGTTTGCCTTGAATTATCTAGATGTTAATCCACCGTCTACGGCGATTGCCTGTCCTGTAATAAATGAAGCCAGATCGGAGCATAGCCATGCAGCTGTATCTGCAATTTCTTTAGTGGTTCCCATACGTCCAATTGGTTCCATGTCAACATATTGTTTGACTTTTATGGGGTCTTTATGAGTAACACGGTCGACCATGGCTGTATGGATAACACCTGGGCAGACCGCATTTATCCTTATACCTTTTTGTGCATATTCAAGTGCTGACGCTTTAGTTAAACCGTTAACACCATGTTTGCTTGCAACATAAGCAGGCAGTTGTGTAAAACCTACAAGGCCGGCTGCAGAAGAGGTGTTGACAATTGCTCCACTGCCCTGTTTGAGCATTTGTTTAAGTTCGTATTTCATGCAATACCATAAACCTGTCAAATTAATCTTTATGACTTTATCCCAGTTTTCATTCGTGCACTCTGTTGTTTCAGCCTGTTGACCTTCAATACCTGCATTGTTAAAAGCACAATCCAGTTTTCCAAAATGATTAACAGCATTTTCAACCAGGTCGGAAACTGAACCGGGATCACTTATATCTGTTTGAATATAAATCCCTTCACTTCCAAGCTCCTGAATTACTCGTAAAAGATTATTACCGTTTTCCTTTATATCTGCTATTACGATACGAGCTCCCTCTTTTGCAAAAACTTTTACCGCTGCTTCACCAATACCAGAAACTCCACCGGTGATAAGTGCAACTTTGTTTTTTAAGATACTCATAGACCTCTCCTGTAGGGATGAAACTTCTGTTACTATAATAAAACAACCTCTGTGCCAGATTCAGTTCTTTAATGAGTAACAATGATTCATTTAAGTCATGTTTGACTTCAGACAGGCGTGGTAACGAAAGAATTCCTTTTCATGATTTTATGAAAATTGTTTTGTATGGAAAATTAACTGTTTCGAGGTTATAATTTCCAATATTAATACATAAGTTACGAAATATCATTGTATTTAATTGATTGAAACTGCTGTCTATATGTAGTATTGAAGATGTGTGAACTATACAATACTTACTTTGAGCCGCTTGTGAGAACTTGCCAATATATGTATATTATGACTCTATGTTGTTGAATAACTGCCTGAATTTAAACGTTGCCAGTATATTAACAGTTTTCTTATCCACTCTAAATCATTTCAAGAATAAATTAATGGTATGAACAAAAATGCAAAACCAGCCATTTACGATGAAAGTAAAATAAAGACACTTAGTTCTCTTGAGCATATTCGTTTGCGAACAGGTATGTATATAGGCCGTTTGGGTGATGGATCAAATCCTGATGATGGAATTTATGTGCTGCTTAAAGAGGTTATCGATAATGCAATTGATGAATTTATAATGGGGTATGGAAAAAAAATTGAAGTAAACATAAATAAAGGGGTTGTCTCGATAAGGGATTATGGCCGCGGAATTCCATTAGGGAAGGTTATAGATTGTGTATCGACGATCAATACAGGGGCAAAATATAATGATGATGTATTTCAGTTCAGTGTCGGATTAAACGGCGTAGGGACAAAAGCTGTAAATGCACTTTCCAGTCATTTTAAAGTTATTTCGTACAGGGATGGACAATATTCCGAGGCTGTTTTTTCAAGAGGAGACCTGAAATCCAAAAAAAGGGGAAAAGCAAATCAGGCAAACGGGACTTATGTTGAATTTATTCCGGATAGCGGGATATTTAATGATTATGAATTCAATTATGAGTACATTGAGAAGCGCTTGTGGAATTATGCTTATCTCAATTCAGGTTTAAGATTATATTTTGGCAAGCAGAAATTTGAATCCAGAAACGGTTTGCTTGATCTGTTGGAAAATGAAGTCGGTGATAAAACTGTTTATAAATTAGTACATTATAAAGGTAAACAAATCGAATTTTCATTCACTCATACACAAACATATGGTGAAACCTACTTTTCATTTGTTAACGGACAGTATACCTCTGATGGCGGGACTCATCTAAGTGCATTCAGAGAGGGTATTCTCAAGGGAATAAATGAATTTTTCAAGAAAAATTATAGTGGCGTGGATGTCAGGGATGGTATTGGTGGAGCAATTGCAATAAAACTGAAAAATCCGATATTTGAATCACAAACAAAGAACAAACTTGGTAATACCGAAATACGAAGCTGGATCGTGTCTGAAGTAAGGTCTGGTGTAGTTGATTTTCTTCATAAAAACGCTGATGCATCACGTCAATTGGAATCCAAGATAATTCAGAATGAAAAACTGAGAACCGAATTGAATGCTGTAAAGAAAGAAGCCAAGGAAGCTGCCAAAAGAATTGAAATTAAGAATCCAAATCTTCGCGACTGTAAGTATCATCTTACAAATGGGGCAAAAGGCGAAAAATCGACTATTTTTTTAACCGAAGGGCAATCAGCCGGCGGGTCTATTATTTCTGCCCGTGATGTGATGACACAGGCGATTTTTACATTAAGAGGCAAAATCCAGAATGTGTTTGGTCGAAACAGGGCTGCTATTTATCAGAATGAAGAGCTGTATAATATGATGATGGCCTTAGGTATTGAAGAGGATATAGAGAATCTCAGGTATAACCGTATCGTTCTGGCTACTGATGCTGATGTCGATGGTTTTCATATCAGGAATCTGCTGTTGACATTTTTCCTTAGTTACTTTGAAGAACTTGTTGTTGCAGGCCATGTTTTTATTCTTGAAACTCCGCTGTTCAGGGTAAGGAATAAAAAGGAAACAAGATATTGTTACAATGAAAAAGAACGGAACATTGCAATAAAAGAGATTCGGAACCCGGAGGTAACACGGTTTAAAGGGCTGGGTGAAATTTCGCCAAAAGAGTTTGGCCAGTTTATTGGTGAGAACATGAGATTAATTGAAGTCAATGTTAAATCTGTTAAAAATGTTCCGGGTACGTTGAGGTTTTATATGGGTAAAAACACTCCACAACGTCGTGAATATATCATGGAGAACCTTATATAATGGCGTATGTTAAAAAGTTATACGATGTCAATTTTATGGAATATGCTTCTTATGTTATAAAAGAGCGTGCTATTCCCGATGTTAAAGATGGATTAAAACCAGTTCAACGACGTATACTTCACACATTGTTTGAAATGGATGATGGAAAATTCCACAAGGTAGCTAATGTTGTTGGTTCCTGTATGAGGTATCATCCGCATGGAGATGCATCAATCGGTGATGCCCTGGTTTCGCTTGCAAATAAAGATCTGTTTATCGAAAAACAGGGGAATTTCGGAAATATTTATACTGGTGACCCTGCATCCGCAGTACGATATATTGAATGCAGGCTTACTCCCTTAGCTAAAGAAACGCTGTTTGATCCTCAGATTACAGAGTTTGATGATTCATATGATGGACGAAACAGGGAACCTGTAACACTTCCTGCAAAATTGCCCGTACTGCTTGCGCTTGGAGCAGAAGGTATTGCTGTTGGAATGTCTACAAAAGTAATGCCTCATAATTTAATTGAGCTTTTGGAGGCAGAAATCGCATACCTTCAAAATGAACAGCTCCTCTTGTATCCGGATTTTATTACAGGTGGTTTTGCTGATGTTTCTGAATATCAGGATGGTAATGGAAAAATACTGGTACGGGCGAAACTTGATGCAAGTGATTCAAAACGCATTGTTGTCAGAGAAATACCTTATGGTTCTACAACCGAATCAATTATTAATTCTATCGAAAATGCCGCCAAAAAAGGCAAATTAAAAATAGCAGGAATAAGTGATTATACAGCCGAAAAGGTTGAAATAGAAATCCGATTGGCAAGGGGTGTTCATGCAAGAGAAGTAATAGACGCATTATATGCGTTTACAGAATGTGAAAATTCAATTTCTGTAAATCTGATGGTTATTAATGACCAAAAGCCTGTGTGTATGAGCGTATCAGAAGTGATACAACACAATGCAAATCAGCTTGTGGAAATCCTTACTGCTGAACTCAAACTTGAAGAACGGCAGCTAAAAGATAAAATGCATGCTAAAACTCTTGAGCAGATTTTTATAGAAAACAGAATTTACAAAAAAATAGAAAATAAAACAACTTCACAAGCTGTAATAAAGGCTGTGTTTGATGGATTGGAACCATTCAAACTTCAAATTCGAAGAGAAGTTACTGTAGAAGATATAGAAACTCTATTGAAAATACCAATAAGAAGAATAAGTGCGTATGATATAAACCGTGCTAAAAAAGAGATGCAGGAAATCAACAACCGGCTTAAAGAGATTAAAGCCAACCTTGCCTCAATTGTTGACTATTCAATTTCATGTTTGCAGGGAATAATCGGAAAATACAAGGCACAGTATCCGCGGCGCACAAAACTTGTATCTTTTGAAAAAGTTGATGTAAGAGAAGCCGCACAACGTAATCTTAAACTCAGATATGACAGGGATACCGGGTATCTGGGTTATGAGGTGAATGGTAATCAGCTTTTTGATGTTTCTGTTTACGACAGGGTTCTTGTGATTAGAAAAACCGGTACTTATTCAGTAATTGATGTCCCCGATAAGATGTTTGTTGATAAAGGCATGCTTTTTTGCGGCTTTGTTGACAAAGAGCAGGTTTTTACTGTTCTATTTAAAGATAACAAGACAGGATTCCCTTACATAAAAAGATGCAGAATCGAAAAATTCATTCTTAATAAAGGTTATTCACTTGTTCCTGAAAATTGTACTGTTGTTAAACTTACAACTGATTGTAATGGTATAATTCATGTTGAATACAAACCCAAACCAAGATTAAAAGTTCTTGAAGAGAGTTTTTTTATTAAGGATTATCTGATAAAAGGCTCTAAAGCTGGTGGGGTCCGCCTGGCAAATAAAGAAGTAAAGAGCATGAAATTTCTTGCCGGTTAATAATTCAATAACAGTTTTTCCAGTCGTAAGCTTTGCCTTTTCCATGAATACCTGGATGCTTTTTTCCATGCATTTATGCTGATTTTACGAATGAGATTGTCCTCATGAATCACACGCATGATCTTTTGTGCATCGGATTGTTCATCTGTTCCTGTAAGAAGAATACCATTGGAGAAATCTGTAATGAATTCTCTTGTTGAAGGGATTGATGTTGAAAATACGATCGCACCCCTTGAAAGCGCTTCAAGTATGGCTAAAGAGTATCCACCTTCATAACGCGATGTTGAAATTAAAAAGGGACAGGTAACATACCATTTTTGCATACTGTCCAGCGGTTCTTCTTCAATCACTGTAACTGAATCTTTAAAAGAATTTATATATCTGTAAAATGAATCAGATTTACCTGTACCGATCAGAAACAGGCGTGATTGAGGCAATGATTTATGAATATTAATGAAAAGGTTTATTCCGTACTGAATGTTTTTTTTCCAGGTATAACCGCCTACGATTAAAAAATTGTAAGGCAAGAAAGTCTTATGAGCCCAGTATGGTCCAACCTGGAGATCAGTTCCGTTTGTGATTAATTTGATTTTATTTTTGGCAGATGGATAACGGCCTTTAATCCAGCGTGCTTCTTCAACTGTACCGGTAAGACAAAGTGATGAAAGATTTAAATTCAGTCTCAACAGCGGGAACCGTAAAAACCGTGCTTTACAGGTAGTTGGATTGTTTACGAGTTTTCCGGGAATCAGTTTTTCCAGCTCATATACCTTTTCTTCCCACCCATGACTATGGAGTGCTGTTTTGGTTTTGAAATTGAGCAATTTACAAAGGATGGAGCAGAAAAGGCCATCAGTAGAACGTGCAATAATCCAGTCAGGAGGATTTTTAAAACTGAAACAGAGATGAAAGGCAATTTTAATCGAAAAAAAGAAAAGATTTTCATGCTGTTTTTTGTAGATAATCTTTGTTGCATGTCCAAAAATTTTCAGGTTTTTGGAAAATTCAGAAATTGATCTGTTAACACCTCCAGAGGAGTTTGCGGGGATATGTGCTGCGAACCAGATTATCAATGGTGATCCTTTTGTTTCAGGAAAAAATTCCATGGAAGTGGCCGACTTGGAAAACTGGATAAAAGTGTCTCAAGATTTTTGAAACCGTCTTTTGCTTCTTCGGGAAAATGTAAAGTGATACATATAAATGCTTTATAAATATTTGCTTTTGTTAACAAGTTTCTTTTTAGCAGAAACCCTGAATTCGCATAAAAAGGGTAAAATGATGGGAAATACCAGCTATTGTTTTTCAGGGAAACTGGTCCGCAGTGTCGCCCGGTGAATCTTGCAGTTTCAGGGCCCCCACAAATTACCCTGAACCTTTTTGAAAGAAATAGTATTTGTTGTGGTCCAATAGAATTGAATGGCGGAATAAATGCAAAAGGTAAATTTTTTAATGGGATATCGTCAATTTTTTCATCCAGGTCACTGTATCGCAATTGTAGAATCTCACTATTGAACGGACCGAATTTGCCGCTATGTGAGAAACCGTGCAGTGCCGGTTCACCATTGCTTTCTTTGATTTTTTCTATTAAGTAATGGTTGTCAGGATTTTTTAAATCATTTCCGGTAATCGCTGCAAGATAAGGTATGTCGTGGTTTTTCATAATTTTACAAAAATCAGAAACCAGATCTGTTTTATCAAGAAAAAGGTCATCTATTCTAAGAAAGAAGATGGCCGATTCAATTGATGAAAAGCGGGACACGTTATGTAAAGTATACTGTAAATCGTATACGGGTTTTTTATTAAAATTAAAAAAAAGTGAGTGAAAAAGGTGGGGTTTAAGTTTAAGCGTTTTTGTTGAAGAAACATCAGTTTTCCATAAAAGGGCTGTTTCTGAAGCATCGAAATCATTGCATGTTAATCCACTGCCATCATTTATCCAGGAACGCAGGAAATGGGGGATCAAGAACAGAGAAAAGATTTGTTCGATAATACTGCTCAATACAAGAGTTAAAAACTGGAGCGGGTGTTTGATAATTGAAATGAAGCTACGACGGCGGATTTCGTTAATTATGTTACGGAAAATAATCCTGCTGAATGTCCCCCAGAACGTACGGCTGATCCGGAATTGCCAGTACCGGTCGGGATCTTTTCTATAAAAGAAATACTCAGAATCAAGCAGTAGTTTTATTCTCGAAGGAGATGAGATAACATAATTGAAAAGTGAAATGTTTCTGGGAAGATGAGTTACAGATAATTCATGATCAAAAATAATTTTACCATGAGGTAAAATGCGGGATGTAATTTCGTGATCATCACAGGACCTTTTGAAAAACGGATCAAATCCTCCAACGCGATCAAGGATTTTTTTTCGAATACAATAATTACAGGTAAGATAATTATTCCCGTAAAGGTTTTCTACCTCCTTATCCCAAATTCCATGACCACAGCTTTCAACTTTACCTTCAATACCGATAATATCAGAGGGGAGATCGGGTAAAAGAGTTAACAATCTTGAAAACCATGATTTGTTTATCTTTACGTCGTCATCAAGGAAAACTATCCATTTCCCGTGGCTGAATTTTATACCGGTATTTCTGGTCGAACCTACACCCAGATTTTCATTATGACGTATACAAGTAAATCCTAAGGTACTGCAAATGGATTGGTTCTGATTAAAATAATCGGATTGGGAAAAATCATCAACAACTGTAACTTCAATATCGTTGCCTTGTGAGATCTGATCATATAAAGATTCAAGGCAGACTTTTAAATAATCCGGTCTGTTGAAAGTGGGAATTACAATTGAAAATAAGGGTACTGTCATATCCGGTTTATTATGTTGAAATTTTATCATATAAACTAATACATCTTCCGGCAGAATGACTGCATAATTTCCTATACCGCACAAATCCTTTCCTGGCACATTGTGACCAGTATTGGTTGTTTTTTATTATATCCAAAATACCATTCGCAATACTATCTATACTAAAAGGATTCGCTTTCTTTGCGAAAGAACCGCACGTTTCATTATGAGACTGGATATCAGAAACAAGAAGCGGACATCCATTGGCCATAGCTTCAAGTGGTGGAATACCCAATCCTTCGTATATTGAGCAAAAAAGCAGGCCGCTTGATTTTTTGAGATGTTTTTTGTATTCAGTCATATCAGACTCGAAAAATACATTTTCAGGTAAATAATTTATACTTTCCTCATCCTTGTTGATTTCCCCTAAAACGATAAGTTTGAAATCAGGATAGAAAGCATGAATGGATGAAAATGCTTTCAATGTACGGGCAAGGTTTTTGTGAGGACTTCCACCAAGTGTAATAAAATATGATTCACGTTTTTGATGTGATTTAAATTGGTCACAAAGCGGCATATATAAAACGTCTGTATCATTTTGTGATTGAGGAAAAGTATTAATAAAATCCTTTTTTGTTGATTCCGAAATAAATATAAGATGATTAACTTTATTGATAAGTGTTTTTTGAGTGTTCCAGTACAGGCTCTTTTTCATTGTCTGACAATAAGGAACATTCCAGAGTTCAACTCCCAAATCATAAACGACAGCAATAGTACGGCCGCTGTTAAATGCGGCTATTCCAATATTGTATAGCGGTCCCAGGGCAATCCAGTAATGAAAAATATCAATTCGGTAAAGCCAGGAAATCAAGGGTATGGTTAACAAATCAATTTTCCAGTTGCCGCGGGAATATGGAATCCATGTTACGGGGTGATTGAAACGGATTCCAGAAATTTTACTTTTTTCACCCCATACAAAGAGCTTGTGTGGAAAGTGATTTTCCAGTACTGCATTTGCCATTGCACGGCAGTAATTTCCGACTCCCCGCTTACCATAACCGTTTGAGAAAAGGCGAAAATCCCATAAAACATTCATCTGTCAATTACCTTCTGATAATAACCGGATAATTTTTTAGCCATGTTTTCGAAACTGAAATAATATATGTACTTTTTAATCTGTTCAATTTTTTCTGTTAGCATCTGGTTATCAAATTTTAAATTTAATAAATTACTAACGATCTGATCAGGATCATCATTGATAATAATTAAAGGGCTGGAATCATTAGTGATTTGATTGAAACTTTCATTGATATCATAAAAAAGCGGCAGCGAAGTTGATATTACAGGTTTCAAAGCTCCAAGCATACAGGGTACGCTGTCTGAAGAACTTCTGTTTTTGAAAAGGGCAAGTGCGCAATCGAGGCCTGCAATTAATCTGGTCTGTTCCTGTTCACTGACCCATCCGGTAATATGAAATCGATCCTGCCATCCTTTTACATAAATGGTATTTAGAACATCATGATAAAGATGTTGGTGCTCGCTGGTTCTGACACCGCCAATCCAAAAGAATTCCCACTTGAGATTGATTCTTTCCAATAATGTAAATAAAAGTTTGTAATCGTAATCAGGGTTGATAAAACCGGTCATTCCAATGCGTAAGGTTTTACTGGAGGATACCGGATTATTGTTAATATAATGAATTTTAACTGGATGATTAAATACATGAATACGATTTTTGATGATACCCAACTGTGTCAAAATATCTGCCTGGTAGTTATGATGAACAAGAATTGAATCGGCATAAAACTGATTAAAAACATGTTTTCTGAAAGTGGTTTGAAACGGGTGGCGAAGATCATAGATCAATAGTTTGACAGCCCGAAGAAAACCTTTAATTCGCGATCGCGAAAAAGAATGTGGATCTTCACTGTAAACTTCATGCAAAGATACAACTACTGGTTTAGTTATTCTGGTTACAAGTTTATGGTAGAAAGATTCATTAACATGGAAAAACAGGGATGGTTCATATTGAATATGCACGAGATCCGTCTTATTGAGTTCCCTGATCATTTGTGTGTTATTCCTGATAAATTCGGACGGATCAAATATTTGTAAGTCAACATGGTTTTGAAGTGCTTTACAATAATTGTTTGAATAGATTGAAATTCCGCATCGATTTGTTTGCGGGAATATCCAGCAGATTTTCATATTTTATTTCCAGAGTTTTTAATGACATCCAATGGTAACTTTTGCTTTTTGCCATGCAGAAAAAAGCGTAAGAAGCCGGTTAGAATTCCCAGAAATCCTGCAATTATATAGTTATATCTGTATGAAATACTGGTTTTTTTGCCTGTTTTGTTGTTTTTCCGGGATAGAAATTCAAGACGGTTTTTCCAGAATCGAAACCAGTCGCGAAAATAAATTAAAGGTATATAAGTGCACGAAAAAAAAGTAGTATTAGCAAAAAGATGAAAGATATATTTAGAATCTTTATCGGTTCTGCATCCACCATCCGGCAGTTGAAGATGGTTAACTTTAGCATCTGCACAAAACAGTATATTAAAACCTGCATTCAATAATCTGAATGCACAATCGATCTCTTCCCATAATGCGTTGTGTATGAAATTTGTATTAAACCCGCCAATGTTTTCAAGAGCTGTTCGTTTAAATGACATGTTTGCTCCCATAAAGCTGATTGTTTTCTGGCTTATTTTACATGAAAAGTTTTGAATTAACTGACATGTACGATAGTCGAAACTGGATGGTTTATCTGAGGCGCGAAAAAGCGGATCATGTATGAAACCGGCAACAGCCCCGGTTTGGGGGTTATCATAACACTTCCTGTGTGCATCCAGAAGACCTTTCTGCGGTATAATATCATCATCGAGATATAAAACAATATCATTTTTACCACTATGTAATCCGATGTTTCGTGCGGCAGGAAGATTAGGGCGATTCAGATGAATGATATTTACACGGGAATAATCGAAACCGGGTGGTTTCTCATGATTTTGCCAGACGATTGTGATAGAATCTTCAGGTTTGATCTGCTTGACAAGCAAATTGACTAAAAAAATAATAACTGTAGAGCTGCGGTTATATGTAGGTATGATTATATCTATAAACCTGCTATGGTTCACTGGAGAAAAGAATGTGGAGCGGTTATCACGGGGTGCTTTGTTTTTAGTATTACTGATTCTTTGGATCAGAAAGGATATGTCAGAAATGAATTCGCATTGAAGGAAGTTGAATTTACGAAAATAATTAACCATTGTAATCAATCATTTTTTGATTTATAGTAGTGATAGTAATATTTATAGTATCCATAACTGGAATATTGGTGTGAGAGGTTTATATCATTAAGTATTGTACCAACCACATGAACACCTACGCGTTTAAGGGCATTTACAGAACTTACAGTTAATTCCCTGTCTGTATGTCGTGACCTGATTACAAGGAGCAGCCCATCAACTTTTGATCCCAGCAGAGTTGCATCAGTAACTGCAATGATGGGAGGTGTGTCGAAAAATACAATATCAAAATGATTTTTGAAGTATTCAATCAATTGTACCATTTTATTGGAACCGATTATTTCAGCCGGATTTGGAGTGAAAATCCCGGCTGTTATAATTGACAAATATTTACTTTCGGTAGGTTTGATAATAGAGTTATAATCCGGGTTTTCGATAAAGAGGTCTGTAAAACCAGGTTCTCTTTTTTTATTGAATATATGATGTAAAACGGGTCGGCGAAGGTCTGTGTCGATCAGTAAGATTCGTTTTCCCATTTGAGCATAAGCCATTGCAAGATTAGCTATTGTTATCGATTTACCTTCAGAGGGGCAGGATGAAGTAAGGGCAATGGTTTTCAGGGGCTTGTCCGGACTAACAAAAGATATGTTTGTACGCAGTGAACGATATGACTCAGTTATAATTGAGTCATCACCCTCAAAATTAAATAATGGCCTGTGGTACAATGATATAGCTGCCTTGTTACTTTTATTCGAAGTATCGCTTTTTTTATTAAGATTGATATGAGGTATTGTACCCAAAACAGAGAGACCAACATATTTCTCGATATCATCATTTGATTTAATCGTTGTATCATTAAATTCAATAAGGAACGCCAGTCCCAGGCCGAGTGTCAATCCAAGAATTATGCCTGCCAGATAAAACCTGTTTTCATTCTTTGGTATTGGTGATTGTGGCATTATCGGGAAATCGACAATTTTGATACCGGCAGAAAGTGAGGCACTCATGATTCGTTCCTCTTCTGCCCGTTCAAGCAAAATTATATAAAGGTTTTCATAAACTTCTTTTGATCTCTTTAGTCGTAGAAGTTCCAGAGATTTTGAAAGGATGTCCGGATTTCCCTCTTTATATAGATTAATAGCTTTCTGATAAGATGCGAGTCTGCTGCTGGATAATTGTAATTCTGCTTCTTTTGCAATTACAGACTTTCGGAGATTCTGCCATTGGTGAATGGTTGCAGGATCGGTAACGGTTTTGGATGTTTGTTTAAAATCAAGAAGTCGATTTTCTATTTCACGGATTTCTCTATCAAGAGTAGAAATGCCACCCAGCCTGATACCAAGTTTTTCAAGCCGTAATCGTTCTTTTTCAAGCTCGCTTAATTTGGCCCTGAATTCAAGATATTCTGGAGATCTTTGGTTTCCTGATGGAGTGATGCTGGATTCAAGCTTTGAAAGTTGTTTTTTTTCTGCATCAAGATCAGCTTTTTTAAGTCCAATTTGAGCTAATTCATTTGAATAAGCTTCCTGTAATGTTTTAAGTTCCGGTGTTGTTCCTTCGTCAATTTGGCCGCTTATTTCACTGAAACTGCGGTAATCATGTTCGGCCTGTTCAAGATTTCTGCGAATTATTTGTAACTGTTTATCGATTTCAACAACCGCTCGTCTGGACTCTTCACTTTCAACTTTCTTGCACTGATCTCTGAAAACAGCAGTTGCCACGTCAGCTATTCGAAATGAAAGATTGCTGGATCTGGCCCGTGCCGTAAGATGCAAAAATGAAGTAAATGTGGTTTTTTTAAGTGATAAATTGGACTGGATATATTTTAAAGCATCCTTTTTGGTAAACTTAGGGTAGACTACGGTAAAGTCTTCGATACCGATACTGTCAATGACATTTTCCAGAAAACTCCGGCTGTTTAAAATCCCTTCATAATAACTTAGAGACCTGTTTTTATTTGTTATACCATGGTTGGAATAAAGGTTGTTGTTTTCTTCAATAACAAGCGTTGAATATGATTCAAAGACATCTTCAATATACTGGACATAGTAAAATGTCGAAAGCAAAACACTGATAAATGATACAATAATAATCCAGCGTCTTCTTGATATGACTGCTATATAATCTTTAAGTCCATTACTGGATCGGAGTTTTCTGATTTCTTCGGATATCATTTTTTGATTAACCCTGTCAATGTCTGGATAGATACGAGAAATAGCAGAACATTGTTCAAAATAGTCATAAAGGATTTCCAGTCGAACCATCTGGTATATACGATGATTACGTCGCCAACATGAACTTTTGGTATATTATCAATGTTACCCTGATCCAGAAAACGTTGTATGTCAATGACATTTTCGGTAATTTTGTTGTTTCCACTTGATGAAAGGATGCGGACTCTCCGAAGGTCGGCTTTTTCTGAAGGTCCTCCGGCAAGGTAAATAGCTTCGAAAATATTAACCGTATCTTCAATGATGAAAATACCTGGTTTTTGAACTGCTCCTATAATTTTTACTTTTTGTGGATGTTCATGAGCAAGTACAATAATGATATCTTCAGGGCCAAGTGGCGGCATTTTTTTAATATCACCACTTTTCATAAATTCTTCAAGATTATAAATAACAGGGTTGTCTGGTTGATCGTGATGTATAATTTTGATTTTAGAAAGGTCTGCAGAATGTTCCAGCGGTCCGCCCGCCTTGACAATGGCTTCTTGTAAAGATGCGCCATGAAATACCTGAACCGGTCCGGGATTTACAACCTGCCCCAAAACATTTACTGTAATTTCCGGTTTTTCTATAATTGAGATCAGTACCAGGGGATTGTCGATATGGCGTGCCAGTCTGAAAGTAAGATCATTCATAAGTTCTGAAGTGCTGATATCTACTATCGTTTCATCTGCCAGTAAAGGATAATCAATAGTACCATTACTGTTAACTTTGAATTGACCGGAAAATTCCGGATGAGAGGAAACTTTTATATCCAGAACATTGCCGATACGAATTATGGATGAATGGGATAATCCGTATACCACGAAAATAAAAATGATCAGCTTGTATTTCATGGATACTCCTGAAGTCATGATGCAGGTGCAAAAACAAAAGGATAGGTGACTGTAACATCCCCTTCCGGAATGGTTTCAAAACGCCACATTCTGATTTTTCGAATAATTTCCTGTTCAAGTTCAGTGTCTTGGGTCGAATTTTCAAAAACAGTTATCATGGTGACTGTGCCGGAGGCGCTGATTGTAAATTTTACAGAAATTTTACCTGCAAGATTCGGATTGCGTTTGAGGTATTTTTCATAACTCATTCGTATACTTGTTCGATGAGAAGAGACAACCGAATTGATGGTTGCCGGATCTCTTTTGGCATTTGAAGAAGCTGAGCCTTCAATACTTTGAGGTTTCTGAATAATAAAGTTACCTTTTTTAGTTAAATTCATTGTTTTTGCATCACCAATATTTGCAATAAGATTATTAATTTCATCTTTGTATGATATAGAAACATCTTTGCTTTTAACAAGCTTGCTGTTGAGCACATCAAGGTTTTGAGTTTTTTTCAATCCGCTGACCTTTTCAAGGGTTTTGTCAAGATCAGTGAATCTTTCTTTCTTATCACCAATAGTGCCAAGTACATCTACTACAGAAGGTCCTTTAGCTGTTTTGCCGACTCCGGTAAGCATGCCAAGTACACCTACGGTACGAATTTTTTCCTCTACTCTGGCCATTCTGGCTGCTACAGCTTCCTGTGCACCGGATTTTCCTGATGATACATTTGCGGATTGGTCTGCAACATTTTTTTCCTGTGTAAAAGTTTCTGTCGTTTTCATTGGTGATTTCAAATCTGTTATTGGTTTCTCCTTTGGAACCGGTTTTTCTATTATCAATTTTGCAAATCTCTCCGGTATTTCTTCAATTATCATGGTTTCAGCCTGTTTTAAGTTGATGCTGTTGAAATAATAGATTGATACAATATGAATACCAACAGACAAAAGTGTAAACAGAATGACCCTGGGCTCTGTTTTTCCCCATAACGAGCCTTTAATAGAACGTATAACCTTTTTTGGGGCAACTGCCGCAGCCGTGCCTGCTATTAAACTTTTATTCTGGTTTATCAAAGGCTATTCCTCTTTTTGACGGACGGCAAGAGAAAAATTATTATAGCCCTGCTGACCACATGTATACATGATTTTTTTCAAGAGTCGAAATCTGATGCGCTTATCACCTTGAATAGTTATGTCTCCCTTAAACCTGGTTTTTGAAGAATACATTTCTATTTTTTCGGTTGCTTCACGCCTGGTTTTCAGCCAGTTATACAAGCCATCAATAACTAATTCATCTGAATTCAATACTTCAGAAACATCGGCCACTTTTGTGTCTTCTGCAAGTATCCAGTAATTATTTACAGTTAAAGTTACCTGGAGTTCAGGCATTTTTTGTGCTGATGATTCGGGAAGAATTAAATTTTTTGATACTGTAATAATTTCTCCTTCAGAAGAGAAACTTTTCAGAAGGTATATCAATAAAATAGTCATAACATCTATCAGAGAAGTAAGCTGCGGCTTAAATCCTTTAAGACGTCTGTTCCCTCTGGTTTTTTTTAACTGAATGAGGGGCGATTTTCAAGCAGGAAAACTCATATAAATTCATCTACTCTAATATATTTAAAAAGTTTGTTTAAACTGGTATCTTCAAAAATATCTTTAATCGTATCAAGTGGATCGAAAATTACAAGTTGACGATGTTCTTCTTCCAAAACTCTCCAGATATACACAAGTGCACCCAGTCCTGAACTGTCAATAAAAGTAGTTCGGTTTAAATCTATGGCTATAATTTTTGAGTCACCTTTACGAAGCGCATTCAGCTTTGATGTAATTTTGTTAATATTTTTACAAGTTACTTCTCCACCGACTTCCAGTATTGGAGTTGATTTGACTTTTCGAATCCGTAATCTCATAATCAACCGATATCTCCAGAAAGACCAATATCAGGGAATTGTGATTCGCGACATATGTCCATGAATTTAATTATATCATCATATAAGACATCTGATTCCATAACAAGGACCACACTTTTTTGCGATGGGTATTGGAATTTAATAGCTTTTAATAATACTCTGAGTTGATCATAATGGTATTGTCCCTGTTTCTTGGGTACAAGGTCCAGTTTCTTTCCTGTGCCAATTATTCGAAACCCCTTTGATGTAACAACAATGGAGATATCGAGTTCTTTACTTTCTGTGCTGTCTGATCCGCTTTGTGCAGGTGGAAGTGAAAAGTCAATAACGGCAATGTGTGTAAAAACAGCCATTGAAACAAGAAACGGGATAAGTACCATAAACAGGTTCATTACCGGTGTAACATCAAGATCAATTAAATCTACTTCATTACCGGTAGATTTTTTTATTCGTTTTGATGCAGGAAACGCCTTTGGCATAGATTTTAAATCTTCAGACACAAAATCTCCGGTTTCAGGTACGTCTTAAGGCAAACAAAAAATTCAACAGTCTTACAGAACTCTCATCAATTTCCTCAATAATGCTGTTTGCTTTCGCTCCGAGAACCGAATAGCCAATCATGCATGGAATTGCTACAATAAGTCCCAGTGCTGTAGTGTTCATGGCTATTGCAATGCCCTGGGCAAGAACGGTAGCTTTTTGTGATGGATCGGCTGCAGCCAGTGCTCCAAATGCTTGTTGAAGTCCGAAAATCGTTCCCAACAGTCCCAGTAGAGTTGATATATTAGCAAACAATGACAAATAGTGGGTTCTCTTTTGAATACGTGGAAGTTCACGTAATGCGATTTCGTCCACTGCATTCTGAATCTCCTGATCAGGTTCCTGTTGCTGAAAATGCCAGAGTGCAGATTCAAGAATGGCAGAAAGAGGAGTTTTGGTTTTCATACAGATGTGGCGGGCTTTTTCGAGTTCGTTATTTCGTACAAAACGGGTAATCTGGGTAAGTAATGCTTTTGCATTATTGCGGCAGTGAAAATAAAAATAAATGAGCCGTTCAAGCATAACAGCCAGAGAAAACGCAGAAACTGCCACAATAGGGTACATCCATAATCCTCCCTCCTGAAAAAATCTGGCGATAGCTTCCATATTACCTCCTTGATCTGGCTATAATTGAATTCTGTATTAAGGAAATTGATTATCCATAGGAATTTATTTAATTGAGTGTTCAGTATACATTGATGATAAAGGGATGTTTGATTTATGTGCTGTACACATGAATCCAGGTAACTTTCAATATTACTGGATTATAAATTTAGTGTATCATCTGCATGCAAAAGTGTCAATAACAACCATTAAAGATTATTCCAGAACGGGAATAAAGGGGAGAGACTCCCAAAGTTCTTCGGAAAAAGAGTGGTCGAGAATATGCTTCCGGTAGAGGGTTTTCTCTTTAGGCAGAAAAATTATCACCTGTGGTTTTTCCACCTTACCTTTTATTTTGACACCCGCTGTGAATGTTATTGTTCCAGGTTGCTCAATTGTATAGTCCTGATTCGGTTGTGTCGAAGTAGAATCAGATTGTTGATATTCTGTACCTAAACCGGAATTGTTTAACAAAAAAAGTATAAAAATCAAACAGAAATATTTCATTTATCAGATTCCCTGCTTAAAATGCTGAAATTTTTAATAAAAGGAAATAAATATGTGTCAATTTGAACATCCTTCAATGTCAGTTTTACCTGTTGGGAAGGCACTACTGGCTGTATTTCTTCGGTTTCGGTTTCCATAACAAGTAATGGATAAATACCTGAATTGCCATTGTTGAGGACTTTTACAGCAATAACATTTTTGCTTTTACTCAACTTTCCGGTTAAATCATATTTTCGACTTTTTTGAAGTGATAACGAGTCAGAAAAAAGATGCATGCTGTTCAGATATAAGTCAATCAATCCGTCTGCGGCAAAATAGAAAGATGCTCTAAGGGGTGTATTGTCCAGATAGAAACTTCGCCTGATATAAACAGTATTTATTTTGTTATTCAAAGTATCAGAAAGATTTTTTTTAATATTCAGTGGTGCAGGAGCAGAATCAGGAAATCCTGAAATGTCTAAATTGCCAGATGACAGTGTGTTTTCAAAATTATTCCATGAACTGTCTGAAAAATCATGATTATACCATTGTGAAACAGAATCTGTGCAGTATTTCCATTGTGGCCCGGAAGTGATGGAATTTTTGAATGTTTTAATGACTTTTTTACCATACTGTTCCGGAAAATTCTGAAACAGACGTACATACGAATGGACAACATATTCACCTGAAGCAATTTCTTGTTTGTAATAATCAAGTATGTTTTCATAAATTTTAAACGCCTGTTCCTGAAATTTTAAGCCAATTTCTTCAAATTGAACCTTGTATTCGTCTTTTTCGTCTTCAGATATTTTTGAAGGAAATGGTGGATTGGTAAAAGCGTTTATGCAAAGCAGATCGTAACACCTGGCTCTGTTAAAGAGTATTCTGGCAATACTTTCTCTGGCTCTGGATACATTTTCATCATTAATATCGTAT
>DATGNN010000152.1:0-13097 GCA_035306725.1 Chitinispirillaceae bacterium | reverse complement strand
GAGGAGGATGGAAGTTTCAGTCTGAAAATTCGTTTACCGGATCAATATGCGATTGATGATATTGCAGAAACTGTTACTCATCTGAATTCCGAATGAATTAGACCTGAAAATAGTGCGATGTATTACCGCGGGGGGGCGTGTTCGCCCGCATTACGTCAGAATTTCAATCTGATTTAGAAATTATGATAATCTGGTAAGGCATGCGCCCTTTATTAGCAACTGCTACACTTGCGGTTTGGTACGTCAGAATGCGGGCTGTGTTGCCTTCGAAAATTTGAAAAAGACAAAGATATTTGCTATTCAAATCCTATAACCGGGGCTATTCACAGCTTTCCACACGCCCCAATATCAGTTTATTGTTCTATTCCTGTTTCGAGTTTCGCTTTTTGATTTTTTCTGCTTGTTTTCATGCTTTTTCTTTGGTTTTATTTCGTGTTTAGGATTTTGAATTTATCTTATAGTCTTGTTTCGAATTTCGAGTTTCTTTTTTCGAATTTTTAATCGTTACTGCGGGGGGCGTGTGCGCTCGGCGACCCAGAAAATTATCAGAACCTATTTTCCACTCGTTGCCTGTGATTATCTTTAATTATCGGTGTTGATGAATGTACTTTATAATTTATACTTTATATTTTATACTTAAATCATACGATCCTCTTTTGTGCTCAGCGTAAGCTGCTGGAGTTGTTTTTTGAACAGAAAAAACATGTTTTCATGGTTTCAATTGCCTTTTTCGACACAGAAATAAACCCCAAAACTCTTAAAGTACTTGATATAGGATGCATTAAAGACAGCGGGGAAATTTACCATTCATCTTCCATACCAGGTTTTACATCCTTTCTCAAAGGCAGCCAGTTTGCCTGCGGACATAATATTTTCAACCATGATTTGAAATATGTCGGGGATTCAGTAATCAGAGCTGGTATAGATATATCCAACTGTATCGATACTCTTTATCTTTCACCTTTACTCTTTCCTAAAAGACCCTACCATGCTCTTGTTAAAGATGAGAAACTGCAGAGTGAGGAACTTAATAATCCGCTCAATGATTCACAAAAAGCGAGAAGTTTGTTTAATGATGAAGTAAACGCATTTCAGTATGCACCGGAGGAATTGCAGCAGATCTTTTTTTGTTTGCTTAAGAATCAAAAAGAGTTCCGTGCTTTTTTCAGATATCTCTCATTCAAGAGCAGTGTTTCCAGTTTAGAATATCTTATCCGCCGGACATTTCATAATAGGATCTGTTCACAGGTTAATCTCACAAAACTTATATCCCAAAATCCCCTTGAACTTGCATACAGTCTGGCGATAATTTATTGCGGTGATCAGTATTCTATTACTCCGCCATGGGTGCTTAGAAGCTTTCCTGATGTTCAGAGAATCATACACCTGCTCAGGAATAATCCCTGTCTGACCGATTGTAATTACTGTAACCAGAAACTTGATGTCCGCAAAGGGCTGAAACGTTTTTTTGGTTTCGATTCCTACCGTTCTTATAAGGGTGAACCTCTTCAGGAACAGGCTTCAAGAGCAGCAATTGATGGTAAATCGATTTTAGCGATTTTCCCTACCGGCGGAGGGAAGTCTGTTACTTTTCAGGTTCCGGCTTTGATGGCCGGGGAAAATGTCAGGGGGCTTACGGTTGTTATCTCACCGCTGCAGTCTCTTATGAAAGACCAGGTTGATAATCTCGAGAGCAAAGGTATCACTGAAGCTGTCACGATAAACGGGTTACTTGACCCGATAGAGAGAGCAAAATCATTTGAACGGGTAGAGGATGGTTCTGCATCAATCCTTTACATTTCACCGGAATCGCTGCGGTCAAAAACAATGGAGCGGTTAATAATGGGAAGAAATGTGGTTCGTTTTGTAATAGATGAAGCACACTGCTTCTCTTCATGGGGTCAGGATTTCAGAGTTGATTACCTCTACATAGGTGATTTTATCAAAAAAATTCAGGAAAATAAAAATCTCGATGAAAGTATTGCAGTTTCCTGCTTTACTGCTACAGCAAAACTGAAGGTTATTGAAGATATCAGGTCATATTTTAGAGATAAACTTTCAATAGAGCTCGAACTTTTCAGCGCAAGTTCAACCCGGGACAATCTAACATTCAAAGTTATTGAAAAGGAGAATGAGGAAGAGAAATACAGTGCAGTACGGACACTTATTGAAAATAAGCAGTGTCCTGTAATTGTTTATGTCTCGCGTACCCGTAGAGCGTACGAAATTGCCAGGCGGTTAAGTGATGATGGAATTAATGCCAGACCATTTCATGGTAGAATGGATACAAAAGAGAAAATTGCAAATCAGAACGCATTTATATCGGGTGATGTACAGGTGATGGTAGCTACTTCCGCTTTTGGCATGGGGGTGGATAAAAAAGATGTGAAGATGGTTATCCATTACGATATATCCGATTCACTTGAGAACTATGTGCAGGAGGCAGGCCGGGCAGGACGGGATGAGAATATCAGTGCTGAGTGCTATGTGCTTTTTAACGAGGAAGACCTGGGTAAACATTTTATTCTGCTTAATCAGACTAAACTGAATATTAAAGAGATTCAGCAGGTTTGGAGGGCTGTTAAAGAGATTACAAGATTTCGCGCAGCTGTTTCTAATTCGGCACTTGAGATTGCACGTAAAGCTGGTTGGGATGAAAATGTGAGGGAAATCGAAACCCGTGTCACTACTGCAATTGCAGCACTTGAAGAGTCCGGGTATTTAAAACGGGGCCAGAACATGCCGCGGGTTTTTGCCAGTAGTATTATGACAAAGACTGCTCAGGAAGCGATTGATAGAATTCAGATGTCCAAAAGATTTGATGCAAAACAGAAAGAGCAGGCTGTCAGAATCATCAGGAAACTTTTCTCCAGTAAAAGCAGAAAAATTAATAAAGATGATGATGGTGAGAGCCGGGTTGATTACATCTCTGACCACCTTGGGATAGTAAAAGAAGATGTTATCTGTATAATAAATCTTCTCAGGGAAGAAAGAATATTAGCTGATTCAAAGGATCTTACCGCATTCATCTATAAAAAAGAGAATCAGAACCGTTCATTGAAAATCCTGCAGTCTTTTGGCGGTATAGAAAGGAAGCTGCTGTCATTAATAGATGATGAAGAAAAGGTATATCATATTAAAAAGTTCAACGAGGAGATAAGCACAGCAGGATTAAAGGACGTTTCACCACACAAAATTAAAAAGCTTCTGAACTTCTGGTCAATAAAAAATATGATCCGCAAGCACTACCACGACAGTAATCACGTTACGGCAGTATGCCTTCAGCCCACAGAGAATCTCAAATCCCGGCTGGAAAAACGACTTGGCATTGCAAAATTCATAATAGGATATCTCCACGGAAAAGCCCGCGAAACTTCAGAAGAGGGAGATGAAGTTCTGGTGGAGTTTTCTGTTCACGAGCTCAGAGAAAGTTATCAGCATGATCTGAACCTTTTCAAATCTAAAGATATTAAAATAGCTGATATTGAGGATGCACTCTTTTACCTTACCCGTATCGAATCGATCAAGATTGAAGGTGGTTTTCTTGTAACATACAATAAGTTAACAATAGAGAGGCTTGAACTTAACAATAAAAAGCAGTACAAGACGGAAGATTACCAAAAGCTGAATAATTTTTATGAAAACAAAATTCAACAGATTCACATCGTTGGTGAATATGCCAGAAAAATGTTAAGTGATTACAGGGATGCACTTCAGTTTGTGGAGGATTATTTCAGACTGAATTATTCCAGTTTCCTGAATAAATACTTTAAAGGAAGCCGCAAGAACGAAATACGCAGGAACATTACTCCATCAAAGTTCAGACAACTTTTTGGTGAGCTTTCGCCCTCTCAGCTAAAGATTATAAATGATCGGAGTCCCTGTATTGTGGTGGCTGCAGGGCCGGGAAGCGGAAAAACGCGCGTATTGGTTCATAAACTTGCATCACTTCTTCTGATGGAGGATGTGAAACATGAACAGCTTCTGATGCTTACATTTTCCCGCGCTGCTGCAACAGAATTCAAGAGTCGTCTTTATTCGCTTATAGGCAATGCCGCAAGTTTTGTGGAGATAAAAACATTTCACTCCTATTGCTTTGATCTGCTTGGCAAAATCGGAAATATTGATGAATCTGTTGATATTATCAAGCTTACTATTGACAGAATTAAGAGCGGAGAGGTAGAACCAAACAGGATAACAAAAACTGTTCTGGTAATAGATGAAGCTCAGGATATGAACCGTGAAGAATTTGCTCTTATTGATACATTGCTCGATCGCAATGATGATATGAGGGTGATTGCAGTAGGGGATGATGATCAGAATATATTTGAATTCAGAGGTTCGAGCTCGCAGTATATGGTAAAGCTTCTGCAAAAAGAAAATGCAGTTAAATACGAATTGGTTGAAAATTATCGCAGCAGGCATAATCTGGTCCAATTTACTAACCATTTTGTAGACACTGTCACCGGTCGATTGAAGAAAACACCTGTTGTTGCGCATAAATCCGGAAACGGAAATCTGAGAATTACCCGTTACAGGTGCAATAACCTGGTCACACCTGTGTTAAGAGAAATTCTTTCTGCAGATCTCGCAGGAACCACATGTGTTCTGACTTATGAGAATATGCAGGCGTTGCAGGTTGCAGGTCAGCTTATTAAGCAGGGTATGAATGCAAAGCTTATTCAGACCAACGACGGTTTTGATCTGTATAACATTTTAGAAATAAGGTTCTTTATCCACAAGCTGAATCTCAATGGAATCTCTTGTAAAATTTTCAATGATACATGGGACAAAGCAAAACGGGAATTGGAGAATACTTTCAGCAGAAGCTCCAGGCTCGAGATATGCAGAAGTATTATCGCAGAATTTGAACGGGCCAATCCTCGTGGTAAGTATAAGACCGATTTCGAGACTTTTTTAAGAGAGTCAAAATTGGAGGATTTTTATAAGGTGAGGGGAGAGGCCATAGTGGTATCGACAATTCATAAAGCAAAAGGGAAGGAGTTTGATAACCTTTATTTAATGCTGCAGAATTACAATCTGTTTACCAATGAAGCGAAGAGGTTACTTTATGTCGCTATGACCCGGGCAAAGAATAATCTTTATATCTATACAAACAATAATTTGCATTTTAGAAATATCAAAGTACAGAGTTTGGAAAATCGATATGATGATAACGAATACGCTGAACCCTCGCAAATAGTTATGCAGTTATCGTATAGAGATGTGTGGCTGGATTTTTTCAAAAATCGGCAGAAACAGATTGTCTCACTATTGAGTGGTGATCAGTTATATGCATGTACCGATGGGCTGATGAATTCTGATGGCGTTGAGGTTCTCAGGTATTCCAAACGAACACAGGAGAAACTTGCCGAATTACATTCAAGAGGCTATAGCGTGGACTTTGCCAAAATAAACTTTATAGTAACATGGAAAACAAGTGAGGAGAAAGAGATACGGATCTTACTGCCGGAGTTACACTTAAATCGTAAAGTTTAGATTACTAATTTTTGATAATCATGTCCACCGGGCGCGAAAGCCCGTAATTAATTTTTACTACCACTCCAGAGACAATTTATATTGTGTCTGCAGATGATAAAGCTTCTGAAGTTTTAAATCTTCTATTTGATAACCTGTTACTATTTGGTTACAATTTAGTTATTATTTAATTTTTAGATATGGATATGGTTATTTAATATTAAATAGCTTCGGCTGTTACAAACTTGTTGAGGTACCAAATGCAAATGAAGTTGCGTTTTAATTGTCTTTTCTTGATTATAATTTTCCTGTTCAACCTGTCATTTTCCTCTCAGATCCTTTCAGGTACGGTTAAAGACGGGGCCGGGGCAAGTATCGAGGGTGCGACCGTACAACTGGTCATAGCCGATACATCCACGACTACGGATGCCTCGGGCAACTGGCAATTTGATTTGCCATCGTCCATAAAAATGCAGCGAATTAAAAATGGTTCTTTTTCGGTTGCTATCCAAAAGGGTCTGTTGGCTGTTACTATTAACGAACCCAATCTTCATGTGAAGGTCAGTCTTTACCAGCTCGACGGAACCCTTATTGATTGTGTGACTGATAAAAAGCTCCAGTCCGGGTATCATATTATAAACCCGATAAGGCAGTCTTTGCCGTCGAAAATAGTTTTGATAAAGGCCGATATCGGTGGTGCTGTGAGGTATTTTAAATTGCCGGTAATTGCCGGTATGGCCGGTCATATTGGTCCAGTCTCTAAGGGGGATAATAAAACTTCCAGGCATCTTGCCAAGGTGAGTGCAGTGATCGACACCATCAAAGTCACCAAAAGTGGTTATCAAGAAGCTTCTATAGCCATCGAATCCTATACATCCGGACCTCATCATATCGTTCTGAAAAAAGCCGGAGTTTCCTATCGTTTGCCGCCACCAAGTTATTGCCACGCCTGGGACTATGTCGAAGGCTGTACACCGGGCGATCCCAACAGTGCATGCGGTGGCGTCTGCTACACAATAAACGCATGCAGTGAGAACCAAACGTCGAAGCCTGGTGCCGATGTTGCGTTCATCTGTCCGAGATTCATGCTCTACAGCCCGGAGATGCTTCAGGCCGCGATTGATGACGGCAATGAAGAGTATCTCTACGCCGTTGTTGGCCACGACGTGGACTGCGGATTCATCGACGGCAACGATGAGAGTACCTGTTGCCAGTGCTACCAGATTATCTACGCCTGGCCGAGCCCGCATAACGAGCGGCAGGTTCAATTGAATCCTGACGATGTCAACAATCCGGCATCCGCGGTGCCCATTCCAAAACCGATTATAGCTCAGAGCTTCAACACAGCGGCTACGCAGAATACATTCGACATTTACATGGGCGGCGGCGGTTTCGGTGCTCACAACGGCTGCGGTCCAGGGCTTGGGGCGACCTCCACCTCCGGACAATACCTCTACGAAGCCTATCCCGAGGAGGGTGGCCACTCCGGCGGTGTGAAACCGATTACACATTGGAGCGAGTGCAAGAACGAGTTTCAATGGGTCACCGAAGAGAGTCTCGGGTCAAAAGAGTGTCAGGATAGAGTAACGGAAACCTGCAACGAGATTACCCATGCCGACCCGGATATTACCGAATACGCGAGAAACTCATGTATCAAGTCCAATCAGGTCGAATCTCTGCATCATGCCAACTGGTCTGTTTACGTGCGCCGCGTGGAATGTCCCGAAGCCCTCACCCGGGTTACCGGTTGCAAGCTACAGGACCAGGGCCTGCCTGAGGTGGACGGACTTATCACCGCCGAGCAGGCTGCAAAAGACGATTCTTTCTGGAAGCAAGGCTCCAACGGCAATATGTACGAGACCACTACCATGGAGGACTGCTGCCGCCCATCCTGCGCCGCGGCCAACTGGGTAGAAAAAAAAGGCCTCCCGGCCGACCCGGAGTACAACGTCTTTTATTCCTGTGACCGTGCCGGGGTTCCCTTTACCGAACCGAAAGAGTAGCCGACCTGTTCTCAAAACATGGTTGGCTGTTGATATTATGATTGATCAGATGTAAATCAAGAATGGGTTAATCACCCTCATCGGGTATAAATAGCGGTGCAGACATTTTTTCTGCATTACCCGAATTAAGCTTTTCCGGATTTACCCTAAGCTTTTCCGGTTTTACCCTAAGCTTTTCCGGTTTTCAGATCCGTTAAAATGGTTTTTCGGTCCGTTAAAATGGTTTTTCGGTTAATCGATTAATCTAAGATGCTGTTTTTGTTCCGTTCCCTTGGTTTTAAGTAAAACTGATATATTTTCATTTAAACATTAAAAATGCGAATGTATATGGTGATTACTGTAAAAATGGAAAAGGTCCCTTCCGTAGTTGTGTTTCTGAAAATGAAATACCTGATGAGTAATCCAATCGCGAAGTTCTTACGTGTTTGGAACCTTTATGTTAGAATTAAGAATGGTAGTTCTTACGATTTTGAAGAAGTTAGTGTTAATTTGCTCGACTACATAAGAATTATAATGCGCGCTCAAAGACGGCAGCCGTCCGGGCTGCAGAAAAGAAAATATTTAACAATTTGCATTCTGCAATGTTACTCTTATGAAAATGAATAGAACACGAAAATCAATTTTAGGTATAGTCAGTATAGCCATAGGTGGTATTATTTATATATTATGGAGAGAACAAAGTTTATTAATGTTTGAATGGTTCAAAAGTATAGGCGTCATTAATATAGTTGAATCTATGAGAAGTTTTGCAGATAAATATTATTCCATTTTTCCAAAGTGGGTATATTTTTCCTTGCCTAATGCTTTATGGTTATTTGGTGGAATATTACTTTTTGCAAGTATTTGGAAACATCATTGTTATGAGCAATATTTCTGGATAGGTATTTTTGTAACAATTGCAATAGGATCAGAATTTGGTCAATTATTAGGAGTTACTCCTGGGACATGGGATAATTCAGATATATTGTTTATGATTGTTTCTATTGTATGTGCAATTACATTAAATAGAAAAGGAGTTGGAAATGTCAAAACTTTATAAGCATTTATTCTCATTTGCATTAATAATCCTCTTATGTATTTTGGGTGTTGGAAGTTCTGATAACGAGGGGAACTCGACCTCCTCTCAGGAAAAAACATGGTATTCAGGTGGTACATTACATGGTGCCAAAATGGAAGATTGGAGTAGAGCTTCGTATGATAATAGACTGGCAACAAGTGCTGATTTTGTTACAAAGATGATGCAAATGGATGGAAATAAAATTCCTCCTGTTGACCAGCTCAAACCCATTGCGCAAACTCTTGAAACCGCAATAACAAACCGCAATAAAGATGGCATTGCAGATAATCAGGACGTTTCTACGATTGCCGCAACTTGCTGGATATTGATAAATAAATAACAGGAGATAGTAAACTTATTTTTACAATTCATGTTAAATAAAAATAGGAGCGAAAATGGATACAATTTATAGGCATTTGTTATCATTATTTTTAATTTGTCTGTTATGTTTTTTGGGAGCTGGGAGTTCTGATTCTAAAGATACTCCTGAGACTGAAACAACACTTAAGAATACAGACATACAAAAAGATACTGATATACAATATATGGTGCGTGTCGCTGTTAATGACGATACTAAAACGAATTCCGTTCATAATAAAGCAGAAATTTGGTTACGTGGACATGGTTCATGGTGGTTAAAAAATGAGCTTGAATATGGAGGGGCTGTTAAGAATCTCGGAAAACGCCCAAGCAAAAAATTAGATACCTTAATGGTTTACCCAGATTCTCGCAATGGAAAAGAGTTCGCAGTACCTTTCATGATGACTGACGAAATGAATCCCGAAGGTAGTCCACGCGATATGATAACAGTGGATATATCAGATACAGAAATAACAGTATTTGGATTGCCAATAAAAGAGACAACTGGAAAGTCTGAGTTAAAATACAAACGATAAATATATTCAAAAAGATGAGCCCCATCCATGGGGCAGAAGAAGAGCGCGCAAAAGCAATATGGAAGATATATGTCGTCGAGCAAACAGACCACTAACACGGGCAATATGCCATTTGTTCAGCCAAAGCGCTTCACAAACAGCATATGTGCCCGGAACCGTTATAGGCAATAGTTTGGCGGGAAACGTCTTCCTGGCGCTTTAAGAAGGAGAAAACAGTTTAAAATCGATGGAAAAAAATGAGATTAACAAGACAGATTTCAGAAGAGAAAAGAACAGTTGGAGATAAGCATCCGGATAGATTGATATTATATGAAAAACCGATGACGAAACAGATAAAAACGAGCAAAGCTATCTCAGGGGTTAACTGAAGTGAACCCTGATAATAAAAAGGCCTGGTATGTAGATCTGCCCCGATCACCGGCTCGTGAGTGTTTTCGCCGGTCTTCTCTCCGGGGCCATTTGTTTGAGTCTTCGAGTTTATGGCCCTCCCCGGTGAAAACACGAACAGAAGAGCCGGTGCGGGGCTCTCAGGGCGTTCTTTGCCTACTTTCTTTGGCCCTGGAAAGAAAGGGGGCCGTCGGAGACATCCGGAAAAAAGGAAATTACAGGAAATCATTTAAAGATTTTCTCATAATAGAAGTAAGAGAATAGAAGACAATCAGAGATTATTATTAGGAGAATAAAAAGGAGCCATCCCTGGCATTAAAAGAACGCCATCCTGGCTGCCAATGCAAAGACAAAAAAGCGCGCCTGAAGAAAAACAAAGAAAAAAGGAAAGTAAATGCCTGATTTATTGATAGCAGTAATTATAACCACACTCTTATCCATTTTTACAATTGGATCATATCTTTTTGTTCGTAGTCCAAGTAAAAATAAATTGCTGATATTATTGTTAGTCTTATTAATGTTACCAATGAATGCAATTGCTTACCACTTTGTAAGAATGCCATTAGATAACTTCTTGGTTACAATAGTACAGAATTTAAATGTTTTGACAATACTGCGTGCACTCTACGCACCATTGACAGAAGAACCTGCAAAATTGTTTATACTAACTATACCATATTTTCTTAAACGTATAAGAGAATTTGATTTGGTTAAAATTGCGCTTGCTATTGGACTCGGATTCGGGATTGGAGAAGCGTGGAACCTTGCTGCTTTAATATCTAAATCACCAGTAATTGCAAAATATCCATGGTATCAATTTACAGGATTTATAGGTGAAAGGTGGATGGTCTGTATTTGGCATGCAGCATTTACATCTACTGCACTATACTTCATTATTAAAAAGAAAAATGTAATTTTTGGGTTACTGTGTGCTTTTAGCCTTCATTTTATTGGAAATTTTCCAATATTTTTGTCTGCATGGAACGTTTTCAATCTTGGTAGTATAAAATGGGGAATTATTTTACAGCTTTTTACAGTTTTTTATTTCATGCTAATGATTTCAATACTTGCATATTTAAAATATGGGAATAATTGGTTGTTCAAACTTGTAAAAGGTAAAATGAAATGTCCTGAATGTTCCAAGGTCTATTCACGGCCAATATTTAAAGTTAATCTTTTTCATAAAAGCTATGAGAGGTGCCAAGAATGTAAAAAATGGCACCTTGTAAATCTATTTGATTGGAAGGAATAGAAAAAAAACAAATGTAAACAGGCGCGCGGAGAATTAAGAGCATTGGCAGCCAGGCATCGCCCAACATCGTCAAGCCAAAATGCCTGCCGCAGGCGCAACACAGGCACTTCGGCTGTGCCGAAACCCGTTGGTGTAAATAAACCGGAACGAATTTGATTATAGGTGGCGGCAAGAGAAAGAATGTTCGCATGCTCAGATTAACACATAAAGGGATGAAAATGTTAAATAAAACAAATATAACAAGACCTACCTCAGGATTCTTTATTTGCGTTCTTGTAATTGCCATTGGGGGCTTTTCAACAGAACGTATTACTCCGAGAAACCGTGACCGGTTACTTTCAGATGCAATAGCATCAAATAATTATGCAATGATAGATTCCATTTTCCGAATCGGACACTATATCGAGTCTGGTATTGATGGTAAACATATTGATGATGACGGTAGAAATATCTTTTTTAAACTTCCAAGGATTGACCAATTAAGTCGAGATGAATACATAAAGCTTGCCCAAATCATCAAGAAGAAGGGTGGCAATCCAAACAAGAAAGACAAATCAGGTATTACGCCCCTGCTATATCATTGTATGCTGGATTATGGTTTTGGTTTGAATCCTGCCGAAATATTGTTAGAAGCATTTCCTGAAATTGAAATAAACAATTCGGACAGCATTGGAAATAATGAACTACACCATGCAAATTATAGAGGCAATAAATCTCTAGTTGAATTACTCATAAAGAAGGGAGGAAATCCTGCTGCTCAAAATGCGAAAGGCTACTATCCTTTTGAAATCTATTCCTATAGTCTTAGCGCGGTAATGAAGAGCGCAATTGCATTCGGGCAAGACACCTATTTCCCAGTCGATTATGGAAATAACAATCCAGCTTGGCAAGATCCCTTTAATGACACATTGGTAACTTATGAAAGTATGTTTGGGTATAGCTTTTCTGTACCTCTTGGGTGGGAACACAAGAGATTTCTCTTTGATGACAGAAAGGGCATTCATCTTCAACACTTCTATGGAAAAGATTGCAAGATTATTCTTCAGCATATATACAAATTTGGTCCCGAAGCTTACACAAGCATTGACGCGTTAAATAGCGATATTAGACGTCAATTAAAAAGCGAAAATGACTTCAAAGAAAACGGCCAGAAGGTAATCAAGGTAGATGGGGTTAAATCCGTGTTGCATGCTTACACCTTCGCATTTAATGACCAGCCAGTTCATGATCTGGCATTTACTTTAAATTTGAATTCGGATTTTTATATCTATGTTGTGTTCAGGAATTATGGTGATGTTAATAGCAAATTTGATAGGACTATAAATACTGTTCTTAAGTCATTCAAAATTCAATCCAAAGAACTATGGTTTAAGAAGAATCCGCAACCAGCAGAAATTGTCATCAAAGATAAGGAGAATCTAATTATCGAAAGAAGTCATATTGTACAAAAATCAGATGGTTCACCAGTTTATCATGGCTTGTATACATCCTATTATCCGAATGGAGCGATTCACATTCAAAAGGAAATGTACCACAATCTACCTCATGGAAGATATGTGGAATTTTATGAAAACAACCAGAAAAAAGAAACTGGAGAATACCGAATGGGGCGCAAAATTGGTTCTTGGCACGAATTTGACCAAAACGGCAAACTAAGACATAAGGAGAATTATTGAGTGCTTTGAAGAAGAAATCTGGATGAAGGGCCACGGCAAAAGACTTTGGGAGATGGTAGCATTCCGGTTTAAATCCACTACAAATGAATGCTGGTTCCGCTTTGCTCCACCTAAATTGCTTCCGTTCGTTCCTCACTCCAGCAACTTCAGCATGCATCAACCGTTGAACAAAGCCGCTCCGCGGCGGCAAAACCCTCTTTCTCCCCATATTACTATTAACCTACCCTGACAATATTTTATTTATATCCTGTGAGCATGGTGCTTACATCTTTTTCAATTTTACTCACAGGAGGTTTACATGTCAGTATCAGCCAATCGTAACGTTACTCAGCGTTCCGCAAAACGTTC
>DATGNN010000151.1:0-38495 GCA_035306725.1 Chitinispirillaceae bacterium | reverse complement strand
TACCTTTATATAATTCACCCCTGATTTTATTATCAGATTTCTTCAATTTCAGTTGTTTTCGATCGACTCTTTCACTAACACAATAAACACCCTGATACGATCCGTTCAAAAACAGTTCAGCATATTTCATTTCTATTCCATTTACAGCTTCCGGTTCCTGGGATTTATAATGCAGGATGTGAATCATTTTCCATAGATCAAAACACACCTTGCTTCTCAATCTCAACGGTTCATTGTACATCCCCTGAAGATTCCAGTCATCATCCGAGCGCATATCCAGCAAACTGACATTTCGGGTTTTTCGGGTTATTGTGTCCTTTAAAAATTCAATTCTAAACGACTTCTTGGGGTAATTTTGAGACCAGCCTCCTCTATATTCTATACCAATATCAGAAACTGTTTTTTTCTTATTACTCTCGACCATTATGAACATCGCCATAACACGTGGTTCATCAACTATCTTGCTTTCTGTCTCTATTCTGATAATTGGTAACTGAGTAAAATGCAGTCCATATTTTGAATTTCCGGCACTATTCGTAATCTGATACTCTATTCCAATTTCCAAATTCTCAACAGCGTCATCAAATTCATAGACTTTATCCATTCTTATAAATGCTTTTGGTCTGATCCTGCTTGAATTTATTAAGTTTACGTCATAATTTGTCACGATTAATCTTTTTTCATGATCAATACTAAACATCATATCCGGAACTGTTATTGTATCCATTGAAGAAACATATTCTGAAAATAAAAGAATGAATACCAAATTTAACTTATAGAATGATTCTTTCAATAAACTCATTTAGTCCCTTTTTACCACTCGATCAAAATCAGAAAAACCTATTTAGAATTACTTCTGGTATGAATCTGATTTTATTTTATTTGCAACCATCACACAAAATAATAGCATGTCCCGAATTTAAACTACATTCAAATTGAAAATATAATCCAAAAGCAACATAATCAACTGCACAAATACGGGTATCAATATAAATCTAAACAATAAATGTATAACAAATCAAATTCATTCATTTCCTGACATTGCTTGTTATGGAAAAATGTATATTTTTTAATATACTGGATTTTAGCAAAACGCGAAATGAACTTTAAACTTTAAACTTTAAACAAGTTTTCATGCTGCCATCATCCGAATAATTGCAAATTCTATCAGTATCGCTGAAGATTTTAATTCAGTAAAAATACTGATTGAATCAATTTTTTAATTTGATCTTGATTAATCGAATTTTATGAAAATAAAACTACCATCGAAAAAAATCCTGTTTATCATTTCAATTTTCTTATTCCCCCTCACAGCCTGTTTGATCTGTGCTTTAATCTTTCAGTTATACATTGATATGGGAGCTAAAAAGCTGATTAAACTTGAAAATTCGAATAAGCTTTCACGTACCTATGGATATGTATGGCAGGAAATAAACGCGAATCTGGAGATGAAACAAACTGCACAAAGTATCATTAACCGATATGACACAACTGCTTATAACGACAATCCAGGCCTGCACGATGAAAATGTTTTGGATTTTCCATCTCTTGAAGCTGTTAGAATTCTAAACAGTATCAAAAGCTTTGAAAAAAACATCACTATTAATGATCGTAACCATATTCCCCTCGCAGAACTTAAAACTACCCACAATTGTATTAATCTATCTCAACTCAATGAAATTCTTCTCAAATCATTATTGGTTACCGAAGACAAAGATTTTTATACCCGAAAAAAAGCTTATGATTTTAACTCTATCATTCGTGCATCATTTCAAGCTGTTTTTTCATCTCTACGCACACGAAAACTGCAATATCCACGTGGGTCAAGTACGATTCATATGCAGGTAGCCCGATTTCTCTTGCTTAAATACAATAATCGTGGTTATGCTTATGCAGAAAAATCTTTACAACGAAAAGTTAGCGAATTAAAACTGGCTCAGGCATTAAAGCAGATGTACTCAAATGAAAATATTTTAACATTATATATTAACCATTGTGTTTCGGCAGGCCGTGGTATGACTGGATATCATGATATAAGTAAAGGTCTTTTTGGCCTGCCCCCAGACAGTTTAAATATTCCACAAAGTCTTTATCTTGCCCGTCTTGTTAAATGGAACCGTCACATCCCCCAAAAAATAATTCAACATGTAAAAATCTGCCTTCCCTTATTAGCAGATAGTTTTAACTGGGACAACAAGAAAACAGATATCATTTTTAAGCAACTGGATTCCTTGAAGTTCAGACAACCATCTCCGGTAATACCCCAAAACAGCTATCTGATAGATCTTGCAAACGAATACTGGAAACATGTCTGTCTGATTAACGGGATGGACAGTTCAGAACTTGATGAAATTGACATCTCCAATCCGGAAAGCATAATAAGAAGGTATGGCAATCTTTCAATTGATCTTACTATTGATTACAGACTTCAAAGATTTCTCGAAGATCTTGTTAACAAACGAGGATTCGGTCCGGACACCACTATACGAACAGATATTCGAATCGGTTCCGAAGGCTACAATCTGACTGGAAAAACAGTCCCGTCAGATACATTACGAAAAATACAGGTGATTACAAATGACTCAATATTTACAGATCCTGTTTCCAGAAACAAGACACTGTTGAAAACCGGTGACACTCTTGTTTGTAATATACGCTACCAAAAAACCGGACCGGATTCAATACGTCGCTCCTGCTTTTTTTACAAAAGAGATTCTCTTCATGTCCCGGGTCAATACTATTCTTATGCGATTATGGACTCACGCACATGTAAACTCCTTGCGTATTGCTCTCGTGATCGTCTGGGAAGCAGACTCCATTCCCTGTTAGTTAACAGAAACCAGAATGGATCAAGCCTGGCCAAACCACTTATATATGCACTTGCTTATGATCTTGGCATTTACAGTCCCTCGGATATGGCTTCAGATGACAAGGAAATACCAGACACGTGCAAATGGACCAGGAAATATTCCTATAAAAATGGTGCTCCATCCGGTATGATATATCTTAATACACATGAGGATGATGGCTATCCTGTCCATAACCACAATCTGAAATTCGATGGTTATGATTTTCTCTTTAATCACCTCTGGAATTCCAACAACATTATGGCTGTTGAAACTATGTACAGACTCGATACTGATTTAACAGCCGACAATCCGTTTGCAGCCAGTGTCAAAAAATATCTTCGAAGAACAGGTCATGACAAGCTGATAAATCTCAATACAATAACCGGCCCTCAGCTTTACGGTGCAATGGCGTCTGTAGTTAACGACCAGATTAATGTAAAGAAACAACAGGCTCAAACCTATTCGATAGCCCTTGGAACACTTGAACTCACATTGTATGAACAAATGCACTTGTTTAACATTCTTCATAACAACACTCTGGTAGTTTCGCCATCACGTAACCCCTCACTTTTTATTAAAGAGATTTGTATCGCAGGTGAAAAAGTTACTATCTCCGATAGAATAAAATTACGCAAAATTTTCAGTAATATTGACAATATTACTCCTGTTCACCTTGCCCTTCATAAACGACTGACCTCCAACCCTTCAGATCAGCTTCATATATATGATATCTGTAATCAGGGCAGTAAAGGATTTAGCAATTTTGCAAAAAGCGGAACTACTGATGACATAATCAGACCATTCAATGCAGATGTTACCGATAAAGCCCGAACAAACTACGGCCTGTGGAATGCAACTTTAAGACTAAAATTAAAAAAGACGGATTTCGAGAAATTTATACCCTGCGACTCATTACCTGGTATAAAAAACTCACAATTACGGTTAGATTCAGTTCCTGTCCAAGAAGAACTGGATGTAACACTTGCATGTATTGGCGAATGTAATACTGATTTCACCGGGAAAAGAGACGGCAAAACTCTTCATGGATATGTTTCCAGCAATCTTCTTCACTCTTTGGGAGTCACGTGTTCTGATGGTTTTTATAAAACATATGAACATAATCTAATTGGTGAAACTTCAGATAAAGTTAAGTATGCCACTGAGGAACAATCTGATCTCTCGCTGTTATCAAAGGCATTTATTAAACTCAAAACCGGATTAGGTACAGATATTTCTATAGATGATATCAGGTTTGAAAAAAACAGATCTGAAACAGGTATACGTTTAAAAGGCAAAAATTACCGAAAAATGTTAAAATTCGCTCCTCATCTTGGTGAACACTCCAAAAAATACTGTAACCTTCTCGATAAGCTGAAAAAAACACAAAGTACAGAATCTGCTAAAGAAATTATTAACCAGATTAAATGTATCGAAATCAGCAATAAAATACTTAAACGGGATCTTGATCACGCCTGCACCTCTTTACTGCAAAGCCTGAATTAGTTCCAATTTTTGAAGACATATGTAATAATCAACACCAAAACGGAAAAAAACTGACACTAAAACAGAGTCTGAACAACTAAAACAGTTTCATGATCATTTTTATAACTGCTCTAATTTTTTGGATATGTTTGTGCTGTCGCAGTGATCTTTTAGAGCTATTTGTTAATCATATTCTCTACAAAAACACCCTGACTGCAAAAAACTCCCGATCGCAAGTAAACTTTTTTACGGATACAACAGATTGATTCCCAAAAACAATGTATCCATTTTAAAATTTTCTTTTTAATTTATTAAAAATACCTATGCTGATTGCAAACATTATAATAATTATCCCAAGAAATATAAAAAAAAGCACTTGAGCAATTCCGGCAAATGTTGAAGCGAGCCCTCCAAATCCCATAACTGCAGCAATAATTGCCAATACTGCAAATACCAGAATCCAGTATAGCATAATATCCTCCTCTGTGTAAATCAAAGCCCGTTAAACCAATAATTCAAAGAAAATTAACTGTTACCTAAATAGAGACGATTAATCTACAATGAGTTGCGAGGGCAGCACTACCTCAGAAAGGGTTTTATGACTGTGAAGGTCATGCCTGCATGGTAATACGGCCAGGCAGGCATGAACACCCTTTATACAATGTCCGCAAAAAACACTCGCCTAAAGGATTATTCCTGATTTAGGTATACTAAATCAGGAATAATCCATTCCCATGCAGGTTTTAAAAACCAGCTAATACCAGACCATGTTTGGTTTAGCTTAAACCAAGATTATTAATTTACGACGACTGCGAGAGAGAGCCAGATAAGTTGTGAACTCATTTAATATCCACTTTATGCCAGAGTAATTGTAAAAAATGAAAAAATCGGCTCTATTAGCCGTAGTCCTTTGTTATATTTAATACTTTAACTTTCACAAATATGGCAGATAAATATAAAAACCATACAGAAAATCGTTACTATTTAGCAATTGATGGTCTCAGATTACTGGCATCAATCAATATTGTTCTCTTCCACCTTGAAGTTATGGGTGGATTATACAATCTGCACGGTAATCCCGCATGGTTTTTCAGAATAATTAAAGGTCCTGCATTTCATGCAACAATATTCTTCATACTCGGTGGATTTATTTTCACTTCAAAATTTGCATCAAAAGCAAATGAATTTAAAACACTCCCATTTTTAAAAAAAAGATTTTTTGAATTATACCCTCTACATGCAATTACTACAATCCTTATGATTGTAATACATCTCCTGCACCGAATACCTTCAGGAAATATCGATATCCCAAAACTATTATTTTCAGCATTCATGCATCTTTCCCTTTTATGGTCTGTTTTTCCTTTCAATAGTTATTCACTAAATACTCCTTCGTGGGCACTTTCAGCTTTTTTCTTGTGCTATCTGTTCTTTGGACCATTGTTGAAAATGGTTGCAGGTATCAAGAAGAAACGTTACCTTTTTGTATTTTTAATTATAGCTTCAATTCCATTAATTGCCTGGT
Organism: Chitinispirillaceae bacterium; assembly: GCA_035306725.1. GTDB lineage: Bacteria > Fibrobacterota > Chitinivibrionia > Chitinivibrionales > Chitinispirillaceae > JAAYEB01. The sequence goes on along the minus strand of DATGNN010000151.1, from coordinate 32,639 downwards.
CTGTTCTTTACCAAAGACTCGGCAATCCGCCAGAACTTTACAGTTTCTTTCATATTTTTGGACCGGTACGCTTTTTTGAATTTTTTACGGGCATGCTGCTTGCACGTTTTTTCCAACTTACAAACACTGAGAATAAAAACAAATCGATATTAAAACCAATACTATACGACAGCATCATTGTAATCTCTGTAATTGCTGTTTTTAACCTTCTACAATTGCATTCAAAGGAGTTTCCTTCTTTACAGTTTATTTCCTACCATCTCTTTTTAACTCCATTTTATATAATTATTCTGTATTGCGTTGCTGTAGAAAAAGGGCTGATTGCAAAACTGTTTTCTTTGCCCTTTATCAGAAAAACAGGAAGAAGTTCTTTTTATCCATACCTGATTCATATTCCTCTGATAAACCTTATCACATATATTTGTGAAAATATTTTCGGTTACAGGAAATTTCTTCACATACCACAAAACATCCTTTTATTTATTGTAATGCTTTATGGTGCCAGCTACATTTATGTAAACAAGATCCGAAAAAGAAAAATGACCATGCCAGTAACAAAAAGGAAGGAGATTACTGAACCTGAACTTATTTCAGAAATCCCGGCAGATTCTAATCTATAAACATTTTTCTTCCTGTTTTCAGGTTGTCTTTAACTGGCTGATAATCCGAAACTGACAGTTGTAAACAGTGCATGTTCCTTCACAATCGATATCACGCAATCCATATACCCTTTATTCAGAAATATTAAAACAACATGCTATTTGAGCTTGATGATTAACTGAATTGTGCCATGATTAGTATTATGCAACTTTCAGCAGTTATCCCGCATGTAAACTGTAAATTCATATGGCTGCATTACATACTCTTTATCCGGTTCAATATCCAAAGGCATAGTCGATCCCAAACCACCCCATTCTTTATCAGAAGAATCAATAATTTTCACACCTTTAAACTCTGCATTTGAAGAAACAACCGGTACTGATTTTTCAGAAAAATTCATTACTGAAAGCAAGCTCTGATTTTTGGACCATCTTCGCAAAACCAGTATTTTCTTTTCTGATAAAGTTTCAAAGGAACTGTTTTTTTTGTTCATTTCAGTAAAAATCCCATTATCTTTCCGTAAACCAATCATTTTTTTGTAAAACAGCAGAAGCTGTACATGATTTGGCTTATCAATACACTCCCACTGAAGTTTGGATTTATCAAAAGTTTCTGAATCCTGTGGATCGGGTGATTCTTTTCCCATATGCATTTGGGAGAATTCTCTTGCACGTCCCTCTCTGACAGCCCTTACCAGATCAGGATCACTATGGCTGATAAAATACATGAAAGGCGTTTGTGCACCGAATTCTTCACCCATAAACAATAAAGGAATGTAAGGAGCAATAAACATTGCACCTGATGTTAATTTAAGTGCTTCAAATGAAAGCAGCTGAGATAATCTTTCACCCATTAACCGATTACCTATCTGATCATGATTCTGAGTACAAATGATAAACTTTTCAGCAGAAAGTTGTGATGCTGAACTGCCATGAAATCTTTTCCTGTTTTCGGAATAGTTCCATGTGTATACATACCCCTCACGGTATGCTTTGATCACATGATCCAAAGTACCAAAATCACTATAGTAACTCTTTTTCTCGCCAGTGAGCAAAGCATGAACTGCATGATGAAAATCATCACTCCACTGTGCATCTATACCGTAGCCATTCTGTTCTGTTGGTGTTATTACCTTGTTGTCATTTAAATCACTTTCTGCTATCAGATATCTTTTTCTACCATTTTCATTTGAAAACCGTTCAGTTTCCTCTGCAAGCTCTCTTAGAATATGTTTTGCACCAAAATCATATATCCCATGTATTGCATCCAGTCTCAACGCATCTATATGGTAATCCTTAAACCAGGAGATCGCATTTTGAATAACAAAGTTCCTGACTCCATCACTCCATGCTTCATCATAATTAACAGCATCACCCCATGGTGTATTATACTTTTTTGTGAAATATGGGCCGAAATCCTGGATATATGTACCCTCTGGACCAAGATGGTTATATACCACATCGATTAATACTGCCATCCCATGTTGATGGCAAGAATCAACCAGTTTTTTCAGGCCTGATGGCCCCCCGTATGAGTTCTGGACTGCAAATAGATACGCTCCATCATATCCCCAGTTACGTCCACCCGGAAACTGAGCCAATGGCATTAGTTCAATGGCATTAATTCCCAAATCATTCAAATAATTCAGTTTTTTGATAATTCCTTCAAAAGTTCCTTCAGGTGAAAATGTACCGGTATGCAATTCGTAAATTATCATATCACGGAGTTTAATCCCCTCCCATGAAGAATCACTCCAATTGAATTGTGAATGATCTATAATTTCTGAAGGTCCATGCACGCCTTGCGGTTGAAACCTTGAAGCCGGATCTGGACGCTCAAGAGAGTTGCCTAACCTGTAAACATACTGGTAACCCGGATATGCCGGTACATCATCAATACGCCAATAACCAAGAAACTCATGATGCATAGTATAAATATCTTCATGTGGATGAACTATTTTAACAGACACTGTTTTTCGGTGAGGTGCCCATACCGTAAATGACGTTTTTCCCTCTCCCCTGTAAGTAGCCCCAAGGTGCATTCAATCCTCCTGTAATACCATTTTATTTGTTTTTTAATATATTTTGCATCAGGCTCTCAATACCACGTAATGGTACCTGTAACCAGTCCGGCCTGTTATCCATTTCATACCCAAGCTCATAAACTGCTTTTTCAAGCAGATATGTCTGTAAAAGAATCGTAATCTCGTCTTTGTTTGCAGGAATAAAAGATGCATTATCAGCTGTTTTTAAATACGAATTCAGGAATAAACCACTTACATAATGATACCATGGACTTACCCACGCTTCAAGAACAGGTATATCTATCTTTCTGAAAGTAGGATTCTGAAAAAGTGTACTGTATACTGCATAATGAAAAGAACGAATCATCCCGGCAACATCTCTGAATGGAGAACGTTTCAATTTTCTTTCACTCAATGGCCTGGCCGGTTCTCCTTCGAAATCCATAATAATAAAATCTTTTCCTGTATATAAAACCTGTCCAAGATGATAATCACCATGTATACGTATTTTCAAAGAAGAGATTTTTTTCTTTACAATTCTTCTTAATGATTCTATTATCTGTTTTTTTAATCCTATTACCTCTTCTGCCTCTTTTGCAAATTCCTGTGGAACTGTTTTTTTTTGTTTTTCCAGTTGCCCGAATATACGTTGAACAAGCCCTTGTACCGATTGAAAAAGAGATCGCTGATAAAGCTGTGTAAAAGGCTCCGGATAAAACTCCGGCATCGTAACCGATTGACTTAAAGCTATGTGCATCTGTGCAGTTCTCCTGCCAAGTAAAATAATTAATTCCAGAAAGAGTTCACCAACCATTTCACTTAATACAGGAGGAAAATCCAGAGGCGATATTTCAATGAGTGGTACAAATGTATCAGCCGGAATGGCAACCTGATAGTCTGAAGACAGTACCTGTTCAAAAAACCTGGCGATAAATCCGGAAATAAGTGTCCATGCATTTCCACTATTCTCTACATATCCTTGCATAATTGCAACAGAATAAGTTTCAGATCTGGATTTTTTATACTGCAATGCTCCCGCAAACGGCGGCATATGTTTAAAACAAGCCTTTTCCCCAAGAAAATGCATCATCTCAAGTTCCGGATTTATCCCTTCGTCAAGTTTACGATAGATCTTGAGAAAAAGCAGTTCATCAAAAACGACAGCTGTATTACTCTGCTCAACTTTCAAGTTTCGTGATTTCAAAGGATATACTGCTTTTTTAACTATAGTCTTTAATTCTCTTCCAGATATACCACTTAGATTGCCATTTATTCCTTTTAACCGTTTTTTTCCCGCTATCAGATTATAAAGAGCAAAATGCACACTCTCTTCATACATTCCGTCAAACAAATATCCTTCCTGATTATCAACAAGAAATTCTGCAATTACAGCTTGCGGAAACTCTTCAATAATCGCTGATGATGCTTTATCAAGAAAGGAAACCGGAAGAAAATAATATTCTTCTCCACCTGCAGTGAAAGTAACTCTGACAATTAACAAACGCGATGGTACTGTTATATCCTGCAAAACGATATTTTCCTGAATGGAAATCCGGTTAATTCTTTTTGACTTGGATGCAAACCATCTGGAATGCATCAGATATCTTGGTAAAATCCTTTCTTCCAATTCGATTCGAGCTTTTCCGGTGAAAACAGATTCCCAGTTTTTACGAAGTTTCAAAGCTGGAGCCATTTCTTCAACAATACCAATTTCTTCCCTGTTTTTCCCCAGAAGAAGCCAATAATAGTCATAAGGCCCCAGTGTCATCATGTATGGTCCCTCTTTAATGATCGGAAAAATTGTACGACCAAAAACTTCTTCAGGAACAAGACCACTATATTGTTTCATATCAATATGCACAACCTGAGAAAACCTGGAAAGATTTACAATAACCAAAACGATTTCATCTTCATACTGCCTGCTGAACACGAATGTTTTTGAATTGTCAACAGGAATGATTTCAAACGTACCTCTGCCAAATACCTTGAATCTTTTTCGCATTGCAATGACACTACGCATCCACCATAAAAGAGAACTGAAACTTGAATCCTGATTTCTTACATTAATAGTTTCATAATGATATTCGGGATCAATTATCACTGGTAAAAACAGTTTGTGCGGATTGGCGTCAGAAAAACCTGCATTGCGATCAGGCCCCCATTGCATGGGAGTTCTGACACCGTTTCGGTCACCCAGATAGTAATTATCACCCATTCCTATTTCGTCTCCATAATAGATAATGGGAGTACCGGGAAGAGAGAACAGAAGAATGTTCATCAACTCAATTTTTCGCCGATCATTTGAAAGCAGTGGTGCAAGCCTCCTCCTGATACCAAGATTAATTTTTGCGCGCGTATCCCTGGCATACACCCTGTACATATAATCCCGTTCTTCATCTGTCACCATTTCCAATGTCAACTCATCATGGTTGCGAAGAAACATCGCCCACTGACATGAATACTGGATAGGTGGAGTTGATTTTAAAATATCTATCACAGGAAAATTATCTTCCATTTGAATAGCCATAAACATCCTGGGCATAAGTGGAAAGTGAAAAGCCATCTGACATTCATCACCATTGCCCATATATGCAACAGCATCTTCCGGCCACTGATTTGCTTCTGCAAGCAACATCCGGTTTTGAAATTTCTGGTCTACATGAGCCCGCAGCTTCTTAAGAAATTCATGAGTCTGGGGCAAGTTTTCACAGTTTGTATTTTCCTCCTCATAAAGATAAGGAACTGCATCCAGTCGTAACCCATCAACACCCAAATTGAACCAGAAGTCAATTACTCTGATAAGGCTTTTGTGTACATTGGGATTTTCGAAATTTAGATCCGGCTGGTGAGAATAAAACCGATGCCAGTAATAAGACCTGGCAACAGGATCCCACGCCCAGTTAGATGATTCAAAATCACTGAAAATTATTCTGGCATCTTTATACTTATCCGGATTTTTGCTCCATACATACATATTACGAACATTGGACTGTGGCTCTGCTCTTCGGGCACGCTTGAACCAATTGTGTTCTGATGAAGTATGATTAAGAACCAGTTCAGCAATAACCTTTATACCTCTTTTATGTGCAGCTTTTAAAAACTCCTTGAAATCACGTAAAGTACCATAATCAGAATGGATATTTAAATAATCCGAAATGTCATACCCATCATCACGCAATGGTGACGGATAAAACGGAAGCAACCATATGGCTGTGGCACCAAGATCCTGCAAATAATCCAGTTTTTCTCTTAGCCCTCTAAAATCACCTATCCCGTCGCCATTACTGTCTCTGAATGCCCGTACGTGCACTTCGTAAACGATTGCGTCTTTATACCATAATTTTTCTTCATCTGAACGGGTTTCTCCTGAAAAAATCAGGTTCTTTTCATCACTCATAATTTTGCTCGACTCTTTACATTTATAATTGTCATATATATCATGAGTTTTACACATACTTTCAAGAAGTCAGCCTCATCATCCGGTTTTTTTTCTTGGATCTGATTGCAAGTTATTTGCAACTGCTGTTCCAGAAAACAAAATCATTACTGCAATATTGGTACAATTTTTGAACATGGATCAGAATTATTCAATGTGGAGGAATAGAAATGAATAAAAAAGTTGTTTTTATTGAACCTGCCGGAGCACCATCAAACGTATTCGCAAAGTTCATGACTATTCCATTATTAGGTCCTGTTTATCTGGGAACCATTGCAAAACAAGCTGGTTATCCTGTTATAATACTAAACGAAAACATTCTGAAAAGACATGTTACAGAAGAGGAGTTGCTTGAAGCAGATGTTCTATGTGTCAGTTGTATAACTGCAACATTCAACCGGGGACGTGAAATCGCCAGACAATACCGCACTATTCGCAAAAACAACAATTTAAAATCAAAAACATTAATAGGTGGAATACATGCCAGTATGCTTCCACTGGAAACACGTGATGATTTTGATCAGGTAATTTGTGGAGAAGCTGAAACAGAATTTCTGGATATTCTCAATGGTAAAAATAACGACTCTGTAATCAAAGGCAGGAAAATCGAAGATCTGGACTCTATTCCCATACCTGATTTTTCTATCGTAAAAAACAGTTCCAGAATCCACGTGTGGCCTGTAATGACATCACGTGGCTGTCCGCATGACTGCAATTTCTGTTCTGTTACTCAGATGTTTGGTAAAGGTTTTCGAACCCAGAGTACAGAACGGGTACTGGATGAAATATTTAATTATGAACGTGACTGGATCTTTTTCGTTGATGATAATTTTTCTGCCATTCCTTCCCGAACACATAAATTGCTTGACCAAATGTTAAAATACCGGTTTAAACGCAATTGGACAGCCCAGGTCAGGGTAGATGCTGCTCATGACCCCAAACTGGTTACTAAAATGTACAATGCCGGATGCAGGATTGTCTTTATAGGCTTTGAATCGATCAATCCTGGAAGCCTCAAGGTGATGCGTAAAAATCAGGAGATCAACGATATCACAAATGCAATCAACATATTTCACAAGTCTGGAATACAGGTGCATGGCATGTTTATGCTTGGAAATGACCCTGATTCAAGACAAATTTTCAAAGCAACCTCCAAATTCAGTAAAAAGCAGCACCTTGATTTTGTACAATACAGTATTCTCACACCTTTACCAGGAACCGAAGTTTTTCATAATTTTGTAAAATCCGGAAGACTTTTGCACAAAAACTGGAGCCTTTACGATGGATTGCATGTAGTTTTTAAACCAAAACAGATGTCACCTGTAGAACTCCAAAAAGGAATGATATACTGTTTCAGCTCTTTTTATTCCTATTTACATGCTGCAAAGAATTTTATGCGTGCTCTTTTTTTATCTCTGTTACATTCATTTAAGCATTTTTATCCACATTTAGACTCTCAATCTTTTTATCCGGTTTTGATGAAAATTATTGGAAAATCAATTATCAGAAATTGGCTTAAAACCAATAAACCTTATCTTGATTACCTTCAAAAATTAAGTGATGTCGCGGCATACGATTTGAAAGGAATTAATATCAAGAACACCAAGACAGGCAAGTAAAACAGAAATGGGGCAGTTATGTTAGAAAACGATACTGATTTACAATTGTCAATCGTTGATTTTGTTAACAGGAATTTCCTTATGAATTCTGATGCTGTTAAATACTCAAACACAGACTCATTTATGGAAAGAGGTATAATAGATTCAACCGGAGTATTGGAATTGGTTAATTTTATTCAGCAAACATTTAAGATTACTGTAAATGATGAAGACCTGATACCGGAAAATCTCGATTCAGTTAATAACCTGGTCTGCTATATTAAAAGGAAAAAGACAACAGGATCATAATATAATAAGGAGTTTAAACATGCCTCCATTACCTTTAAATAACAATTCAGTATCAGAAAATATAAATCAGATAGGTTTTAATGTTTTACAAATCGACTGCACATCAGAAATAGAACGTATATGCGGTTTCATTCAAAATTCACTTGTTTCTGTTCTCAAACGAAGGGGCATTATTATTGCCCTTTCCGGAGGAATTGACAGCAGCGTAACTGCTGCATTATGTGCCAGAGCCATCGGATGCGAAAGAGTAAAAGGCCTGTTTATGCCAGAACGGCATACCTCCGAAGATACATTCCACCTTGCAAAACTTGTTTCATCTCATCTGGGCATAGAACTTATTGATCATGAGATTACCGAAATACTGTCCGCAACAGGTTGTTACAATCGGCAAGATGAGGCAATCAAACAATTAATTCCACAATATCAGCCTCATTACCCATTCAAAATTGCTCTTCCTGCAAATTCCAGCAGTATCGGATACCAGATCTTTTCACTCATCGTAAAAGACAATAACGACAATGTTTACAGCAAACGAATGACACACGATTCTTATCTGAATCTGGTTGCAGCAACAAATTTCAAACAACGTGTCCGTAAAATGCTTGAGTATTATTATGCCGATAAATACAACTTTGCTGTAGCAGGCAGCCCCAACCGTCTGGAATACGATCAGGGGTTTTTTGTAAAATCGGGTGATGGTTCAGCTGATCTTAAACCAATTGCCCATCTATATAAAACACAGGTTTATGCATTGGCAAAATCTTTAGGAATACCCGAAGAAATAAGAAACAGAACGCCAACAACAGATACCTATCCTCTGGAACAAACCCAGGAAGAATTTTATTTCTCTTTACCTTATCAAAAAATGGATCTCTGTTTATTTGCAAAAAATAATAATATGCATGCGGAATCAGTTTGTGAAGCAACAGGTTTAACACCTATTCAAGTCAGGAAAATTTTCATTGACATCGATACAAAACGGAAAACTACCAGATACCAGCACCTTGGTGCTCTCATGATTGAAAAAATTACTCAAATAGATTAAACCCCGACAGTAATGATTTCTTAGTAACATATTGATTTTGCTCAATGACTCCAACATCGTTCATTGAGCATGGCCTGTCAATACATCCGATAACCACATCTCTGGACACAATACCCCGATGAGCTCAAACAATACTGCCCAACAGTCCCGGACAAATGTAATGTCCAAAAAAATGACCCGCTTTTTGAATGAAAAACAATCGGTAACCATTTTGGCAGATATGGCGAGCACTTTAAAACTCATTCTTATACAGGATTATTCATGCAGGCTCATTGTCTATTAATTGTTCGCCATTCAGGCTAAGATTATTTTGGTGGTTTTATGTGGATCTAATTGCTTCTTTAATATCTGGAATAAATGATGGAGCTACACTAATCGATTTAATACCAATTTTTATAATCGATTTCAACATATTAATTTCTGATGCCAATTCACCACACAATGAAACTGGCACTTCACCGGCATTTTTCATTGTTGAATCAATTAATTTGAAAACAGCTGGATGATTATCCAGAAAATAATCTATTACCGTATGATTTTCTCTTCCTGCTGCCATTGTATACTGTGTTAAGTCATTGGTTCCGATACTGAAAAAATCCACATAAGGTATAAAATCCGAAACACAAAGTGCTGCTGCCGGAGTCTCAATCATGGCTCCAAGTAGGATTTTTCTGTTACAATTTGTTAACTGAACCATTTCTTCAAAAATTTCTCTTACGATCTGCATTTCATGCCAGAATGTAACCATTGGAACGAGTATTTTTATATTAAATTTCTCGGATAATTTTATAAGAGCATTGAACTGTGTATATAGCAATTCCGGATATTCCAGAAGAAAACGTATACCCCGACGCCCTAAAAAGGAATCATCAACACCAACTCCAACACTATTGAGATATGTTAATTTTTTGTCCCCACCTATATCAAGGAGTCTGATCGTAACAGATTTATTTTGTGCCGGAGCAATCACTTTGGCTATCTCATCATGTAATTCCATTGCAGATGGCGGCAGTTTCCTTGAAAGATATATGTTTTCTATTCTGAAAAGTCCAATTCCATCAGCACCGTTATCTATTGAAAATTCAACATCTTTGCGGCAACTTACATTTGCCATTACTTCAACAACAGCACCGTTTCGGCAAACGGCTGGTCCCCAGGATTTTTTCTGGTTTTTTTTAAAATCTGCACTTCTCCTCTTTAATTTCGTATGAAATACCTTCTTTGTCTTCTCTGTTGGGTTTACTATGAGCTTTCCCTCAGCTCCGTCAATAAGCAGAAAATCTCCCTGATGAATCAGATCCAGAACTCCATTTATTTTTCCCATTGCAGGGATACCAATTTCCCTTGTTAAAAGTGCTGCATGAGATGCTGGTCCACCTGATTCAGTAACGATTCCTTTTGCAGATTTACGGGACAAAAAAACCGTATCTGAAGGTAATAACCGTTTAGCAATTATTATGCTTCCTGAAGGAAGCCGTTCTAATGTATGTACATGAATTCCTGTCAAAGCACGAATCAACCGTCTGCTTAAGTCTACAATATCATCAGCCTTGCAACAGATTATTTCATCCTGTATTTGTCTGAACCGTAATTCCCATTTTCGAAAAACCCTTTTAACAATCTGCTCGGCATTTACAAGATTTACTTCCAGTTCTGTCTTCAATTCTTTAAGCAATTCAGGATCTTTAAGTATCTCTGCCTGTGAAAAAAATATACCTGCTATTTGTGAATTCAGCTCCCTTTCTATACGTTCAGCAGATAAAGCCAAATCCTTTGTTACATCCAATAAAGCCTGTTCTATTCTTCTAAACTCTTCTTTCATTTCTGAAGATTTAATTGTATAAAACTCATGGTCCCGTAATAAAACATCCGTATAAATATATGCCCGCCCCATAGCTAATCCAGGTGAGATGCTTACTCCTTTTATTGTATACTCAGACAATTTTTTCTTTTTCATTTTACCGTTTAAATTAATTTTTATAGACTTTAAACCGCAGATATCCAAATTATTTGCTTTATGTATCATTTACGAAAATTTGTTGAATAAAACAAATATCTTTGGCCTGAACAGAAATTATTAATCAGAATTCAAGCTACCAAAACGATCGTTAGTCGAACGGGATTTTCGGATTTGATTGGTACTGTTTTTCAATTGATTACATCTCTGTTGTTTTGAATTGTCATAATTAATATATTGCCACTATTTAAACTTCAGATATGAGTTTTTCAAACCAGTGACAACAGGATCTCCCGTAAAGTAATCATTACAATCGGCTGATCGAAACTGCAAAAGCCACAAAAGCTTTGTCCTTAATCAATTTTCATTCTTCATTAAAATCCATTATAGATTATTTATGAAACATAATAAGCACAAATAGAAGATAGTTTTTATTCAAATCAGTTTTCGCTCCATAAATTTCAATATATCCTTGTGAGTTACTATTCCAGCTACACGTTTTGATTTCTGGACAATAAATCTGCTTATATGTTTTTCGTCCATAATAGAAAGCAAACTTAAAATATCATTTTCCGCATCAACAGCATTCTCACTTACAGAAGAAATGTATTCCTTTATACTGTTTGTTTTCACCTCATCCAGGGATATCGCTCTTAAATTTTCTGTACGAATACAACCGATAATTTCATTTTCGAATCCCACAACCGGAAACAGCTTAAATTGGTACCTGTAGAGGTAATTTTCAAAAAAATTCTCAATAGATATCCATAGGGGCACACTTACCAGTGCAGATGACATTATTGTCTTGATTTTTTCACTTCTAAGTATCTTTCTTATAATATATCTTTTTTTTGAGAACTTCGCACCTTTTCGAATAGATATTCCAATTAAAATCCAGCAGACACCTCCAGTAATTATCCCGTTAAAAAGTATGAGAATACCGATAGATATTACTAGCAAAGCCAGTACCATTCCTGCAAATGACATTATATTTGTTGCAAACTCATGATTTTTCGCCTTACATAAAAGTGCACTGACAATTCTTCCACAGTCAAAAGGTAAAACAGGGATCAGATTTGAAAAAATTAAAACCCCATTCAAAGTCCTGAAATATTCAATAAGTGCCAGAAATTCTATTGACCATAATGCTTCCTCGCCTTTTACCAAACAACTGTTGAAAATCAGGAAAAGTACTATATTTAAAAATGGACCAGCCAAAGTAATAATCAATTGCTCTGATACAGATATTAATTGCGTTCTGTGTTCCCATACACCACCCGTTAAAAAAAGTGTTACCGATTTCGCAGGTTTACCAACAACTACACCCATCACTATATGAGACATCTCATGTAATAAAACTATCGTTAATAATCCTGTTGCTCCAACGATTCCCATCCATGTGTAGGTAAGTCCATTGATGTTTTTATAATAGAACGGAAATACCCCCTGAGATAAAACATAAGCAATTATAAACAGATTATATATCCAGCTTGAATCTATTCTTATGAGTATTCTTTTCCATCTGAATTCGTAGAACATTCGCGTTTACTCTGTGGAATCATTTATTGCGGCACCGGTTGCACGTGTTACATTTTTTATGAGATCAAGCTCAGCTTTAATCAAACGTTTTGCTTTATCCCATCCACTATCAGCATGATCACGCTCGATATAATTTTTCGTTAAGAGATTATTATAAATATCCAGTAATTTTGAGGCGGATTCTCTTTTTGAAAACTCTTTTGCTCTGGCCCGGTTATTTTCCTTTATCATTTTCAGTTCCCTTTTACTCAATCTTTTTACCCATGATAGTGATTTGCAGAATTCATCCTTGTTTTGAGTATTAATTAATCTTCCATTTTTATGATCTTCTATTACTTCACCTATACAGGGACCATTAAGTGCAACAACTGGTACTCCTGATGCAATCGCCTCAGTAAGTACAAGCCCCTGTGTTTCAGTTTTAGACGCAAAAGCAAAAACATTCATCGCATTATAAGCATTCACCAACTTTTCAGTAACCAATGTACCTGTTGGATAAAAACGATTCATTAAACCACACAAAGCAAATTTTTGCTTTACTTCAGCCTCAAGTGATCCACACCCAATCATCAAAAAACATGTGTTTTTATGCTTTCTCATAAACTGAATTACACTATCTGTAAGGAAATCCAGATTCTTTTCAGGAGCAAGCCGGCTTACAAACCCAATTACAAATGCATTTTTTGGTATTCCCATTTCTGTCCTGAATTCTCTGCCATTGCCTGATAAATACTTTTGAACATCTATACCTGTCGGGATTACATCAATACAGGTCTCCACACCACGGTCTATTAATTCTGTTGCAACACTACTGCTGGGTGCAATAATGTGATCACATAAATTTGCATATCCAGTAGAAAGAGCAATAACAAATCTTTTAAGAGCACTGCAATTTCCAGGAACATAATGGGTGTAATACTCATAATAGGTATGAAACGTGTAAACTATTGGAATTTTATATTGTGCAGCAATTCGTAATGCAGTATCCCCGAGCATAAAAGGGTGATGAGAATGGACAATATCCGGTTGAAACCTTTTTAAAACTTTATTCAGTAAACCTGGTACAGGTAATTGAACCGAAAAATCCGTACCATTAAAATTCTGTAATGCGGGCACCCTAATAACATCCTGTTCAATATTCTCCGAATGATTTATCCTTGGAGCCACAATCAATACCTGATGCCCCTGATTTCTGTATTCTGCTGTAAATATCTCTATTGACCTCTCTACACCTCCTATAAATGGCAAGTATGTATTAGTAATCATTAGTATATTCATACATGTTTACCTTGTCAAAACCACCTTCGATGTACCAGTTTCAACTCTCAGAGGCTTTTTTTCTGGAAACGCAATTACAATACATGGTTCTTTCCCATTATGCCATTTCCCTTCCCATTCAATAACGGTTTCCTTTTTGTTGTTTGTTATTTGAATCGATACTAAACCAAAAATGGTTGGTGATGGTCCGAAATAAAGTTTTTTTACTTTTTCCATAATCTTCTCATAAATACCGCGGCATAAAACTAATACTGGTGGATCGGTTTCTTCAGACACAAAACAACTCCTTATTATCAGAACCCATTCTGCTGCTGCCCACACATGTTGTCCATCTCCCATACACCCGGTTTTTAACTGGGGGTGAATTGCCTCAGGCCACTGGCCTGTCTCTGATGATAAAGCAGCAATACTCTCAATCAAATCTGCAAACCTTATATCTGATGCACGCATAAGTACCTGAGCAATATGAAGAGTTAAATATGGATTGATTCCGGAATGACTGATATCATGATAAAATGCATTATCAATCAGGCATTTTTCATAAAGGTACTCAGCAGTAAGTTTGAGATGTTTGTCATCAGGTTTCCATAATTGAAGAGGATAACCAACTGCAAGTGATCCAACAGCTCCGCTGTCAGGTCTGCGAAATGGTGAAGCCGGCATAATTGGACGCCGATGCGACCCGGCTACTTTTTTCAGACTTTTTAAAACCGATTTCATAAATTCATCAGCTTCATATCTGTATCGTTTACCATACTCCTGTTCCCCCAATGAATCAAGCAGCCAGGCTGCAGCCCGCAACCCTGCAATTCCCCAGAAATCATCCCAGTAATAATAATCATTTGGCCCAAGATGTTCTGCACTGAATCCAGGTGGAAACAGCCCGGCATAAACATTAGGCAATTCTGACGAAATCCTTTTTTTTATTATCCAGTCTGCTCCCTTTACTATAGCATCTTTCCACGCTGCAGGAGTTTTTGATCCACTTACCATACAATAACGCTGCATTACCCAAAGTGCTTCTCCATTTGAATCCCATTCTCCCTGTTGTGACATGAAATACCCGTCCGAATTCTGATGTGAGAAGAAAGTATTAATTATGCATTCACAACGTGATATCATTCCGCACCCTAGGAGAGCATTTACAATAAACGCTGCATCACGAAACCAGAACCTGCGATAAGTATAAGGTCCTGCAAATGTATGTGAAGGTGTATGTAAAAGTAATGTCCGGGTTGCTGTTTCATAGAGCTCCCCAAAACGTCCATATTCTATCTCTAAATCACATTTCCCATCCAGGGCTCTCAACCATACTTGTTCATTGCTTTCACCTACAGAGAACTTTTTTGGTTTTTTCTTTTCACGCTCCAATGGAATGTTTATCTGAATGTCACATTTTTCTCCATCAAACTTCCATGCTGCCAATGCAGTTGCAAGTCCTATTTCACAGTTGACAAATTTACTATCCCTGAGCATTGATGAATGGATCCAGTGATACACATCCCCTTTTCTATAATGTGAAAAACGATAATAATCTGGCTTTCTGCTAAAAAAAACGAACTGGTCCTTGTTTACATTCCAGCCATCACCTGTATGAAGCAATTTTATATTGTGAATAAAACTGATTCCCTCGGGATTGTAAGGACGTAAAGCTGCAACAAGCCAGGCTTCTCTGTAACTTCTTCCGCAGTAACTAATTTGACATACAGGAGTTCCGTTTTTAATTGTAACCTCGGCTCTGGATTGAATTTTATTTCTGTCTTCCGAAACTTCCGTTGTGACAACAAAAGAATCTCTGAGCTCAACTCTTTGTACAGCATTTTCTGTTCTTGAGGGGATAAGATTTTCACCATTCAGAGGTATTACCCATCCATCAATCGACCAACTGTCAAAAAATGGAGTAACAAGTCCTCTCGGATCAACAATCGGTAATTCCTGAAAACCAGGAACTCCAACAGCTGTCCAGTTTCTATGTGTAAGATTGATATGTGTAAGTGAAAATGCCCTTGGAATAAATGAACTATCCCTGGGATCAAACTGGCGTCTTGCCCAGTATGGCCACACCCAGTCAAGATTATGTTGGATAACCTGGCTGTTTATCAATCCACGTGCATGAAGTACCGCACCTGCTCTTAGAAGTTCAACCGGTGCCAAAACTTCAGACGGCTGTGCAAAGCGGTTGAATTGCGACATTAAAACTATTGGATCAACAAACCCTTGCGCCCGGGCTACTTTTTTAAGAATGAATTTCCAGGGAAGCCATTTTTTACTCATCAGCCCTCCTTATTAGAAGGGTAACGAGCAAGAGATGTGCCATTAAATAGCAGTATAGAAAAACTGATTATTAATCATAAGTAATTAATTTTTGTGAATCATGAACAAAATACTGTTGCAGAACACCCTTAAGTTGGTGTAATAAAAGTACATATATCCATCCTGTGCGGGCACGTGCACATAATAAATCAGATTAAAACCGGGCATTTCCAGGATAACGCGGGAACGGAATCACATCACGAATGTTCTGTAATCCAGTCACTAACAACATCAACCGTTCAAAACCAAGACCGAATCCAGCATGAGGAACTGTGCCATATTTTCTTAAATCAAGATACCACCAGTAATCTTCTTCATTCAGGCCAACTGATCGTATCCGTTTTAAAAGTATTTCATAACGTTCTTCACGTTCACTTCCACCAATCAGTTCTCCTATTCGCGGTACAAGTACATCCATGGCACCAACAGTCTTTTCATCATCGTTCAATCGCATATAAAAAGCTTTAATCTCTTTTGGATAATCAAAAACAATCACCGGTTTACCAAATAACTTTTCACTAAGATACTTTTCATGCTCGGATTGAATATCCACTCCCCACGATACCGGGAATTCAAATTCATTGTTGTTTTTTTCAAGAATTTTGACAGCGTCTGTATAGGTTATCCGCTCGAACGAAGTATTTGCAATAGTTTCCAGGCGGCTAAATACAGTATGGTCAATCCGTGCATTAAAAAAATCGAGTTCATCACTATTCTTGTCCAGAACGTATTTTGCTAAAAACTTCACAAATTCTTCTGCCAGATCCATATCCTCTTTGAGATGAAAAAATGCCATCTCCGGTTCAATCATCCAGAATTCTGCCAGATGTCTTGGGGTGTTAGAGTTTTCTGCCCTGAATGTTGGTCCAAATGTATAAACATTTCCAAGTGAAAGTGCATAGATTTCACCTTCCAGCTGTCCACTGACTGTCAATGATGCAGGTTTTCCGAAGAAATCTTTTGCATAATCAATATCCCCTTTTTCGGTGCGGGGAGCATCTCCGAGATCCAGGGCTGTAACCCGAAACATCTCTCCTGCACCTTCACAATCGCTTGTTGTGATAATTGGTGTATTTACATAGTTAAAGCCTCTGTTCTGGAAAAACTGATGAACACCATAACTAAGAGAACTTCTTAGCCTTGAAACCGATCCGATAGTATTGGTTCTAGGTCTTAAATGAGCTATCTCTCTTAAAAACTCCAAACTGTGATGTTTTTTTTGAAGTGGATAATCCTGGGGTGCTATACCATGAATGAAAACACTGCCAGCATGAATTTCGTACCGCTGTCCCTTTCCGGGTGAATCTTTTACAACACCTTCTACGGTAATCGAACTTCCTGTTGTGATTTTTAATATTTTCTCATTATATCCATCAACACTACTGTCAACAATTACCTGTATACTTTTTATACAGGAACCATCATTTATCTCCAGAAAAGAGAACCCTTTTGAATCACGTTTTGTCCTTACCCATCCATTAACTTTTACCTGAACACCAGATTCAGGAAGATTTAATATATCTTTAACTCTTAGATTTTGCATAATCATTCACTATAATAATTTACCAAAGTTTTGGGATTGTATTTTCCAATTCTTTCGTTATAATTTAAAAATGGTAATCCAATAATTGAAAATATTCCTGCGATATTCGCCCCTACACTTTCTATCATCCCGGCAACAGCTTCCAGTGTGCCACCTGTTGCAATCAGATCGTCAATAATTAACCATTTTTTACCTGGTATCAGATCTGCCTCGTGTATTTCAAGAGTAGCAGATCCATATTCCAGTAAATAACTTTGAGAAACTGTTTTGCCAGGTAATTTACCTTTTTTTCTTGCCAAAACCAACGGAAGTCCATTTTTGTATGCAAAACATGCACCAACAAGAAAACCACGGCTTTCTATCGATATTATCCCATCAACCTGTTCATCTTTATAAAGAGAAATCATTTTATCGATAACATACCTGAACGCCTCAGGGTTTGTAAAAATACTTGTAATATCATAAAAAAGAATACCCGGTTTGGGAAAGTCTGGAACCTTCCTGATTACTTTATCCAGATCCATTTTATTTACTCCTTTGTTGAAATAGAAGAAGTTTTTTCTGTTTAAAAAATGTATGTAACAATTCTTCTCAATCGAAAAACCTGATTACCATAAATTCTGGCTCCAATTAATCGCTGCACTGTCTGGTAAACTCCATTTTTTCAACATTTAAACCCGGTTGCGAAAAATAAAACGGACTCAAAACACTCCCGGCTTTTAAAACACTTTCAACCTGCGGTTAAGTCTGGCAGCGGGCCTGTTAAACGAATCAAAAAAAATGGAGTGGCGTAATGCCTGAAAACAATAGACAAAATTCTCATAAAAATTTGTCTGGATTTCCATCATGGATATAGGAAAAATAAATTCAGTCTGCACTCGCGGTTAAAATAATGTTTTTCTGTCTTTAATTAAAGGTTATCACTAAAAATGTTGAGATTTCAAAGCCCAAAAAACAGCAGGAAGATATCGAATATACTGACGAAATAATTGAACCAAAAAAGAGCAGATCACCTGTGTTTTTAAAAACGCGCACTTTCTGCCGTATGAAAATACAGTTTTTGGTAAACCCTGTAAAATCAGAGTGGAAGTTGAGGGTAAGTCAAACCGGCTGGTTCATTTGTATCTCTGTACAGTCTATAACGGAAAAGAACATGACCCTCAAGCACGAAATAAAAGCAGACCATACAACGGTATCTGCGAAACTGAAATAAAACTGTTCTATGATGAAAAATGCAGTAGCGGGCAGGGATATTTATCTGACAACTCAAATAAATGCAATTTGAATTTTTACCAATTTTGATAAAATTCTACCCTGAAGTAATTTTAATAATACTGACAAGATCAATCTATTATAAATTGATATATTAAAACTTCTACTGAATAGAATACACAAATGATTAAAAAAAGTTTTTTCCAGGTCTTTTTTTTGTTTCTGTTCCTTATAAATGGATGTTCGGTTTCAAAATTTACCATGTCCAAAATTACCAATACTCTAACCGGTGATAATGAAGTTTTTACCAGTGATGATGACCCTGAACTAATACGTGATGCTCTTCCTTTTACAATTAAATTTTATGAATCTTTGGCTAAAAAAGATTCTCTGAATCCGGATCTTTTACTCGCTACTGGCAGGCTTTTGTGTCTATACGCCCAGGCCTTCGTTCAATTTCCTGCTGATACACTTCATGATTCACTGAAAATTCAGAAAAAAGCTATGGGAAAAAGAGCCAAAAAATTGTTCCTTCGTGGACGCGATTACGCTCTGCAAGCACTTGAACTGAAATATCCGGGAATAAATGATTCCATTAAAAAAGGTTCCATCGATTCTGCCCTTACAATTACAGATAATTCTGACACTTCATTCTTATACTGGAGTGGAGTTTCATGGATGGGTGCAATAAGAGCCGATCGCTCTGATCTTGCACTGGCCATGTCTACAAAAAAAGCATTAACCCTTATAACACGAGTTTTTGAACTTAACCATTCTTATGATAATGGAGCTGTTCACGAATTTTTTTGTTCTTATTATGCTTCTGCTCCTGAAGCACTGGGTGGCGATGATAATAAAGCTCGTGAACATTTTCAAAAAGCGATTGATATATCTTCCAAATCAAAGGTATCCCCATATGTTGCCTTCGCATCATCACTATGCATTAAAAATGGCAATAAAGATGAATTCAATGAGGTTTTAAAAAAAGCAGTCAAAATAAATATTCGATCCTTTAAAACATCATTATTGCAGAATACAATTTATCAACAACATGCAAGATGGTTACTAGAAAACCAGAGCAGATTTTTTAATGACAAGGATATAACCGACAGCAATAATAAACCTGAACCCAAAAATTAAATTAAAATGCAGACTGCAGTCGTTGCACTTTGACTGTAAAGATTACATCTTCCAGCCTGCAATAATTACAATCCGGTCTAAAACACCTGAAGATAACAATAAAACAGAGAAATAATATCATTTAAGTCTGGATTATTAATATCATAGTACATCTTGTTCACACTATTTTATCTAAATCAGCATCTCACAGTTTAAAAAAGTTTCTTTAATTTATTGACTGCTTTTTTCTTGACATCTTCACTTTGTTTTTGAATTGTTTCACTCTGTTTTTTTATTTCTTTGTCAATCTCTGCTTTCTGCTCCTGTGCCTTTTTCCTTAATTCTTCTTCCGCCTTTTTCTTTTCCTCTTCAAGTTTATTTTCAAGCTCCTGTTTTTTCTGCATCAACGTTTCCTTAACCTCTTCAACTACTTTCGTTTTAACCTGTTTATCAATGGCAGTACCACTTTTATCACCTTCTCCAAATCCATCAAAAGAGACCTTGGGCTCAGATGCAGTCCCGCTTAATGCCAACTTAACAGTTATTCTTCCGTCTTTATCTGAAGGAATACCAGTGTCGTCAATGAGATTCGTTGCAGCAGAACCTAATTTGGTACCCTGAAACAATCCTTTCAAAGCCTCTTTTCCACTTTTTTGAACAGAAAGGATTTTTGATGATACACCTTTAGTTAACTTGTTTGTAATATTCATGTCGAGCCCTGCATCAAAACCGACACTTCCTTTTGCATCCCAGTCTCCCGAAGACTGGGATCTGATTGAAAGTTTTTCAAATAAAACTTTCTCATCAGCTATTAATAATATTGTTGATAAATCCCTGAAATTGATATCGTCAATACTGATAAATTTTTCAATTTTATCAGATATTTTAGCCAGAATTAAAGAATTGGATATTTTTCCATTATTGACACCCGCAGTAATTTTACCATTAAGACTTTTTGTAATATCTTCCGGTGTTGCACCATTCCCTGTTAAATTACAGTTGAGATTTATTTTACCATATAGACTTTTTTGAAGGTTTAACAGTTCTTTATTCAGCGGATTTTTTGGTTGTACAAATCCTCCGAAACTTTTGAGCAACTCATTAATTTCAATTCCTTTTACTGTTAATTTATTACTGAAACTGATATTTCTTGTATTTCGAAGATCAGCATTCATTATATCAGAAATGATTCCATTACTGAAACCTGTATTAAAATTTAAATCTGCAATATCATTTATAACAGATATGGACATTTTAAGATTTTCCATCTTTATACCTTCATAAATGATTTTCCCGGCAGTTACAGTTCCTTTCATATCAAGTCCGGGAAGCGGAGCAATCAAGGGAGTATTACCGGCATCCTGCTTGTTACCATTGGTATTTTGAGTATCGCTTTTAACAGCTATAATTTCGTCAACATTGAGAAGCGGTGCTTTTAAATCGAACCGGGCATTTGGCCTTGGTAAGGATTTTGTCGAATCACTAAATAATAATGATAAATAATCACTAACAGATGCAGACATGGACAGGGAAGAATTTCCTATCGAAACATCAAGGTTTTCACCAATGGCTTTAGATGACAGATTAAATTCCCCGTTTACGACTGCAGGTTTCAGAAGAGGTGACCACAAAACAGTAACATTTTTGAGCTCAGTTTTTCCTTTTACATCCAGTTTGGAAGGATCTACCGGATCCACTTCTCCTTTGGCTGTTACATCAGCCTCAATTATACCTCCAAGAGATGCCTCCTGGGGAACTTCTATCATATCCTTAACATCATCCAGATCTATTCTGGCATCCAGGGCAATGTCTATTAATGGCTGTTCAAAGTTTTGAATTGATCCTTTCAGATTAATCGGGTTATCCCCAAAACGCATTCTGAAATCATGAATATCGAGGCTGTTGCCTGTAAAAGATACTGAAGTATTCAATCCATTGATCGTCTTGGGCAGTGTCCTGTATCTAATCTGACAATTTTCAAGTGTCAGTTTTCCATTTACTGGAAATGGTTCCTTATCCTCCAAAGTACCTTTAACAACAATATCACAATTGGCAATACCGGATGCATTTAATTGTGCAATAGCCGGAACAATTTCTGTTGGAATCTCTTCAAGCAAATCCTGTATGGCAATTGGATCAGAAACAATCCTGAGATCAAGATCCACTTTCTCATTCAATCCTGAGATTTTTCCCGTGCAGTTTAGATAAACTTTTTGGAATGATAGCCGCAACTGGTTAATATCTGCTGTTCCATCAACAAGATTCGCGTTCACATCATGAGAAAGTGTGATTGTCAAATCTGTAAGCGGTTTACTTATTTCTTTAGTTTTTACAGAAACCTGAGACACATTCAGTTCTCCAGAGGTGTTTATATCCTTAAGGCTCTTATCGATCAAAAAAGCTATATCAAGGTCTATGTCCCCAATAGTAAAATCCTGCCCTGTAGTTTTGTCTATATAGATCGCAGATCCATTCTCGATTTTAAAAGTTTTCAAAGTAATCGGAACCGGTAATACAGGAAAACCACCTTTGTCCTCCTTTTCATCCTTTTGTATTGTATCCTTTGAGGCTAAAATTGGTATGTCTTCAAAATTAAAAGACCCACTTGAATCCTTTTCCAGACAAACAAAGGGTTTTTCCAACAAAATTTTCCCAATTTGAGGTTCTCCCTTAAATATTGATAATACCCCAATCTGAACAAGAAACCTGTCCAGTTTTACAAAAGGTTCAGATGAAAATCCTGCTCTGCTTGTATTAGCAATCTCAACATTTCCAAAAGACACTCCAAGCACCGGAAAAACACTTATACCAGCTTTCTCAACTATTATTTCCCTTCCCAGTATTTTCTCCACCTGGGGTACAATTAATGCTTTAATCTTTTGTGGTGGAAACATTATCCAAAGTGTTATGATACTGCCTGCAATCATAACAAAAAAAACAATTGCAATAATCCCCAAAATTTTTCCCGTTTTTTTCATTTCATTTCTCCTATTAATTTTTTTTAGATTTTTTACTAAATATTGATGATTTTATGGCAATGAACTGCACAGAACCATCACACATAATACCTTTCTGTTCTGTATTGTGATAATTGTGTGTACTCTGGTGATATGGAAACTTTCTTCACCCTGTTATTGAGCCACAGGAAACCATAAAAGTATTAACCAGAATTTATCTTCTTAGTTCAAATAACCCCACAGTGTGATTATGTACTTACGTTTTTAACGAAACAATAAATATCACGAAACAGATTACGTCAGGTATCGGTTTCTGATATTAAAAAAAATATACTTAAAAATTCATTTAAAGGCCAAAAAGGTTTTTACTCTTTGTGTCTGTCCTGAAATTGCCCTCTGAATTTCAAACCGCTTGAAAACACCCTGATCGCATAATCAATCAGCTGTAAATCAAAAAACAATAATTTAAGAGAAAGATACGAATCTAAAAACGCACTGTCTTTTATGAGAAACTCCCTCCATAAGAATTAAAAATTATTCGAACAGGTTATCTCTCGAAACCAGATGTACACATAGATTCGGTTAAGTCTATTGATGCAAGCAGATTATTTAAATATTGCGCAATTAAGGTAATTCCGCCAAGTGTTACTCCTATTTTGAGACGATTTTTTTATTAATCGAAAACGGTCTGTTAATCTTGCCATTTTTCAGTTTAAATGATCTTTTCCGAAGTTTTGAAAGCATGTATAGTTCCATCGCGAACTGTTTTCTACCAAAATTTGCAAATATTTTCTGCTGCTTCCAAAAATCGATTGTCATAATCCTGAATGACTCATCTTCTCCCGGATAACTGGCTAAAAATTCTGTGTCCATGAAATGAAGATTTCTCATATAAAGATTCTGTAATCCTGAATCCGCGCATCGGCATGTTATAATTCCATATCTGTAATTAGAAAGTAAAACTCTCCCAAGCAAAGCAGTGTAAATTAGATATGTTGTTTCCAGATCTTGCAATTTTGACTCAATCTGTTCCGCCTTTTTCAATCGATAGATCTCACAAATTTTATATTTTTTATAGTCACCTTCCAGATTAAAAAATTTATAATTTCCGACATCCACTCTGCCATAATCTTTTCCGGTTTTATCACAGATCTGAGCATATTCGACAGGCAACAAACCTTGTTTGGTCTTATTGATTATCATGAAACTTGCAATAACATCATTTAATTCATTCTGAATTAAATACAAGAAAGAATGATCAAAATAACCTAAATCATATTGATATTCCTTTTCAAGAAACCTGCCATCTATTTTGTAATAAAATTCTTTGAATAAATTATTAGTTTCTGAATCGGCGTAATTCATATTATACTCTGTTAACTTCAAACCTGATTGTGACCGGTAATACACAGGTGAAGATATTGAAGGATATTTTATTAAAGCTATGAGATAACAATACAGGCTTCCAATTGAATTAATCACATCCAAAGGTATCATTTTTGAGAGGATTCTTGCAGTCTCAATTTTCATACCTTCCGCCAGTGTGAAAGGAAAAATGTCAGACCATTTCACATAGCAACTATATTTATTATATCTTACCAAAAGTGGTTTTACAACAAAAATTGTATCAATCGACTGTCGTTTACTTTCTGCTAAACACCTGGTTAAAACATATCTTTACATTTGGTTTTGGATAACGAAATGCATATTGTTTACAATTCTCAACTTGTCGTTGACAATTCACTTTCACTGTTAACACTATTCAAAACCAACTATTGTTGTTGTAACCATGGTATGCCTGACAAGTTGTTTGTCAAGTTACAGGAGTATCTAATTAATTGAATGTTTTCTATCGTGAGGATATTGTTTTTTTAAAAGAATAGTTCAAACTTTTTCAATTGCAGATATCATCATTGAGGAAGTAAACGGTTTCATAATAACGTGTCCGAATTCAGGCAAAGCCAGGGATTCTGGTGCATAACCTGTCATCCATATAACCTTAATTTCTTTTTTTATCTCACGGATTCTGGATACCAGTTTTATACCACCAATTTCAGGCATGATAATATCGGTTACAATAAGATTGACCTTACTGCTGTTTTGCTCAAACCATATCAGTGCATCCATTGATGAACAGAACTGAACAGTATTATATCCAGCATTTTGAAGAATTTCGCGGCAAAATTCAACCATAAGCTCATCATTATCGATAATAAGAATGATACCATCCCTCAAATTGGTCTTCTCTGCCTTTGCCATTAATTCCATTTCAGATAAACTGGATAATCTGGGATCAATATTTTTATTAATAAAGGGAAAATCAATATTGAATATTGTTCCTTCTCCTGGACGTGAATCTACAGTAATCTCTCCTTTATGTGTTTTAACTACACCATAAACTACAGATAATCCCAATCCGGTACCTTTTCCCCTGGCTTTAGTAGAAAAGAAAGGATCAAAAATTTTATCAAGGTACTTGAGTGGTATACCGTTACCGGAATCCTCTACTTGAATTCGAGCAAAATCTTTTTTAGGAGAGCGCATCAATCTCAATGTTATTATCCCTGTTTTATTACCTATTGCATCACGGGCATTAATACACATATTAAGAATGCATTGATGAAGTTTTCCGGAATCGCCGTATATATCGAATGTTTTTTCAGAAATATCTGTTAATACAGTAATATTCGACGGGATAACCGGAACAAGCAGGTCTTTAACTTCTTTCAAAAGGGCATTAAGAGAAAATATCTGATTTTTGACAATATCACCTCTGCTGAATGTCAAAAGGTTTCTGGTCAATACAGCAGCCCGTTCTGATGCACTTTGGATAATTTCGGCGTATTTTCTGATTTTTTCTTCACCAGATCTATCCTGTATCATTCTACTGTATCCCATTATGGACACAAGTAAATTATTGAAATCGTGAGCTAATCCACCTGCCATTTTCCCAAGCAAATCCATTCTTTGGGTCTGTAATAACTGTTCATGTAGTAATACAGTTTCTGTAATATCTACGCCAATCCCGGATATACCAATAACAATACCATCTTCTCCATTTATCGGATATGTGTTAAGTGTAATTGTCTTCCAGTTCCCGGATTTTGTTTCAAAATGAGCTTCAAGGATTTCTGGCTTTTGTCCCAGTTTTATATGTAAATCAGCAAATACCGAATCATTCCCAACCAGTTCACTTAAATGCATTCTTTTCAACTCTTCTTCAGAATATCCAGACTGTTTTTCCATTGCCGGATTCGCATATATAAATCTTCCTTCCAGATCGATTCCAATAATAATAGCAGGCGAATTTTCATACAGAGAACGGTATCTGTGCTCTGTAATGTAAAGGCGACTCTCCATTTTCAGACGATCAGTTATATCTATGACAGTACAAAGAAAGCCCGGATTCCTGATTTCATTTGTTACCCAAATAACATTAAATTGAGTGATTTTTCTTTCACCATTCTTATGTAGAACACCATAGTTTTCGGTTAACGACCTGTTAGGATTTAAGCGTTGTTGATTTACTAAAGTCTGAAACCTGTCACTTGTCTTTTGATCTGAAAGGATAGTAGTTATATGTTTGTTGATCATTTCTGAAGCTTTCCTGCCACAAATCCTGCAAAACCCGTCATTAACAAAATTAATCAACCCTTTTTCATCAAACCAGACAATCCCCTCACTCATATTACTCATGATATGAAAATAAAAATCTTTGAGGTGTAAAATTTGAGAATACTGATCCTGAAGTTCCAAATGCCGTTCTTCAAGATGGCGAATTATGCTCTGTCTATCATGAAAACCAATAAACAGCAGATTTTCCAAATTTCTCCGTAACCACGATCTTTTACAGGCCCATTCAATACGGTAATGACACTCTGCTGCATCACTCCTGGCTGCACATTGCGTTTCAGTTAACCTCACATTTTTATACCCTTTTAATTCCATGGTGCTTACAGTGACACCTTTATTGAATTCGCAAAATTGCGGTGAATACTTACTTTTATCTTCAGGCCGGAAGTAAAGCTCCAGAAGCCCTTCACGAATCAGTTTAATCCTTACATTGGCATCTTTATTAACATATTTTTTAAGGTAAAAAGGCAGTTTTTTAATTACCAGAGAAATGGGAGCAATTTTTAAAAAGAGCATAAAAAATGTTTTTATTTCGGATTTTAAAGTATGACGCCCAAATTCATAAATTGATCCATTCTCTTCACCAAGTTCTTTTTCCAGATTACAAACCAGTTTAATCCACGTTTTAGAATCGATCCACTCAAGTTGGTTCTCCAATACTTCTTCTGGTGTAGAGATATTATAAAGTAACTTTTTTTTATCAATCCCCTTGGATTTAGCATACCTTAGGATCGCAGAAGTACTGTAACAGGAAACATTTCTGGACATTATTACTCCATATAATGATTTTCATCTTTTAATCATTTTGATTTTATTATACAATATTATTGTAAGATATATGATTAAAAACAGAAATCCTTTTCTAAAAAATCAATAATTTTGTCATGAATGAATATTATTCTAAAATGATTAGCCGAAATATAGGCATTTTTTCAACAGAAGAACAACAAAAAATTAAAAATGCCAAAATTGCTATTGCTGGTGCTGGTGGTGTAGGTGGATTACTAGCTGAGCGCCTTATTCGTCTGGGGGTTAATTATCTGAAAATTACTGATCCCGAAACATTTGAAATATCAAATCTAAACAGGCAACTTGGATGTAATTCAGAAACAATAGGACAGCTTAAAGCCTCCATTATTAAAAACATCTGCATGAAAATTAATCCGGAAGCAGAAATAATCATAGATACTAATGGGATCACAGATCAAAACAGTGCTGAGAAGCTCTGCAAAGATGTAAATATTTGTGTGGATGAAATGGATTATGGCTTATTTGATCAATCCGTTTATCTGGATAATGCAATCCATAAAAACAATGGATCTTATATTTTTTCATCTGCAATAGGTTTTTGTGGTGTAGTCTACACATTCGGTCCGAAATGTATTCCCCTGGAAAAATTCAATTATTTCAAAGTAAACCAGACTAAAGCAGATCCCGACAGGTGCTATAAAAAAGTATTATCAAACACATCAGCATTTTTAAAAGGGAAAGAAAACCTGATAGAAGATATAATTCAAGGTAAAATTCCAGCTCCCACAAACTCTATTGGAGTTGGTTTGACCAGTATAATCACTGCATTTGAGGTAATGAATGTTATTCTTCACCCTGAATCTTACCTGTCAGAAGAACCGATCCGAAGAGATATTGACCTTTTTAAAGAGTGAATCACTTGCCCGGGGCGTATTTGTAACCAGATAAGGTATCAAATTTTCATTAGCTTTAGGTGAATTCAGATTTTTTGACATATCAAAGAAATGATATTGCGGTTTGAATACTTCTTCGTTTTAATAATTTCAACTTTGATTTTCTTAATAAAAGCACTTACCCCCCCCTGCTTAAGAAAGCTAAAACCGTTTTTACAATGCCCGGAAAATATCTCAATGATACTGGTAAATATATTCTGAATGAAAGATCTTTTGTTCCAGGGTCTTTCAAGATCTGTAATAGCCAAAAATCCATCCTGTTTTAACATCAGATAAGCTTGCTCAATTATGGAACAACGCAAAGACTCAGGCTTGTCATGAACACCATTTGTTATTATTACATAAGAAAATGTTTCCTTTTTAAACGGTACTTTTGACGCATCAGCACAAATAAAGTTGATCTGGGGATATTTTTTCCTGGCATATCTAAGGGCATAATAATTCAAATCAAGTCCGATTACATTATAACCCTGGCAAAAAGCAATATTACTTTGTTCACCAGAAGAAGAACAAAGGTCAAGAAGTAACCTGCCGTTGCTTTCAGGCAACAAAGTACAGATTTGTTCTTTCGTTTTTCTTATAAATGGCTCAACAACCAAATCATTGATCTTTAAAATTAAACTGCATAACATATTTATTATTTTACCAGGATCTTGTTGAGTGTTTTATCAAAAAGCTTCTGGGTATCTAAAAGACGACGTTTATATTCTTTTGTAACTTCCGATGGCATTCTTTTCGAAAATGACGGTAATCTTTTTCTGCTGGTTTCAAGATACTTCTCTGCCAATTGAAGCAAAACCTGTGATCCGCATATTTCCCATAAACGAATAAGTTTATTACATACATTATTACATATGTCTACAATCCCTTTTTCATTCTCATAATAAGCCTTAAATGTCTGCTCCAGCAACGTAAAACCCGGACCAAAATACTCATGATCAAATGGTAAATAGCCATCAACATAAAGAAACTCAGGAGGCAGTTTCATGGTGATTATTCTGTTTTTTTTCTCCAACTGTTCATAAAGTGTTGTTTTTGGTATCGGTTTGAATGTAATTATATTGATGAAATCAGACTCATAATCCAGATTATTCCTGATTTCCTCATCAACCATTTCTGAATTTTGTTCCGGAAGTCCAACAATATAACTGTGATTGGTAACTATCCCAAGTCTGTTCATATGCCTGATCATTCCTTTAGGATCACCCCCATTTTTTTCGTAACCCTCTCCTACGGTTTTTTCGATTCCATAATTCACAAAAAATATCTTTAACGGACTCTCATACTGTATTTTTTCCAGATCAAATTGACTTAATGTTTTCAACGAACTTGGCCCAAACAGAAACATCTTGTTATCATAACACTTTGCATTCTCTATAAAAAAATCAAAAACCCGTTTCCATACCGCAACCGGATTGAATGCATTTGGTTCACATAGTACTACAAATTCATCCTGTTTCGAATTCTTCAATAATTTATCAAAAAAATTAATGATCTGTTCGGACTTCGAAAAAGGATTATACCTGTGCATTTTGTTTGTTATACAAAAATCACAATTATTAAAACATCCAAGCTGTGTTACAACGTATATGGCAGGCCGGGAAAGAGGAATAAATGCTGCCTGCCCATACACTGATGTTATTCTCATTTCTTCTGGTTGCAATTGTGAAAGGCCTAAATGCTTACGTAAAAAACTTACACCCTCTGCTGTACATATCTTATTCTTTTCATTAATTACAGCTTCAATATGGGGATAAACAGCACCAACACCACCAACATACAGCTCTTTTTCAGGATATTTTTCCTGAGTATGCTTTATTAAATCAATCGTTTTATCCATCCCTGAAACATACGCAGTTAATCCTATGTGTGTAATATCCTGATTATCCCCAAGTATCTGATCCAGCATATCCGTGTCACATGATTGATCAATTACGATCGTCTCTATTTCAGGAAGATTGGAAGCCAGAAAGTGTCCTTCAATATTAAGAGTTATTCCGCCTAAAGGGGAATTAACATCCTGATCTAAAGAAACCAGCTTATCACCATAAAGATCAAATGCCCTTTTAATTGAGCCCTTATCAACAAAGGGAATATTATCATAATGCGGATCATCCAATACCTCTCTGGCTAATTCCTCTGTAGAAAACAATACCCGTTTATCAAAACTTTTTACAAACAGCATTTTCTGTTTACCCATAGCAATCTCCTTTTCATTTATATTTCACATGTGGTCTATAACTTTATTATATATAGATATTTGTTATACTGCAATAAATTATTTTTTAGCCTCAGTTTTTGGTTAATATATTATTTAAATGTACATGAATTCATTTGTATAGTTAAACTGCCCATGCCTAATAAGCAGTATCAATTCTATAACCTGTCCTGAACATAATCAGATAGCAGAATACAAGGTATTTTTCTCAAACAAAATCTAATCATACAAACATACGATCCACAGAATATAAGCTCCAAATCAATTTGAAACTTGTTTTAGTACAAAGTGGTTAACTTTATGTATGGAATGCAAGCTGTTTTAATCCCTCTCAGAAATGAACATAATCACCAACCCTTTTTTAAAAAACTGAGCGGTATATCCTGATCTGGATGCACATCATGAGGTGATGATAATAAAAGAAGTTTTCATAAAGAAACCATAACTAATTTTAGAATGATTTTATTTTGTCTTTTTATATTTTCCAAAGTATATTGTTTTTTTGTCGTTTTAATATAAGGACCGGTTTATTACGTTACGATACTGTAAACTGGATAAAAATGATTAATCCATCTTCAATCTGAATAGAAACAATAATTCCTGATAAATAGAATAAATGTTCAAAAAAGCAGACATGCAAAAAAATCCCTGAACCAGCTTTCTAAAGTCATGTCAGCTATTCTTTGGACTACAAATAAAATAACGATTCAAATAATTGCAGTATAAATGTTGCCATTATTTTCCAGACGGGAACCTGACCCGGAATCTAATTTATAATAAACTCAAATATCTCATTCTCAAAAGGGATTTGAACTGCTTTTTCAAATTTTAATTCTCTTTTTAAATAGATGAAATGAATAATTCTAATCTGAATATTAAAGATACCAGGGTTGTAGTAGTTGATGACAATGAAGCAGTAGTATGGGGCATTACCCAAATCCTAAAAGAAAAGGGATGCATTGTCAAATCTGCAAATACCGGAACTGAAGCCCTTTTGCTCATAAGGGAATTCATTCCTGATATTATGTTTATTGATATCAAGTTAGATGACATTGATGGTTGTGAAATAGCACGATCCGTACGGGCATGCAGCAAATTTAAATCAACAATTCTTGTTGCACTTACCGGATTTTGTGACAACAATACATGTATCAGAATCGAAAAATCAGGATTCTCAAAACTGCTTTTAAAACCTTTTTATATATCAACTCTTGAAGAAACAGTGATAGAATTAATTCATAATCGTTCAGTTTAAAATCTTACAAATATCGAAATCTGACTAAATATTGTAATGTTATCTCATGCTTATATTAAATATTCAAAAAATTAATCTACCGACGATGAAATAGCCCTTTGACAGCCTTGTACACTACCATAATTACTGTTTCACCAAACGAAAACTCAGATAACAACTGCGTTTTTTAATTTTTATTTGCCGGATAATGTGCTGGTATAAATTTCTGAAATATTCATCTATGTAATTCGCTTAAAAACGTATAATGACAATTCTTTGTAGCGATTATTTGCAGTACTAAAAAAAACAACCAGACTATCAAATGATAGTCTGGTTGCAAAATTAGACAGGAGTTGATTTTTTATTGTGTGATAGAAAATTTTGTCTGCTCAATTCCATTTACACCTTCAAATCGGGCAATATATAACCCCGTACTTAGAGATGCAGGCAATGAAACAGTAATACTGCCTTGAGTATTCAGATTTGACAGGTTATAACGTGAAACCACTTTTCCTCTAAGATCCACCAGTATAAGATTCCCTTTGCAGGAATTCTTCAGAACCAGAGCACGTGCTGATGGCAGATACCCAATACTGGAGGGTTGAGTAATGGCAACAGCTTTTTCACTCTTATGATCTTGAGGCATAACCGCTACAGTCTCTTGAGTTGCTGCAAGTTCCTTGATATTCTGTGCTTCAATGTCATACCATTTTTGTGCTTTTCTTTCCAGATCCTTATATTTTTGTTTATCTCCATCTTTCATATAACTGTCATATGTTCCTGCAAATGGTGCTTCAAGGTCGATCCAGCAAGCCAGAATTTTGATCTCATTCTCTGAAAGATTGACACCTTTATGGCCTTCCAGAACATTTTTTATCATCCCGCTTTGTGTTGAACCGAATGACTTCGGAGGCATCTGTTC
>DATGNN010000150.1:0-3444 GCA_035306725.1 Chitinispirillaceae bacterium | reverse complement strand
ATAAGCTGATAAACAAGTACGATTTCGCAGAGAATGAGCTTTCTTTTATTGTGGAAAACAGTGATTCACTTGTAATTGTTTTTACTCCTGATAGCGGAGGCGTCTATGAGTTCTTGCTGCTTTTAAATAATGGGAAGATTTCAGATACGCTTAAATACAGTGTAACCGTTGATGATAACCCGTCGGTTGGAGTGTTCATTAAAAACCATAAAGATGCAGTGCCGTTTGGAATTCCTGTAAACATAGGTGTTTCGGTTTTTCTTCCCCAACTTATTGAAGAATTGCATATCAGTACCAGCGATAACAGTCTGGATTCTGCTTTAGAAGTGGCTGCAACTGATGATACTGTGTATGTATCACATGAGTTTTGTACTGAAGGTGAAGTGAAAATTTATGTAACAGCGAAACCGGTTAACAGCGATTATGAAGAAAAAATCGATTCATTGACCATTAATGTGCTTTCTGCTGATGAAGAGATCTTTTTTGACTCTATTCCAGGTAAATTACATACAGTAACAAGCTTAACCGACACACTTCTTTTTACAGCAAAATCCAGCAAAGGAAACGCCCTCGAATTTTTGGTAAAGTCTGATCCTGCTCTCGATTCAGATCATCTTGAAGTTATACAGTCGAACGACACTGCACGTATTGTTGTATCTACAGATGAAGCTGGTAAATACGGCATTACTCTGTATGCCCGAAGGGATACACTGAAAGATTCCGCCAAAGTTGATTTGATTTCTTATGAACCACTGGCATTTGAAACAGTTGTTGTACCTGATATGATTGCTTTGGGCAGTTCAGATTCACTTGTTTTTGTTATTCCATCAGAACGTAAAGATACGCTTACCTGTAAGCTGCTGAATGAGGATGATTTTTCTGAAACAGAGATCTCTGTTTCAACAGAATCTGCCGATTCTTTTGTTATTGCTTTTACGCCTGAAACAAAAGGACAGCGTGAATTTCTAATGCTTATTACAAATGGACATATCAAGGATACATTGAATTATGAGGTGTTTGTTTCAGAAAAAATCCCGGTATGGAATTTAACCGAAAAAACGATTGATGCAGTTGAAGGAGAGGAGATCAGTGTTGATCTCCGTCCTTTCATAAATGAATCTTTTTCCGGAGATTTCAGTCTGGATTCTGATTTTGGAGAAATAAACGATACTGTATGGAAATGGACACCGCCGTGGGGTTCAGATACAACAAAAACAGCAGTAATTTCTGCCGCATGCGATTCGGATGAGTACAAACTGGAACTGATTATTTCTGTAGCTGAAGGTGACACAACCGGTCCGATAATAAGACCCTTGCATTCGTCATTGGATGATACCATTATTGGATCTTCGCAGATCACTATCGCGGCAATCGTTACAGATTCTCAGGCCGGTGTTTCATCTGTAACTCTTAACTTTAATTCAAAATCTTCAGTAATGACTTTAAGAGATGACAGTATCTACGAAGGATCTGTAACGGAACTTGAGAATGGACAAAGAACGAAAATAACGATTGTAGCTGAAGACGGTTCGATGCAAAAGAATTTAAATGAATATGTTTTTTATATTACTTATGATTCTACAATTGGAGATAATGAAGCACCTGTTATTACTCAGGTATCAGGTCCTGAAAATAACAGCCGGATAACGGACGGACAGATACCGCTTTCATTTTCTGTAACTGATGATTCCGATATTGATTCGGTATATTAGACTCTTGACGGTATTTTCAAGGGAACACTGGCACAGAACGGAAACATCTATTCACTTTTCGGTACATTGGTTGAATATGGATCAAATGAAATAGAAATATTCGCGGTAGATAAATCTGTAAACAGAAACCGCGGTTCACTAGAACTGGTTTTTGATTACAATACTGAAATTACCGGTATAGATATCATTTCGCCCGAAGACGATATTTCCGATGTTGATACAAGCAATGTTACTTTTAAATGGAGTGGTGGAAATGATGAAGACGGAGATACTGTATTTGTTGAGTTACTTTACGGCACGTCAAAAACCAGCCTGAATAAAAAAATTACCGGAATAAACTGCGATACTCTTGATTTAACTGAAGAATTAAAATCTTATACCGAATACTTTTGGCAGGTTGTTGCTTATTCAAAAGTGTATCCCGACACAGTGAAATCATCTATTTACAGTTTTAGAACAAAAGCAGTCCCGCCGGTGATTATATCCCAATCGGATGAAAATATTGACTTAGACATTGGCGAGAGAATTATATTACGGGTCAGTGCAACAGGAAACCCGAAACCATCGTACAAATGGGAAAAAAATGGAACAGTTATTAGTGGAGAAACTGATGATTCACTTGTGATTGATGATGCCTCACTGACGGATTCTGGCGGATATGTGGTTCAACTGAATAATGAAGGTGGCACAATAATAAGTGACACAATTGATTTGAGGGTAATATATCCTGTAAAAATAGCTGCCGGAAAGAATCACAGTCTAATATTAAAGAATGATGGGACTCTGTTCGGGTGTGGCCTCAATGATATTGGACAACTTGGATGTAAAACAACTACAGAAAACCAGAATACACTTGTAAAAATTATGGATGATGTCCATTCTATTGATGCTGGTGATGGACATAGTCTGATAATAAAAAACAATGGAACCTTGTACGCATGCGGTAATAATAATCATGGACAGCTTGGTAATAACACAACTGACAATCAAAAAATGCCTGTTGAAATAGCCAAAAATGTAAAAACTGTTGCAGCTGGAAGCGTTCACAGTCTTATTGTAAAAAATGATGGAACTATGCTCGCGTGTGGATGGAATGGTGAAGGACAACTTGGTGATACCACAACTGAAGACAAAAGTACTCCTGTAGAAATTATGAGAAACATCAGTTCAGTTGCTGCAGGTGGCGGACATAGTTTGATAGTAAAAAATGATGGTACTTTATTTACATGCGGCCTTAATAGTTCTGGCCAACTTGGTGATACCGTATTTAATCTCAATCATCCTGTAGAAATCATGGAAAATGTAAAAACTGTTGCTGCAGGCGCAAGGCACAGCCTGATAATAAAAGATGATGGAAACTTATTTACATGCGGATGGAATGGGTTTTGGCAGCTTGGTGATGGGTCAGGAAATTCCCAAATATTTCCAGTAGAAATCATGAACGGTATAAGAACTGTTTCGGCAGGTTTTTATCACAGTTTAATACTGGGGAACGATGGAACTCTTTTCGTTTGTGGAAGAAATATTTATGGGCAGCTTGGTGATCTTGTAGCACAATACGAAACACCTGAAGAAATTATGAAAGATGTAAAGGCTATTGCAGCAGGAGAGAGTCACAGTTTGATATTAAAAAATGACGGTACACTGTTGGCATGCGGCTGGAATTATAATGGGCAGCTTGGTGATGGAACAACTGAAGACAAATATATTCCTGTTCAGATTATTCCAAAAC
>DATGNN010000149.1:0-3519 GCA_035306725.1 Chitinispirillaceae bacterium | reverse complement strand
AAAGCGACTGAACATCTGTTCTTACATTAACTGAATTGCCGCCATCGCCGGCTATAAAATAACCCACAGCCGAAAGGTTGTTATCAGCCCCCGACAAATTCACATCCAGGTCAAATCTTCCGGTTTCGGGGTTGGTTGCTTTTATAGTTACATCGCCCACCGGAACCTCACTGACCAACAAATTGCTGATTTTTGCATCTGCAATTACACCATAGGTATTGTTTACCCGCTTTAGTATTGCATTCCCATCAACCGTTCCTTTTACGAAACTTGTATCTTTTTCGATAATCCGGAAAACATCGTCCAGTTTGAAATTATTTAGTTCAATATTCAGATCATCATTAAACTGCTGATTTTCAGAAAAAATTCTGACCTGGCTTACCGCATTTTTAATAAACAGGTTATGAATTAATAAACCGTCGTAACCAAATTCTATATAGTTTTCCGGGTCTATGTCCCATTGATTATACATCAGGAAGAAATCGTCAGGGTTGAACGCCAATTTTAAGTTGCCTTCCTCTTTTGTTATTTGCGAACGGATTACAAACTTTTTCCTTTAGTCGTCATCAATTGATGAAAAGTCGGCAAGCAGAGTATTATCTGCCAGTTTGCCATCAATAAGGAAGTTTTCCAGTTTTACCAGGTCATTTGAAACCGCACTGCTCGATATGGAATAATCCAGTTCAGAAGCATCAGACTTTACATCTATGACCAGGTCTGCAATTTCTGTGGTGCCATATACAATCCTGTTCATAATTGCGTGTAGTTTTAGGTCGCTGCTTTCACTGTTATAACTTCCCTTAATGATTCCCGGCTGAAACACATTTAACTGTGGAATAAGAATTTGTGAAAGGATGGGGTGGGGGTGAAGCTGAATCTCGAAATTAAAATCAGCTGGCTTGTTTTCTGTGGCCATCTCAACTTTATCGGTTACCGGGAAATAGTGGTTGATAAAACGCGTAAGTTCCGATGAAATATCTACCGGTGATATGTTGCCCGAGTATTTGGCATCAACCAGCGGGCTGCTGATGATAAATTCACTTTTACCCGGTTCATTTACTGAAGAGAAAAGAAGTGAGTCAAGTTTATAAACCCGTTCATTCTGAGCCACTGTAAGGTTTGTAATTCCACCTTTTCCATAAAGTTTATCAACCGTTCTGCCTTCAAAATTTGCCGTTACAACCAACCCGACCCGTATATCCTCTTTCGTTATATTGAGTTTTTGAAGGTCTGCCCCCGGCACATCCATCCTGAACTGATAGAATTCTTCTCCGGGCTTCAAACCCACAAAACCTTCAAAATTGAATACTGCATTCTCATCATTCAGATTTATTTTTCCCGAAAAATTTTGTCCGGTGAGAGTTCCATCCAGTGTCAGGTTCTGGTATGTATATCTGTTAAGGTATAGCTGTGTTACTTCGCCTTTGATATCGGCAATTACTTTCTCTCTGTCCAGCCCCTGTCCCAATACTTCGGCGGTTAAGGAAACAGGCCCGTAAAGAACAGTATCTTTGAGAAGCCTGCCGGCATCAAATTGGTTTACTCTTATAATCCCACTGAAATTTTCATCCTTGTCAATCCCTGCATCAAGGTTTATGGCTCCAAAACTGCTGTTGATGTCAACAGTTGATTCGAATGCCGTGATTTTCCCTTTGAAAACAACTTCTGAATTCAAATTTTCAGGCAGTTCGATATTTTCCGGAATTGACGGACCTGCCAGCATTTCAAGATCATTTTTACCTGAGATTATTTTCAGGTTTGGAAAATCATAAAAAGCTTCTTTAACATCGGGTAACCCGGCAATAGTGAAATCGGTTTCCAGTTTGGTATTTTCACCGGTTCTGACAACCAGGTCCCTGCCGGTCAGATTGTTTAACGGGCCGCTCAGTGTTCCGCTCGCGGAAGTGGTGTTCGTCAGGTTTGTAAAAAATGGCAGATTGATCAGGTCATTACTGAAATAGAGTGCATCCTGATTTTTAAAGTTCACATTTCGCATGACCAGATTCAGGTTACTGAATTCATAATCCCTGGTAAACGATTCGAGTGAAGAGTATTGAATGTAAAAATCGGCATCGATGGTTGAATTTGGGGTTTTTAACTTTAGTTTATCTGTAGTGATTGAAGTTTCATCCATACTAAAATTTGTTGCCAGACTGTTGATTACAAATCCATTCTGATCAGTAGCGCTGGGTTTTTCTACAGCTATTTTAACAAGGTTCTTATCATAAAAGAAATCATTTGCGTCAATGGTCAGGTGTTCAAATTTTAAATAACCGAGGTTAAATTCATTTTTCGCCTCAACAACATCTCCCACCCGGTAAATAAAATTATTATCTGCCATGTTCATACTGTTTCCTGTAACTTTCCAATTATTTCCGGAAGACGAAAGGGTATCTGCAGTTAGCGAACCGGTTAAAAATTCCGGCTCAAAATTGTGGTAACGTATATCGCTATTCGCTAAGGTTAAATGGTCAAAAACCAAAAATTCCTCTTGTATGTCAATCAAAGCATCTGTAAGTCCTAATTCATCTATTACCGAAATAACTGACAGATAATTAACTGAGTCGGAATAAGTTACCGAAGAATTGCCTATCTGAAGTTTTTTTGCGGATACTTTTGGCAGAGTTTTTTCCTGATTTATTGTTTGTTGGTTTACTGGTTCATTTCTCTGTACATCTACGGTTAGTCCGTTTAATAACAATTCATTAAACGCATATAACGATTTTTTGGGAGCGATTTCATTAACTCTGACATCCGAATTTGCTATTGCTGCGAACACTCTCATCCCACCATAAACATCATTATAGGTGAACTTTACGTTTGTCAGGTTTGCCTTATCGATGCTGAATGTCCATTTGGAAGGGGCAGATGGTTTTTTATCCTCCTGTTTTGTGGTATCACTGAATGTTGTTATCAGAAAATTGTAGTTGAACAACGGATCGGCCTGAGTGCT
Organism: Chitinispirillaceae bacterium; assembly: GCA_035306725.1. Classification (GTDB taxonomy): domain Bacteria; phylum Fibrobacterota; class Chitinivibrionia; order Chitinivibrionales; family Chitinispirillaceae; genus JAAYEB01. Next base: position 566 of record DATGNN010000149.1, on the reverse strand, counting down.
GTAAAGCTTGATGGTTGCGTCTTCAAGAGCAATGGAGCCTATGTTTATCTTACTTGAAAACAGGTCGTAAAGCGCAATATTAACTTTCATCCTTCCGGCATAAATCAACGTGTCGGATTGGGTATCTTCCAAATAAATTCCTTCCAAAACTATTGCATTGGGAAATGAGATGCCTGCATTTTTAATTTCCACCCTTGTATGGGTTTTACTGCTTACAAAAGAAGAGGCATATCTGACAATTTTATTTTGAACGGAAGGAATTTGGATAAGCAAGGCAACCAAAATAAAAAGCAATACAAAACCCAGGGTCACCCATAATGCCACCCTTATTATTCGTTTTATAATTATACCCGACTTACTCATCTTGAAAATGACATAGAAAAAAATTAGAATTATAATATCTACTAAACTTTAGAATGGCAGCACACTGTTTCATATTTCCGTCTCCATTTTGGAAGTGTATTCTCCCCGGCGAGCTGCATAATTGCATTTGCTCCTGTATCAACTTTAATTCCGGGAATTATTCCTGCATCGGAAAGAACTTTAATCATAAGCCTACCGTCATT
>DATGNN010000148.1:0-5950 GCA_035306725.1 Chitinispirillaceae bacterium | reverse complement strand
GGGGGTCGTGTGCGCTCGGCGAACATGATGATGAAAAACTGTAAAAAAAGGGTGCTATAAACTAACCTACCGTCCATCTTCAAGTCGATTTATCAGAAAATCGGGCATTTTTATCTTTTTCATTTTAGCCTGCGTTTTGTCAATATTATACACAACCCGTCGGTAAGTAAAGGTTCCTGTGTATTCATCGAAAATACCATAACAGGATTTTGCATTTCTGTCTCTTGGCTGCCCGACACTTCCAACATTAATAAGCAAGCGGGCCCCGGATAGATCGTTGAGGCTGATAATGGTGTCCTGATGTACATACAGTTCTTTGTTCTCTTCAAGAACAATAATAATCGGAATATGTGTATGCCCTACAAGACAGACAGGAGAGTTGAAAAACTGGAAATTAAATGCAGCTTCTTCCAGTGATGTAATATAATACCACATATTGGGTTCATAAGGAGTCGCGTGCACAAGAGTCATTGAAGACTTTTCGGATTTTAAAGGTAATTCAGAAAGAAACGTCCTGTTTTCTTTTTTCAGACTCTGAGAAGTCCATTCGATAGCGATTTTCGCATGGATATTGAAATGTTGAGTTGAGAGCATTTCTATAGCTGCTGCATCATGATTGCCCAGAAGGATAACTGAACACCTGGATTTAACCAGTTCCAGACACTCATTCGGATTTGCCCCATACCCAACGACATCACCCAGACAAATAATTTCATCAACATTTTGATCATCTATATCATCCAGAACCGCTTCAAGAGCCTCAAGATTGGCATGTATATCAGAAATAACGGCAAACCTCATGAATTATCCGTTCTCCATAAACCGAAAGGTGCTTGATCCAATTTCAATTCTGTCTTTATGTTTAAGGAGGTGAGACCGGACAGTTTTTCCATTAACTTTAATTTTGCTCATTAATTTATTTGTACCGATATACAAACCATCCTCCCGTTTTTCTATTGAAACCAGGCCTTCTCCAATCATAAACCCGGAAATAAAAATATCATCACCTTCTCCGCTTCCGATTGTCATATAAGGCTTATCCAGTTTATGAACAACATGTTTATTAGTTTCAATAAGTACGGCATTGTTATCTTTTGCCCCATTTTCTTCAGCATCACCCAGATTTACATCAACTGCAATATCATTCATGGGTATTGCCATGCGCGGCTCTGTAACTCTGTCGTAATAAGGGTTTAACTGGTTAACATTATTGGAAGGCATCGAAAAGTATGAACCGGATTCCGGTTCCATTTCCATTTTCTCTGTTTCTTCATACAAAATTGTATACTTGCCAATAGTTATTTTATCACCACTGCTAAGGGTGATTTTTTTAATTCTTTTCCCGTTAACATAAGTTCCATTAAGAGAATTCAGATCTGAAAGCATATATCTCCTGTCTGTATCCTCTTCAATTTTTACATGACGGCGAGAAACTCCCATGTTCGCAATGGTAATCGAGTTTTCTGGAAGACGCCCGATTGTTATCACCGGTTCATCAACCTCGTACGTCTTCAGAGGCTCACCGTTATAAAAAATTACAAACTTCGGCATAATTTAAACTCTTAAATATAAGAACAAGAAAAAAAAATATACAATCTATTTAATATATTGGCAACAAATGGTAACATCAAGTTTCTTTTATTTTTAAATTCTGCTTATACGCTTTAAAATCGATAACTGAAATGATTTTTTCTTATATAATTGCGCGAATCAGCGTTCAGGATATATCTTAATTTTTTTATATAATTGTGTTCAGATTTATGAATAAAAACGTTTTTCATTACATTCCGGTCTTTTTTTCGGGAATTCTGATTTTTTTTTATATGTCCTTTGCTCAGAACAGGGCCTCTATTGAAAGTTTAGTATCTCGGATAGATTTCCTCAATGAAAAAATCGATTCTGTTAATCTTGAAAAGCAAACTTTTAAAAGAAAAGGTCAATCTATAAGTGAACAGGAAAAAAAATCAGCTCTGCTTCGCGATTCACTGCAACAGATCCGCCAAAAAATAGAAAACAAAGTAACAGAATCTCCAGGTCTAAATAAAAAACACTCTTTTTCTTCATCAATTATTCCACAGAATTACTTTGACTGGATAATAATCATTACAGGTATTATGGCTGTTTTTTCCGGAATTATTTTAATTTCCGGAGTAGTGAAAACAATCAGAAATAAACCAAAGAAAAAAGATTTCAGAAAAAAAACAAGTGTAACAGCCCCAAAAAACCAGAATTTGAATTCTGAATTGCCCGCTAAACCCTTACCTGAATTTAAAATTCCAGAAGATTCTTTCTCATCACAAGAGATAAAATCCAGTCCGGTAACAAAAAAATGGGAAAAACCTTCAATGAATTCTCCCGAAATCGAAAAACATGTTCTTCAGGCATTTCATAATGGCATGAATATACCCGATATTTCACGAAAATTCCAGCTCAGCTCCGATTATGTTTCCCTCGTACTTAAAGTAGCAAAAAAACAATAGCTTCTGCTGCCAACAAGCTTGTTTATCTCTGAATTTCTATGCATAATAATATTATACTTTTAATTAAAACCTGCATACCCTCTTTTTAGTATTCAGATCGTTTTAATTAATTCCGATATTTAATCTGGGTCATAAAGGCAGGATCAGGTAAAAACTGTGCAGGTTATATGGCTGATATTTGTTCATTACAGTTTAAACCGAAACAAAGTTAATCCTGGTATGTACAGTTTGAATCTGATAAAATATCCGGTTTTTGATTTATCCTCAAAGGGTGATTAATGTTTGAAGATACTCAGATCCTGATTTCTTCCAGTAACCAGGGAATTCAACAATTAAAACATTCGGGATATGCAGTCGTTGAAGAAAAAAAAGGACCAGATACCTATTTGATCAGAATAGGATCCGACAAGGTAACAATAAAAACAACTGACGATTCACTGCATGAGGGAGAAAGCATTCGCTATCAGATAAAGAATAATCATCTGATAATTGAAAAAAAAAATCACCAGTTAAACTGCGATTCACCCCGACACAACGATTCATTTTCTCTGGAAAAACCGGATGAAAATAATAGTGTAAAAATTATCATAGGTTCCATAATCGATCGTCTCGAACACAGCAACAAACCGGATCTTGCTATTATCAACGAAATAGAATCGGTCCTAAACAGCTTTAAAAGCAAAATCGAAAAGATTGATCCAGAAACATTGGAAACCATTCGTACCCTTCTTGAAGAGCTAAAGGGGAAAACGATTACAGAATCGGATAGAACCAGATTAACAGAGCTTCTGCAAAGAATTGAAAACAGCTGTGACAAACTGATCCATTCCACCGAAATTAAGGATTGCAGGTTTATTGGATTAATTGAAAAAACGATTCCTGAAGGGATTTACAGTTTTTCATCTGTTTTCAAAACAGATAACCTTTCGGATATATTTTCTGAGTTTCAGATCAATTTCCCGCAAAACAGCGACAATTTTCTTTTTTTCAGGGCAATTCATTCACAGGATAATAACACGATTGCAATAGCATTAAGTCCACAAGACCTGATCACGGAGCTAACCACTTTAAATAGTCTCTTCTCCAGTCCTGCAATGAAAACGATCCCAGCGCAGGTTTACGAAAAAATCTTGAGTGAAAGGGGACATATTCAGATTTCTGCACTCAAAATACTGGATGATTTTTTCATGTCTTCCGGCAGCATAACATTCCCTTCAACACGCGCTGGATCACGGGCTGCACAAATTGAAACACTGACTCAATGGTTTCGTACAGTACTTGATTTCGATACCAGAACAGAAATGATTGCCAGCAGATGTCCGTTCTCTACCCCTTCTTCAATTGCAGTTTCGATTAAAAAATCTGATGAGCCGTTTTTACCTGGTATTGGACATGAAATTCCCGGTATTACACATGAGATGTTGAAAGAAAGCACCGATAAATCAAAAGCGGTATCATATGTAGCTGAGAAACTTGGATACAACTACGAATCTGGAATACTGGACTCCACAAACCAAAAGAGCCTTGATTATTCTGACACAACCAGTCTCAAAAAGGTTCTTCTTTCTTTAATTACAACAAACAATTTACCCTTTGGCTATGGTGATTCTTCAGAACTATATAACAAATTGAATTCATATATTAACAAGTATAATACTGTTATTACAGATTCAATTGAGTTTGCCCTGAAAACAGTTAATACACAGGCTGATTCCAGCCATGAATTTTCTGGACAAAACCACGACCAGTTTTCAGCAAAATCGATAGAAACTCTGAGCAAAAAAACGGCAGCGTCTTTTTTCGAAATTTCGAATCTGATAAATGAGCACAGCTCTCCTCAAAAAGATCTCCTGCCAGGTTTGCACTCCAGTTTATCACTATTGAAAGATGCATTAATCAGATGTAACAGCAGCGTTTTGGATATTCTGCGGCTGCTTTCTTCAGAGTTAAAAAGCGATTCTTTTTCTGATCCCGGTAATTATCATGAAGACATTTTCGGGAAGATAAACAGATCTGAAGAGCTGCAAAAAGAGCTTAAATTGATTATTAAGGATCTGGTTTCTTTTTCAGATGTTCATAAACATGCCCAATCTGGTGATTCATTGAAATCGCAAATACGAAATGATTCATTGTCTTACCCTTTGTTACTGCGTGATTCGGCAGAATCGGTTTTATCGCGACTTGAATCACTTCAGCTTCTTGCCAGAAATACACATACACCTGAAGGAGATCAGCAGATACTGGCTCTTCCCATGAAAATTTCGGGTGAATGGACCGAAGTAAACATTCGCTTTGTAAAGAAAAAAATACAAAAGAAACAACAAAACCACAAACAGCAATATTCGGTTTTTCTCAATGTATCCCCAGGCAGCACCGGAGCGATCTCGGTAAAGATGGATTATACTATAAAGAAAACACTGAAACTGGAGATGGAGTTTGAACAAAAAAGGGTAAAAGAGTGGTTTGATCAAAACCGGGATAAGTTCCAGGATATTCTTATCAATATCGGGTTTACATCTGTTTTATATCACACTACTTCGCAAAAAAAAAGCCGGGAATCAGTTTTTCAATCTGATATTTCATCGGGAGGAGATGTGGATCTGAAAATATGAAAACTGAAAAAAAACGGGATAAGGCTGTTGCAATATCTTATAATGAGGAAAAGGATAATGCTCCCCGCGTAACAGCAAAGGGGAGCGGCGTTACTGCACAACGGATCAGGGAGATTGCAGAGGCAAATGGTATTCCGGTACACAAAGATGATGACCTTCTGGAATTATTGTCCCAGATTGATATAGACCGCGAAATTCCACCTGAACTTTACACTGCAGTAGCGGAAGTATTATGCTGGATATACCAGGCAGAACTGGAAATGAAAAGGGAGATTCAGAAATAGATGACACGATACTTTCTGCTGTTTTTTCTGATTGCATTCTGTTCAATTAAAACTCACGCTTACAGCAAAATCATTCTCATTGGCATTAATGGAACCGGAGCTCCATCAACAACCGTAAACTTTGAGAACCGATTGCGCAGTCATTTATCATCAATTCCTCAATTACGCCTTGAGGATAATTTACAGAGTCAACGTTATCAAAGATTAATAGATTTTTCTGTTTCTTCGTATCTTTCGACCGAAAAACTCAATTCCCTTAACAGGTTCATTCCGGATTCAGCTTTGTTGGTATGGGTAAGCATTAAAAAATATAGTGTAAACCCGGAACGTAAATACCTGGTATGGAGCAATCTGAAAGGTAAAATGATTATTGATTTGAACATTTATCATCCAAAAAATCAGACATTTACCTACTCAGGAGATATTGAAGTTGTTTCGGAGAGATCCGCAGGATTTGTCATGTTTCAGCCTGTATCAAAAGCTGTTCATATTACTGCCATAGAAAGATCTGAAATCCTGAATGATCTGGAACAAAAAGCTGTTCATGAATGTGGCAAACTAATCATGTCTGCAG
>DATGNN010000147.1:0-9517 GCA_035306725.1 Chitinispirillaceae bacterium | reverse complement strand
TCTACTTTAGATCCTGATTGCTGCACATGATCTCCAAGCACCTCTCTTAAAGCTGCCTGAAGAAGGTGTGTTGCGGAATGGTTTCTTCGCGTCGCGCAACGTTCTTCAGAATTAACACAAGCAGTAAAAGGCTCCTTGAGTTCCTCTTCCGATAATGTTCTATTTGCTCTAACACGGTGGATAACAAATTCATTCCATTTAAATGTGTGTTCTACTGTCAGTTCTTTACCTTTTGAAGATTTCAAAATGCCGCTGTCACCAACCTGTCCACCAGATTCTGCATAAAAGGGTGTTTTGTCGGATATAATCATATACAGATCTTTTCCCGACTCATCCTGAATCTTTTTATATCTACAGATCAGAATCTGTTCATCAGCTCTGTCGTATCCGACGAATTCTGTTCCGGATAAGGCACGAAACTCAGTCCATCCTTCAGGAGTCAAACCGTCATCCGCTTTACGGGCATCTCTTGCGCGTTCTTTCTGCCGGTTCATCATTTTGTCGTATCCGCTTTCATCGATTGACAAGCCCTGTTCTGATGCCATCAGGCGGGTCAAATCCATGGGAAAACCGAAAGTATCATAAAGCGTAAAGACATCCGTTCCCGGCATCATTGATTCGCCTTTACTTTTCAGGCTTTCTATAATGTAATTGAATTTTTCTATTCCCTGTTCCAGTGTAGAAGCAAACCGCTGCTCTTCAGAAAGGATAACTTCTTCCAGATAATCCCTGCGCTGAGTGATTTGGGGAAATGCATCACCCATCTCTTCAATAACCACAGGAACAAGTTTGTACAAGAACGGCTTTTTGAACCCTAATTCTCTTCCGAAACGATAAGCTCTCCGAAGAAGCCTTCGAAGAACATAACCCCGCCCCTCATTTGAAGGGAATGCACCATCGGTAATTGCAAATACCAGCGAACGGATATGATCTGAAATTACCCTGAAAGGCGTACCCTCTTCACCGACACTATATTTTTTTTTGCATTCAGATTCAAGCTTACGAATAACAGGCTGAAAAAGATCGGTATCGTAATTTGATTCCACTCCCTGAATAACCGAAACGATACGTTCAAAACCCATACCTGTATCAACATGCTGATGCGAAAGAGGTGAAAGAGATCCATCTTTTTCACGATTATACTGGATAAAAACCAGATTCCACAATTCGCGATACCGTGCATTTTCTCCATTAACACCGGCAACAGGGTCTGAAAAAGTCTCTTTTTGAGTAGCAAGATCTCCGGTATCATAATGAATCTCGGAACATGGTCCACATGGGCCGGTTTCTCCCATTTCCCAGAAATTGGACTTGTCGCCAAAACGCATGATTCTGTCTGGAGAGATATCGGTTTCACTTTTCCAGCATGAAGCAGCTTCCTCATCTGATTCATAAATGGTAATAAACAGGCGCTCTTTTGGAAGTTTCCAGACATCAGTCAACAGTTCCCATGCCCATCGAACAGCTTCTTTTTTGTAATAATCACCAAAAGACCAGTTACCAAGCATCTCAAAGAATGTATGATGATAATGATCGCGCCCCACTTCTTCGAGGTCATTATGCTTACCGGATACCCTCATACATTTTTGAGAATTGACAGCCCGTTTCAGTTTCCGGGGATTGTCACCCAGAAATATTGACTTAAACTGATTCATCCCTGCATTTGTAAAAAGAAGCGTAGGGTCATCCTGAGGAATCACCGGAGCACTTGGCACAAAAGTATGGTTTTTCTGTTTAAAAAAAGTAATAAACTCGTTGCGTATAGTTTTTGATGATTTCATACATTATTTAACTTTTCTATTTTGCAGCACCTGCCATTTCAGCTTTAACATCAGATTCATTTAAAAGAACTCCACGTTTGATTGCTACTTTTTCTCTGATCTGCTGTTCAATAGCAGCAAAAATATCGACATTTTCTCTTAGAAAATCTTTTGCTTTTTCCCTTCCCTGACCAATTCTCTCTCCTTTATACGAAAACCAGGAGCCACTTTTATCAACAACATCCAGTTCAACTCCCATATCAAGCATATCCCCCTCAAAAGAGATACCTTTTCCATACATAATATCAAACTCTGCTTCTTTAAAAGGAGGTGCCACCTTGTTTTTAACCACTTTTGCACGTGTACGATTACCAATAACACTGTCTCCATCTTTAATCGCGGCAATTCTGCGGATGTCGATTCTTACAGAAGAATAGAATTTCAGGGCATTTCCACCTGTAGTTGTTTCAGGATTACCGAACATTACACCGATTTTCATTCTAAGCTGATTAATAAAAATCAAACAGGTTTTGGAGCGGGAAAGTATTCCAGTAAGTTTGCGAAGAGCCTGGGACATAAGCCGGGCCTGTAATCCCATATGACTATCCCCCATTTCCCCTTCAATCTCGGCAGCAGGGACCAAAGCAGCCACACTGTCTATAACAATAATATCAATTGCTCCACTGCGAACCAGTGTATCTGCAATCTCCAGAGCCTGTTCACCAGTATCGGGCTGGGATACGAGAAGGTTATCGATATCAACCCCCAGGCTCTTTGCATAAGCGGCATCAAAGGCATATTCAGCATCAATTAACACTGCTATTCCGCCTTTTTTTTGAGCATTTGCTATAGCATGAAGTGCAAGCGTTGTTTTTCCTGATGACTCCGGTCCATAAATCTCAACTATCCGTCCTTTGGGAAATCCCCCTACCCCCAGAGCCATATCAAGGGAAATCGAACCAGTAGGAATAACAGCCACATCTGCAGCAGAATCTGCTGTACCCAAACGCATTATTGAACCCTTACCATGCTGTTTTTCGATCTGACTTACAGCCTGCTCCAACGCAGCGCTCCTGTTTCTGGACTCTTCATTGACAGAACTGTTTTTTTTAGCCATGAAGAACTCCTCTCTTATATTCATTTTAAAAATTCAAAAATCCAAACCTGTATAATTTCTTAAAGATACGATTTGGCAGGGTTATCTGGGAAGTATCATTATATATATATCCGAATCAAACGATTGGTTTATGCGGGTCTTTTTTCGCAGACATTACTAACTGTTCTCGATTACGTACTCTGTATGGTCTTCATATGGTGCGATGTCGTAATGACGGATTCAGACAATATTAAAAACGCTTTAAAATGACTTTTCAGCAACGATTATCTGCAACTGTGACGATAATAACATGGGTTAACTTTTAGTTCTTACCGCTCAGCCTGCTGTCTTCTTTTGCAATGTAAAATAAGCCGCTCACTGCTTACATAGTCTGAATATTGAAACATAATTTAGTGGCCGGTCCGGCTTTCTTTCAATAAATCTTACACTGATTCGAACTTATATGGCTGCATTTACATTTTTACAACTCTTTTAATTTTAATGCATTACGAGATTTACCATGAAAAAATTCTTTCAACGCATTCTTAATTTTTGCGGTACAGCCACATTAACCTTTTATACCGTTGCCTTCTCCTCTCAACCGGATCAGAAAACACAAATTATAGTGGAAAGATTCAGTCACTGCAAAGTCTCTTCTTCAAAACTCCCCGATAAATGGTACTCAAGCCGTAACGATATTTCGATGTATCACATAAAAAAAGAGATAGATAATAAATTTCTTCGAATTGATACCAAAGGCGGATGCACAAGCATCGGCAAAAAACACCCTTACAATGCACATGTTTATCCGCTTTTAAGCTGGAGGTGGCGGATGCATAAACTTCCCGAGAAAGGAAATGAAAAATTCAAAAAAACAAACGACAGCGGAGCTGCCATTTACGTTATCTTTAAAGGCATGTTTCGCCTTAATACCATACTGAAATATGTCTGGAGTTCTACACTTCCCCAAGGAACCGAAACCAGCAGTCCCTATAACAAACGAACAAAGGTGATTGTCTTAAGAAGCGGCAAAAAACAGGCCGGAACCTGGATAAATGAAACTGTAAACATAGTTGAGGATTACCGTCGTCTCTTTAACCAGGATCCACCTGCTGTAGAGGGTATCGGTATACTCAGTGATGCAGACAATACGAATTCAACTGCAAAAGCAGATTACGATGATATAATTATCGGAGCACCTGTCAATATATCAAAAAAATAGCCTTACTGTGCATATCAATAATCAGGTGAACTATAAATTCAGAATGAAAGACCGAGAAGTTGAGGCCGGATTCTGATATCTTCAAGAATTACTATCTCCTTAAAAGAAGAAGGCGCACTCAATAAACCAAGATCCTTGTACTCATCAATTACACTTTTATCATATCTTATCTCGGCAGTAGAGCTGCCAGACTGAAACTGAGTTCTTGAACTTCCTGTATGAATAATTGAACCCCGAAATTCAGAGTTATCTCCAAACTTATATTGGGATTGCTCACTACTTTCATTATAAATCACACCCCTGAAAGTTTTTGAATCACCAAAAGAAAAATCATTGAATCTTGCTCCATTTTTTAAATATATCATTGTATTTGAATTAGGCGCACTTGAATACCATTTCTGTGCATTAAAATTTACACCATCCAGAATCCATATAGCCTTACCATTAAAAGTATTACCGAAAGCATTGAGATTAAGATTACCGGTAACTTTAATCACCAGAAAACCGTTCCATTTGCTGTACATTGAATTGCTATATGCAGTATTAAGATTCCATCCCGGAGTGTTAAAATTCAGACCCAAAGAACTAACATTGTAAACAGTTCCTCCGTTACTTTGAATATACGATTCCAGATTGCTTTTCAGTGAAGGCGGTTCATCATCAACATCTGCCATCTGCAGTTCTGAAGCTAAATCAATATCTGACCCCTGGGCTTCCTTTACGGCTGGAGCTGTTACATTAATTTTGCCAGGATTGAATCTGCCATTTACATATTTGGCCACATACGGTCCAGCACCAACATTTATGCTGCTGTTGCCGGCATAAGTTCCATTTAAATACAGATCGCCATTTACTTGCGGGGCTACATCAATGTCAACATTTCCTTGAATACCGGTTTTTCCATTAAATACAGGATTATACCCCTGGAATTTGACATTACCCCTGAAATACGATTTTCCGTTAACAATGATTCTCTTGTTCGAAGAAAACTCATCCGTTCCTGTTTTAAAGTTCCCGTTAACAACAATATCACTGCTGCTGCTGTTTATATGGCTGTTTCCACCAGCAAAGACATCTCCATTAATAGTGAGCGGACGATCACAGTTACCAAACCCTGATCCCAGAAACAGTGCATGACTGGGAAATGGAACTTCTCTTTTTATTCCTTCCAGTTTGTATATGCCGGTAGTTTTTTTTTGTCCACCCCGTCCCCCAAAACCTCTTCCTTCAATCTGAATCGCGAATTCTAATGTGTCATATTTCATTATTCTTGCACAAAACGATGGCGCATCACTGCCATTCCACAGCGAAACTCTTTTTTCATTAACGGATTCTGATATCGAGCTATTAAAAAGCCATTTATATTTTGAATCGGAAGAGAAAGAATCCAGAAGTGCAATAACAAAATTGGGATTTTCCTCACATTGCCCTATAAAAGCACTGTGAGCAGCTTTTGAAGCCATTGCCGCATCACGCATCTTTGAATAATCAATGGATGATTCCTTATCTTTTTCTGAAATATATAAAAGCGACATTCCACCAAGCGTAACAAGAAACAGCACAACAAGCCCATATACGATTGCAAATCCGTTCTGATCTTTTTTATTCAGCATAACAGCCTCAATTTATTCTTCATTGTTCAATTACCAACACACTACTGTATTTGACCTGAGTCAGATGATCCCTTTTTGTGCTCAGAACAACCCATTGTTCGGTATTTCCACTACTTCGGAATAGTGTCTCCAATTATATGGCCCAGACCGGGAAATTGACACATTCCCCACTGTTATAGGGGTTTCGACAGTTGTTTCCCCCTTGTTTTTACTTCTTACCAGAGCTTCAATTTTTATCGCCTTTACTCCCTTTTTCCTGTTTGTCTGGGGATTACTGGTCCATTGATATTTTCCAAAATTATCCAATAGCAGCTTAAAGCTGTTTACCGTAAAATCCTTGCTCCCGTTTGTCCAGTATCTTAAAGCAAGTTCCGCATTACTGTTCTGGGGAACCGGTATCTGGAGACCGAGCTGGGATTTCGGAGCCTTGAATGCAACAGATCCAACAACACTGTTTGCGGTTGAATAGCGTATTTCCCAGCGCATGGAATCCATATCATTTCTGAAATCTTCACTGAATGTCATGTCATAAATTATCCTCAGGTTTGCTTCACTATCCAGATTGACTTTCTGATTAAACTTCATTTCATCCAGACCGTAAGGAACAGCCCAGTTAGAAGCATTGAAAGTATTCTCATTCAGTAAAACGCTGTCAATTTTATACACACCATATTCAAACTGAAGTCCATGGACATTTTCTGAAATTGCAACAGTTGAATTACCGGCTTTTCGCTTTAGAGTAGTACTGTCGAGGTAATACTGAATTGTATCCTTTTTACTGAAATTACCGGAGTTATCAAGTACAGCCTTGTAAATTATCAACGTATCTCCCGGATTCCCTTCCTTATGTATAAAAGAGGACGAATCTGAAAGAAAAGTCCCTTCAATAACAGAATCTTTATAGACACCTCCAACAGAAACCATAGTCCGTTTATATCCGGTATTACAAATATCCCGCGTCAACACAGCAAGGATATCACGTGTATCCGACTGAAGAATTGAAATCGTTTTTCCACCGGAAAAACTGCTTATCATCGATTTCATCTGGGAACCAATCAATATCGCAACAATAGAGAACAGGACGATATAGATCAGCATTTCAATCAGTGTTAGACCATTTTTATTCAATTTGTTACTCCTGATACTTTTACCTGTTTACTGACACCCATCAGATCGTAAGAAACATTTACTACTACCCTTTTAAAAAAAGAGGTATCTTTTACAGTCCAGCTTCTAATACAGGAAATATTATCAACAGTAACGGTGTCGGTTCCGGATTCAGGCACTATTGCACGGGCAGAAAGATCCGTAACCAGCATCTGACCGGCAACATACGCTGCATCAGTACCTCTGCTGCTTCTGTATGTTCTGGATGTATTGCGGGAAAATGATGCAATACCAAGAACAGATACTGTAACAATCATGATTGCTATCAGTATCTCAATAATTGAAGCCCCTTTTTCTAAAGTTCTATCCATTTTGAACCTGTCCATTTGAACATTTTAAAAGATTGTCCTGAAGCTGTTATGCTTATACAATAGGTTAATTTTGGAAGAGTCCTGGAACTGACATAAATGCTTCCGGGGTTAATAGTACCAATTGCATCTGCACTTACACTCATACATGTATCCCAGCCTCGTCCTGCAACATTACTACCAGAAGGAAGAAAAACTTCTGAAGACTGTTTAACAGTTGGTGGAGAAGATGCAGGTAAACCAAAACGAAGCGGTTCATTAAGTGCAAGCCTGGAATCATACCTCCATTCCCCCGATCCATCAGCACTCGAATCCACCAACAGACTGCATACAGAAGCTGTAAATACAATTTTTGCCCTGCTGTCCATTTTCATCGCAAGGGGTTTGGCTGTCTGAATGAACTGCCGCGCTTTCCAGGCTTCCTTTTCCAGTTGATTCGCTTTTACGGTCTTGTTGAATCTGACAAAACCAATTGATGCCAGTATGCCTGTGATAAACAAAACCATAAGCAGTTCTAAAATCGTAAAACCCCGATTACCCATCTAATGATACCTCTCTTTTATATTTAATTATATAGCCGAATCCGAATCTATTCAACCTGATACTTTAAAGCAGATACTTTTAATTAATCGATTAAGTTAAAAATGCTGAAATATCGTAAACAATACAAGAACAACTTAAGAAAGCATGTCTTCCCTAAAACCCGGGCTCATTTATCGGGTATTCCCATGTCAAATGGCATCTGTTACTCAGACTATTGAGGATACGGTTATCGGGTGAACAGTTCAGATATAAAAATACGCACAAAAAAAGAGGTGCTTAATGAAACCGTTTTTTGTTCAGCAGTAGTTAAATTGCAGATTAAACTCAACCTGTAAACAATTTGCCCTGATCCAGACAATCAGATAAACTCCTGTAAACAGATAATATTTTTTCGCTATCAGGTTCATTGCCAACAGCTTTGAGTATTCTTGAAGCAAGGGTACCCTGTTTTTTTAATATTTCAAGAGTTGAATAAAAAGGAGCAATCGAAGTTGAATTTTCGAGAATTATTGTATCTATCAGTTGAGACCATACCTGAGCAGCAGAACAGAAATCCTGTTTTATTCCCAGACAATGGAGATAACAAGGATTGTCAATAATTGCTTTTTCACCATTTTTAATTACATTTAAAAATATCTCTTTCAGTAGTGGTGTTTCGAACTGTTTTTGCGATTCATAAGAACAGAACTTCTGAAAAACAAGCTGCTTTAGAACACCTGTTATAACTGCCGCGATTGCGATATCAGCAAATGGCGTCTCCTGAGTATCAATAACCCGAATTTCTATTGTGTTTCGCTCAAAACGTGCTATTGCTCCCCTTGCATTAACCCATTCATGCTGCAATACCGAATCTGTATCATATTTTGCCAGATCATCATATATCTTTTGAAGAATTTTTTCATGGTACTCAGAAATCGAATAAACCGGCTCTGGAATGACTTCACCGGTAATCGAAGGTATAAGGGATGAATTTGTACGATACACTTCCATACGTGTATCCAAAAAACCGCTTACTTTTCCATCAACTATTGGCGATCCGGCAGACAATGCAGGAATAAGGGGCAGCAGAAAGCGTATGGCTGCATGAAGTCTCCCGAACTCTTCATCATTTGCAAAAGGAAGATTGATATGCATACTCTGAAGATTTGACCAGCCATGCCCCTTGCACGAAAAAATCCTGTTAAATGACTCATATATGGAATTGTACCCATGAGGCCACAGATACATCTCGTTGTAAGGATCCATAAACGGATGCATCGGTCCACCAACAAGAACGCCACCGAATTTCTCTGCAATCCTGTTTATATCCTTAACAGATTCATGAAATTTCTGCGCCAGCCCGTTCAGTGAACTTACAGGTGAACCGGTTTTTATCTCTATTACATGTAATACCAGTTCATTCGACCACGACAGTTCACCCCTCCTGATTTCATTTTCGACAGCTCCATTTGCCGATTCAATAATTTTATCCGTTATGGGAAACACGCGCAGATCTTTATTTACGATCATGTATTCGAGTTCAATGCCGAATTTTTCAAAAAGATGATACATTTAAAATCCTGAAAGGCAACAATTGTAAAAATATGTAAAATCCCGGTATCGCGACTATACCCCTGCAACCCAATCTGTTCGAAATCAACTCTTCATCCTTTGTTTCTATGATTCGATTCCGATTCCAACCCCGAAAATAAGAGTTACACTATTTTTGCTGTTTCTCTTTTTCCTGCTCCTAATCGGAGTCGGAACTCGGAACTCCGGGTCGGGATCGATTATTAGTTTCCTGTTCTATGATTCGATTCCGATTCCAA
>DATGNN010000146.1:0-31716 GCA_035306725.1 Chitinispirillaceae bacterium | reverse complement strand
ACACTGTCATCAATTTCACGGTCATATAAGAGTTGTACATACAAATTAAGTGAAATGTATTTTATGAGAGATACATCAAAAGAATTTTCCCACGAAATATCCGGATATCGCCAGAACGCAATATTATCGCTTTCATCTGATTGTTCCGATATACTGCTAAACAGTGCTTCATATACTTTTAATTGAGATGTGAAATTTATGCGGTTATCTTTGGATTTAGCTTTAAAATCGGTTACAAACTCCAAACCACCATCGTTTGTAACTTTTTCGGCTGGTGTTAATGAGTCTGGTAGACTTTCGTTTCTTTCGATAGATTGTCGGGCAGCTCCACCGAGGCGTGCTGTCCAGTCTACGTTCTCATTTTTGATCAGGTTTTTTATTGCTCCAAAGCTTTCTGTTAAAGTAAGCGGATTAAGATAGTAATTGTAATCGGATGATCTTAAATCTGCAAACTGTGAAACTGCCCGGACGCTGACAAAAGGGTCAACAAATGTTTTGAGAGTAAAACGAAAAACAGATTCAAAATCAATTAGATCTCGCGATTTTTTCATTGGCTGCCATTCTTTTTCACCGCTTAATTCATCTTCATCCTGAAGAGAAGTTTGGCCAAATGCAAGCTTTAGAGTGTTTTTGTTATGCATTTTTGAAGTTAGTGATTTCTCTGCTGTTCCGGTAAACTGCCAAAGCCAGGAAAATGCACTGAATTCATCACCAGACCAGTTTTCGCTGTAACTATTAAGTGTAACAGTTGCATTGGTAAGAATAGAAATTTTCCACTTGTTTTGAGATTCTGTTGTATCCTGCGCTTCGGAATTAATATGAGCACAAAAAACTATAAAACAAAATAGCACCGATTTTGACAATCCAGTTAATCGGTTGTGTCGTTTTTTATTTTTTGAAAATGTTCCATAAAACAGATTCGTACACGATGTATTGTGATACATTCTTTTTGAAAAAAAAACGGAAAACATTTATTCCCCTTCTTAGAGTTAAACTGTTAATTTTTATACGAATAGATTTTTAAAGAGGAAAATATTTCATGCGGGTTATTAATAGCGAATTATAGTTATTTCTTTCTGAAACTGTTAGATAAGCTGTGGAGAAGAGAAGAAGTTAAATCTATTGGGGTACTACCAAAAAGTGAGGCAATATGTATTTTTATTATCTACTTAATGGCGTTTCTTCTATGTGCCTTTTTTTGCGATGCAAAAATCTAATGTGTAATTGGGCATTGGGCTAAGATCCGGATTCGGCCTACAGGGTTGATAGGGAATGCACAACTGAAATGGCGTTCTGCAGAAATGTTGCTCTGGCAAACTCAATTTTATTGATTGTGTTTATTCAGGTGTTTTACAGTCTAAGGAGAGTAATTCTTTGATGCAGCCATGAGATTACTCGTCTTTAGATAATACTTATCAGATTGAAGAGGTTGGAATGAATTTTATTGAAGAACTTAAGTGGCGTCAGATGATTCACACAACAACTCCGGGTATAGATGAAATAATTCAAAAAGGTGGTGTGGTCGGGTATACTGGTTTTGACCCAACTGCTTCTTCTTTGCATATTGGTCATCTTATCCCGATAATGCTTCTTGTTCATTTTCAGCGAAGCTCAAATAAGCCCATAGCACTGGTTGGAGGTGCAACAGGAATGATTGGAGACCCGTCCGGAAAAAGTCAGGAGAGAAACCTTTTATCTGAAGAAGCAATCAAGTACAATCAGGAGTGTGTCAGAAAACAGCTTGAGAAATTTCTGGATTTTTCAGGAAAATACAGTGCAGAAATAGTTAATAATATCGACTGGTTTAAAGACTTCAATTTACTTGATTTTTTCCGTGATGTTGGCAAACATCTTACAGTTAATTATATGGTATCAAAGGATTCTGTAAAAAACAGGTGGGAAAGCGGAATATCTTTTACTGAATTCAGTTATCAACTGCTTCAGGCATACGATTTTTACTGGCTTTATACGCATAAAAACTGTATTCTTCAGATGGGTGGTTCAGATCAATGGGGTAATATTACATCTGGTACTGAACTGGTCAGGCGAAAAGCTGGTGGTGAAGCTTTTGCACTTACCTGCCCGCTGCTTACA
Organism: Chitinispirillaceae bacterium; assembly: GCA_035306725.1. Classification (GTDB taxonomy): domain Bacteria; phylum Fibrobacterota; class Chitinivibrionia; order Chitinivibrionales; family Chitinispirillaceae; genus JAAYEB01. Next base: position 29,622 of record DATGNN010000146.1, on the reverse strand, counting down.
AAATCGGATGGTAAAAAGTTTGGAAAAACCGAAGGTGGAGAGAGTGTGTGGCTTGATCCTGCCAGAACATCACCGTACAAATTTTATCAGTACTGGCTTAATGTAGCAGATTCTGATGCATTGGGGCTGCTAAAGACTTTTACACTTTTGTCAAGTGAAGAAATTGAAGATATTCAGCATGCACATGATGAAAAACCACACGAACGTCCAATGCAGAAAGCTTTGGCAAAAGATATTACAACACGGGTTCATTCTGAAGCGGATTATTGCAGTGCTGCTGATGCCTCGGAAATCCTTTTTGGAAAAGGAACTACAGAGTCTCTTCTTAAACTGTCTGAAAATGATTTTCTTTCGGTTTTTGAGGGGGTTCCGCAGTTCAATATTCCGCGTATTGAACTTGAAAAAGGTATTAATGTCATAGAACTCGTTTCTGAGAAAACATCAATATTCTCATCAAAAGGTGAAGGAAGACGGATGGTTGCACAGGGGGGGCTTTCAGTTAACAAAAAGAAGATTACCGATGGGTCGGTAATAATAAATGATTCACAGTTAATAAAAGGACAATACCTGCTTTTTCAGAAAGGGAAGAAGAACTATTTTATTGTAAAAGCACAGTAGGATTGCTCTGTAGATACATCTATCGGTTTAGTAATGACAGGAAAGAAATGTTGCTTGTGGACGGGATCGTTTCCGGAGCAGTGAGGGGATATCCTCTTATGAGCACTTTGTTAAAAACTTGCGCGAAAAATGCTCCTGATTGTAGCTTTAATGAAATATAAAAGCACCGGACAGTACTGATTGGTTCAGTAGGCGTTTGATGAGAATAAACTGACGAGATTTTGTTGTTTTTGGGGCAGTATGGAAATTATCGGCAGGGATCAGGATTTTTTTAACAGCGGAAAAATATCACAGGCAATTTATTTGCAAAGTTTGAGATTACCGTATATAATTGATGTGGTTTATAACAAATAAGGCAGGGTTGATGGGTTTCATTTCAAGAGGGTTTATATTTTGTTTAGTGTTTTCTTTTACAGTTTCTGGTGTGTACGGAAAGAACATTGTCAGGATTGTTGCAAGTGGTGAAACGCATGCCATGATTGAGCCCTGTGATTGTCCGGGGGAACCGGGAGGCGGGCTTGCAAAAAGATCTTTTATTCTAAAGACACTTGGTACAAGGTCGGAACTGCTGCTTCTTGATGCCGGCGGGTTTTGCGGTGGCGGTATTTATGATATGTATACTGAAGGGCGTAAGAATGACTCAATAAGAACACTCGTAACAATTAACGGTATGGGTCAGATGAATTATGATGCTGTAGCTGTTGGTGATGATGATCTTCAGTACGGAGGAGAATGGCTTGTAAAACACGCACGTTCGTGCAGCCTGCCGCTCGTTTCTGCAAACTGTTTTCTTGGCGATAAATACCTTGCAGATCCTTATGTTATTGTTAAAAAAGGAGAACACGAATTTGCAATAACAGCAGTAACCACTACGGAAAATCTGTTTCCGATTGATAAAAAGGTTACTGTCAAAGATCCGGTGCGGGCGCTGAAAAAAATCTGGAAAGAGATGACAGAAAAATCAGATTACCAGATAATAATTTCTCATCTTGGACAGGAGTTGTCTGCCAGGCTTGAAAAGTCGTTTCCCCAATGTGATCTGATCGTTAATGGCCATAGAAAAACCGACAGCGATGTGATATTGAATGAAAATGTGCCGATACTTCAGTTTAATTTCCAGGGTAAGGCACTGGCTGTAGCTGAAATGGAAACCGGTAATAAAGGACTTGGTGCAATTAACAGTTACTGGTTACCTGTTGACAATGATACTCCTGATGACAGTACCCTTGTCTTGAAACTTCAGGAAAACAGATCCCGGATCAGGCCTGTTTATGATTTGTATATTATGAGCATGTGTCCTTATGGGCTTGAGGCGTTAACAGGGTTTATGGAGTTTGTTGAGGCTTTTCCCGATGTGGAGTGGAATCTGTGGTTTATAGGCGATGTTGATAGTGATACGGTATTTAATTCACTTCATGGTGAAAATGAGGTAAATGATGAAATGGTGTGGTGTGCTGTTAAAGAGCTTTACCCTGATATCTGGAAAGAGTTTTTAAGAATCAGGTCAGGAAGTTATAGCTCTACAGAATCAATTCTGAATAATTTTAATATTGATCAGGAAAAAATTGATTCGTGGATCAAATCTAACGGGAAGAAGGTTCTTCATGCACATTATTTACGATCAATACGACAGAACATAAATGCATCACCGACTCTTCTGGTCAATAACTATCCGTACAGAGACAAAATTTCAAAGAGTCGTCTGGGTAAGGTTCATTGTAACATGTTACCAGATGCATCAGCATTTTGTGATTCTGTGCCCGAGTGTTTTACTGACAACGACTGCAAAAAGAAGGGGAAGATTGGCAGATGTCTTGGTACTGGAAACTGCGAATTCAGGGATGCACTCCCGTTTGGGTTTATTGCAGTTGTAGCAGATTCAACAGTCCAGAAGCCTCAGGATGAGATAATTGAAACGACTATGGAGCTTTTTCCTGGTGCAAATGTTGAGATTGTTGGGTACAGTTCTGCGAAAGGGCAGGAATTGATAAAAAAGTTTAATCCGGCTGCGTTACCGTTATATCTTTTCGAAAAAGATGTACAGCATGCTCATAATTATATGTCTATAGAAAGCGGTTTAGTGCGGAAGGGTGATTACTTTCTATTTAAGAGGGGGGTAGTCCAGGAAAACTATCATTTTAAAAGGGAGTATCTTAAGGGTGACATGGTTTTGTTTGTAGATCCTTTTTACACAAAGATAGATGAAGTTTTGGGTCCGGTAATAAACGATTCTTCAATAAATAAGAAAGTGAAAATTTATCCGGTGTTTCAGGAGGATCCCGATGAAGTTCACTGGGGTACACAGGAAAAGTTTCGTCATCAGGAGGCTATGCGCTGGCTTCTGCTTGGAAAAGAGTATCAAATTTTTGTGCAATATCTTCGTGAATATATTAAAGATCCCCCTGATTCGTATTGGTTTACCAGTTTGAAAAAAACCGGTATTAATATTGATTCACTTGCAGAGGTCGCAAAAAAAGATACTGAGGTTTTGACAAATCACAAGGCGTTTCTTGATGAGTTGCTGGTAACCGGCCCGGTTATGGTGATGGTTGACAACAGGGAACTGGTTGCTGTCAGAAACAGTCAGGATTTACAGCAGGTTTTGGATAGTCGGGTCGGACCGCGGTAACTGCCTGTTGTTAAAGAAAATAACGCTTTAAAAACCACCATTTTTGGCCTTAAACACACTTTTTCAATCTAAAAAAGATGGTTTTAAGGAGTATGTGCCAAGGGGGCGGGTCGGACCGCAGTAACTGCATGATGTTTAATTGTATAACGCTTAAATAGCCACCATTTTTAGCCTTAAACATCTGTTTTTAAACTAAAAAAGATAGTTTTAAGGTTATACTCTTTTTATGGCTGGTAGATAACTTGATTTAGTGGATAAGGATGTTCGACATAATAGACACAGTTATGCTGCTATATTGGTTAATAGCATCGATTTCATATTTATTCCTTAAGATTACCAAATACTAAATATGGAAAAACAGAGTATCAAAAAAGCAAAATAATGCACATCCGAATTCAAGCTTCGACCCCACAGTCAAAAGAAAAAGGTCAGGCCTGCTAAACCTTTTATCTGTGCAGATTTATCAAAATCGGAGGTAATTGCCATATCAACCGCAAGCCATTCGGTAACTGCCATGTTTCCACCTGCTAACCAGGTTTTATCACCGTTACTGATCCCGGTAATTTCGGCACCGGCACTGAAACGATCACCTTCGTAGAGACAGCACAAAGCGAAAGAAACATCTGAATCGTTGCTGTTTCCGGCTATTTCGATTCCCACATTGGCATCGATGGTAAAGGACATGAATCGTTTTGAAAGGATGATTGTTGATGCATAGACATTATCACCGAAACTGCCTTGAGCGGAAATTGAAATGAGGTCCGGAATGAGTGAAAATTTAAGCCCGAGTTGAGCGGCAGAGAATTCTCTTTCATTTTTAGGAAATCTCTGGTAATTTCCTTCCAGTGCGACATCCATGCGATTTGTCAACCCATGTATTACACCCATGTTTCCCGAAAAAAGATCTCGTCCGAAGTCTGTTCCTGTTTCGATTTCAAATTCGCCTTGCGCCACAGTACCTGCATCATCGGTATCGAATGGCCTTGCTGCATGAGAAGCATGAATGATTCCAAAAAGCAGAATTGCCGTTAACACTAATCGTTTCATTATATATGGTCCTTTCTGACAGTTATGAACTTTTGGGGTGTGATACCGAAAAGTTAACTGTTGCTTAAATATGAAATTGTTGTAATCAAATCTAACCTGAATCGTCTGATTCAGGTCTAAGCCAGATGATTTCTGAGTAATTGAAATCGGAACTGCTAACAGATCCTAATATCTGATACTGAGATTCAATCTCAATTGGATAATACATTATTGCGCTGTTTTTCGCAATAGCAGATTGTAAGTTTTAGGTTATTCTGGTGTTCGATAACATATATAATGGTAAATCAGTAAAAGAGTATATAGTGCTTGTATGTTTATTTTGTGAATAAATAATGTTTGGCATCGGTAAATTTTAAATATTGCTAAAGACCTGATATTGCGTACCCACCGGGGGAATTCATTGCAGCTGTTATAAATTATGATGAATATTTGGGATTAAATTTGGAATCTGGAATTGAGAATTAAGATCAGATCATCTGGGGTGCCTATCGCACACGCCCCCCCTGCAGTAGCTATTAAAAATTCGAAATCAGAAAACCGAAATTCGGTCAATCTGGCAATGAGCCATAATCAAGGAGGCAAGGAGGCCACCCGGAGCAAGATTCGAACTAACCGAAGGAGGAGCCGTATGTGGGAAAGCTGCTTGTACGGTTCTGTGAGGGGTTGGGCAGGTAACTGCCCGTTCTACTCGACAATCTGTTTCGTAAGAAAGAGCGTGAAGAACAAGAAATATTCTGATTTTTTTTGAACAGTCTTTTATAAATTCCAGTTTCTTTGAGCCAAAATTAATCAGAAGTTCAATTTCAGGATAAAAATATTTAATTGGTCACTATATTGACAGGTATACTGTTTGAAAAGCTGTTAAACTCTGGAGCGTACATACACTCTATCTGTGCCAGCCCGCTCTGAAAACATCCGGCATGACGAGCTCTCAATTCATACTCCAGAGTATAGGTTCCCTTCGGCAAATAATCAAAATAGAAGTGGGTTGCCAGATCTCTTGTTACCTGATAATACCCAAGTCTGCTCTGAAACCGATATCCTGAGAGTGTCTCTACCGGTTCTGTACCACTTGCACGCATGTCGGACAGGTGCACAAATTCCATGTCTCTCTCTGTATTTATTGTGAGTTTAACCTTAATTAAAATTTATTGTGAGTTTAACCTTAATTAAATCTCCAACCCTGACACTTTTGGTCAGGGGAACCTTAACACTTTCCCCTCCAATGTAATTGTAAACAAACAACTCTTTATTTATACTAAGCTCTGATTTGTGCGAAGAGACCTGCTTTATATCATCGAAAAATTCAAAAAAGATTCCACCCCAGGCACTGCCTTGTGAATTTTTGGATAGAGAAATGTTTTGAAGGCTGCTGTTAATTTTATCGGCAGAAAACGCTTTCTCATAATATCCGGATCTGCTTTCTGTTAGATCTGGTGTACAATCTATACTGCCCAAAGAGACACGTACCACATCTGATTCAACCTGTTTTTTTTCATTCATAAAAAGCGAATAAACCGCATCAGCAGTAGCCCTTGATGACCTCCAGGAGTGAGTGTGCTTGTTTCTTATCAGCCATGTTTTACATTGTTCTATAGTAACACTATCCTTTAAAATCTCATTGAAAGCTTCAATAATTACTGTCTGGGTTTCAATTGGTGCATGGTACCAGAACCAGCGATTTCTGTAATTTTTCCAAGACCTTCCCTCTTCTTTATTATATAAGCTTCTTTCTTTAAGCGATTGCGTGATAAGTTGTGCGGATTGGGTTTTCCCAAACCGGTGAAAAACAATTGCGGCTTGTGCTTCACTCATAAGTGAGTTTAATCTGGTCCAGTTTGATTCAAGCGTATCAACATGAGCATTGAAAAATTTTTGTAATGAATCGTCAGGTGGTATTTCCTCAAGATAAAAACTTCTTGCATATAAATAAAAGGTGAAGTTACGATAAGAAATTTCTATACTGTCTTGCGGGTTGAAATACCGCTCCATGTAGTAATTATCGAGAAAGTTAACGGCTTTTCTGACTAATTTGAGGTCAACCGGTACGCTCAATCTTTTTAACCGTGCAAACCCGGATACAATATATGAAGTAAGAAAAATGTTGGGATATTCACTGAACCATGGCCAACTACCATTAGTAAGCTGTATTTCCCTGAGTTTGTTTAGCGAGATTTTCTGGTTCAGAGCCAAAGCACTGTCAGAAAACAAGATTGCACTATTGCGCAATCTTTGATTCTCAGATTCTGCTCTGCGTAACCAGGGGGTATTCTCAACCGATATGGTTTTAAAACGACTGTCTTCAAGAGAGGAGAGAATGTCTTCTTCTTTAAGCAGATCCTGAAAATAGTGTTCGATATACGGGTGGTTTCTTTTCAGGTGTATTGCCAGCGTATTTGCAAAGTAACTGTTAAAGAGCTTCTCTGAACTCTCATGATTATAATTGATAAGAAAGGGCAGGGTTGATAGCGCAACCAGGGCTGGGTTTGAATTCATTTGCAGTGTAAGGGTAGTTGCTTCCATAGTGGTGGATGAATCAAGTTTGGCTAATGGTCCAAAAACTATCTCTTTACTTCCTGGGCCGTTTATCGTAATGGGGGTGGATGCGATGAGTGGTAATCGCGATGAAAGAACCGGGATAATACCATCTTCTCCATCAGTATGAGTTTCTGACCGGGCCTTTACTGTATATGTAAATGTTTGTGCGCCTTGTGGTACGATGATTTCCCAAGAGACACTTCCTGAACTCTCTGGGGCCAGCGTTATTTCAACAGTGCTGTTTTCAACTTTGAAATAATCATTTAGCCCCTCTTCATTCTCCGGATCATTCAGTTCAAGGTTAACAAACACACAAGAAACCGAATCTCTCATATTTGTAATTCTTGAGGTAAATTGAATGGTATCGTTCTCTCTTAAAAATCGCGGAGGATTGGGTTGAACCATCAGTTCTTTTTGTGTGATTGACTCTGCAACAAGAGTACCGTTTCTGCACTCTTTGTCGTGGGCAAGCAATAAAAGTTTCCAGCCGCTCAATTTTTCCGGAGCAGTGAATTCAAAAGATACTGTTCCGTCAGTTTCCATTTGCAAATGAGGGTAAAAGAATGCCGTTTCATCCAGATTTTTTCTCACCTTGATGTCATCAAACAAAACATACGATTTTTCTCGTTTTTTTAGATCAAGTCCGCCGCCACCACCTCCACCCATCAGACCACCTATCAGATAATCACCAGGTCTTTGCGCGTCAATTTCGTAAGGCAATTTGAAATGAGATAATGCCGGGTACCTTCCGGGCCAGGAAAGTTTTCCGAGATTTTTAAAGTTTGTTTGGCGATTGTTCGTCTTAGTTTCACGATAAAACCGGCTCATTCTAAAGAGGTTCGGTTCCCTGAAATGGTACGGGTAAATTTGGTCAAGAGAGATGTCGTACATCATGGCCAACACTTCAACATCACCCAGTTCTTCGCTTTCATTACCCATGAAAGTTACTTTCCATTTTTCTTTTTCACCAGGAACCATTTTGGAGCGAAATGTAGAGAGTGAGCATAAAATCACCTTGTTACTCCAGGGTACTGCTACAGAGTGAGAATGTGTCCAGGTTTTATAATTTTTCACAAAAGTAATAAAAACGGATATACCACCCCTGTGTTTGTCTTTTATGGGAAGAGAAAATGAGTGCATGGTCCTTTCCGGATCTGTCCAGTAATTTTCTCTGAGTTCATTTGCATAAACAATCTCTATCAGTGCTCTGCCAGATTCGAAACCTGTACCCCTGAAAAAGTGTACCGTATCTCCCACATTAGCTGAATCGGCAGATGCCACACTGTAAGAGGGAAGCTTAACAGGGAATTTTCGTTTTGAATGTGATGGAAGCACCTTAAAAAACAGGTATGATTTGACTTCAGAGCCGCGTGAATCCTTCGATACTGCTTCGACTTTGTATAGTCCGTTCTTGAGTTTTAGAGTTACTTGTTTTTGCACTTCATCATAAGTGATTGATGTACTTTTCCTCTCTACAGGCCAGCGCTTCCAGTTTGAGTCAAACCCCTCTTCATATTCAAGAAGTCTGTTACTGTAATCTCTTACATTTATAAAATCCAGCAAAACTGGTTTAGAGGGTTGTTTAAGCCGATAAAAAATCAAAGTGCCTTTGGATACTACCGGAGCTCCGTTGTGTGTTCGGGAATCGATATTCAGATTAAAAGACTTATTTTCAACAGGTGGATACTTATTATCTAAAGACAAATTAAGCTCCATTGTGTTGTATCCGGCAAAAACATCTTTTTTTTCACTATGAGATTCTCCATCAGATGTTGTCACTGTGACATTAACGTTGTACCTGTATACGGGGTAATCATCTTTACAATCAAGCGTGTCGGGAGTTGCAGGAAATGGTATATAAAAGCTTCCATCCCTTTCGCTCATTAATTCACCTGCAATGATCTCGTCGGTGCGACTGTGCTGTTGATTATAAAAGTACTTTCTCCACACAGGGAAACGGGTATGACGGGTGACTTTGTATTTTATCAGGGCATCTGAGATTGTGCCACCTGAAAAAGAATGTGCTTTTCCTTTAATCCGAATTGTATCACCAACGATAAATTCTTCCTGGGGTTCTTTCAGGTGCACACTGAAAGTGGACAATCTGTATTCCTCTACTCTGAAAGAGGCAGATCCCAAACGGACAGCTCTTAAATTGGTATCTTTCCCAGGTTTTTCTGCAATGATTTCTGCATGACCGCTCAAAGAAAATGGTGCTGAAAATGTACCACTGAAACTTCCAAAATCATTTGTTACCAATGTTTCTCTAGAAACTACTTTTCTGTTTGCATCAATGAAAACCACTTCAACTTCATAGTTCGGTAAGACCTGGTAATTGTCATTTAACTCATCTAAAGAAACACAAATTCCTTTGAAATGTATTGTCTGACCCGGACGATACATTTTCCTGTCGGTGTAGAGAAGTGTTCTTGTGTGATGGTAGCTGTGGCTTGAAATTGAGGATGTGTTAATTTCTCTATAATGTACAAGATCCTCTTCTATAATTTCCATCATGCAAAAATTTTTATTTCCAGTGAGATCGAAGCGTCCGAGAGAATCTGTAAAAAAAGAACTGTCGCAGGGTAGACATAAAGTATCCTGAATGAAATACAGCTTTACCGGCAGATCAGGACAGGGTTCTCCACTAACCCCATCTAACACAAGATAATCCACACTGTTTGGAGATGTATTCCTTGAAACAAAGTAGAGCGGAGTTACCAGAACTGTGGTATATTTGATACTGTCGGGTTCTGAAAACTGGGGATCTAATGAAGCAATAATTCTGTAATGTCCGGTTTTAAGTGGAGGCATAGTTACAACTGATGATCTGCTCTTATGGTCTTCTGTGGAATCAAAATTAATATGCCATTGCAACTGCGGTTTCTGCTGTATCAGTTCAGCTGTGCGCAGGGAATCATTTCTAATTTTCTCTGTGCTCCAGCAATTTTTAACATGAAGTATTTCGGTTCTTACATCTTCCCTCACAGCCCTGAAGTAAACTTTTGGAACATTTTTATATTCTGTTTTAATCTTCCATGGTTTGCCTGGATAAATAAAATTATCTGAAGAAAAATTAAATTGCTTATTGGTAATTCTTTCAATCATCACTTCAAATGAAATTCGCATCAATGAATCATTTGTAATTTTTAAAATATTTCTGGCAATGTTATGTGCACTGACATATTCCTCCTCGTCCAATAATGCACATGCCAGACGAAATGAGATCACTGCGTTTACCTCCACGAATTTTTCACTATCATATTTTTCTGAAAGTTCATTCAGTCTTTTAATCAGAATCTGCTTCTTGTTGTCGCCTTTGGCTGTATTAGAAATGTAATGAAGTCTGTGAAGATCTGTTTCTACAAGGGATCTGGTATTACCGGTTTTTCGGTAATGATTCATAAGCTCTTGATAGAGCAGAATTGCTTTTTTAACCGGAGAGTTATCATACTTTTCTATCCTGTATCCAAGAAACGAATCTATTGGTGCAAATGCATTGCTTTGGGCATCAATTTGGAGAGTATCTTCCGGGTTTACGGCTATCTGTTCTACGATTGTATAGAACGTAAGAGTTTCCCAGGCAACAAAATCGTAAAGTGTAGGTCTGAGTGACTGACACAGATTGCCGGGCTCAAGAAAATCGCTCCACTTACTCACAGGTATCTTTAAAAGTTTTTCTTTTTCACTTGAAGCTGATAGGTAGAGAGATTCAATTCTCGAGAAAAGTTTTTTGATGGGCCAGGTGGTGAAATCGCTGCAGGAAACGGAATCTTCATTGAAATGAAGGTGTTTTAATTTATTCCTGTCAAAATAGCGCCAATACCATCTTGCCAATACAATTTTTAAAAGTGGTTTTGCCTGTGGGTTGGCATTTTTAAGTTTCTGCTCAAGGTAGTTTATCCGATCGACTATGAATACTGAACCTTCATCTTTTTCTGATTGTAATGCTTTGATGCAGACCGCTTTGAGCCAATGAGCATGTTTTTTTCCGGCAGAGGATAATTCAATGATAGTATCAAGTGTTTGATCTGCAGTTTTGGGAAGTTTGTTCTTTTTTGCATGATCGAATTTATTCCAGAGCGAGTCATAGAAAGCAGGCGTGTTTTGGTATAAGGAGATAGTTAAAAGAATTGCAGTTGTCAGTATTTTGATCATGGGTTGTCCTGATAAATGGCTGATTGGGATTTTTATCTATATGAAAAAGATAAATTCACGAATCGCCTGAAGCAAAGTTCTTCCCGGGGGCGTTTCGGGTCGGACCGCAGTAACTGCTTGTTGTTAAAGAAAATAACGCTTTAAAAACCACCACTTTGGGCCTTAAACACACTATTTTAAACTAAAAAAGATGGTTTTAAGATTTATACTCTTTTATATTATTAATTATGCCAAGAGCAAACAGATATTTTATTCCCGGTTATATTTGGCACATAACTCACCGATGTCATAAAAGAGATTTTCTGTTAAAGTTTGACCAGGACAAAAAACGATGGCTATATTGGTTGTTTCAGGCTAAAAAGAGATTCAGTCTTCCAGTTCTGAACTATTGTGTAACATCAAATCATATTCATTTATTGGCTTATAGTAAAACTGATGACGCTGTCGCCAAAAGTATGCAGCTTGTTGCAGGGAGAGTTGCACAGGAATACAATCTGAGAAAAAAGCGAAGCGGTTCATTTTGGGAAGACCGGTATCATGCTACTATCGTCATGCAAAATGAGCACCTGTTTCGGTGTTTGAGATATATTGATCTGAATATGAACAGAGCTGGTGTTGTTAATCATCCGCGGGAGTATCCGTATACCGGTTTTAATGAAATCGTAAGCCCTCCTCAGCGCTATTCATTGATTGACAGAAAAATGCTGAAAAGTTTATGTGGTTTCTCTACAATCGAAAGTTTCGTATCTCAATATAAAGAACAAATAGATCAAACGTGTTTAAAGCAACAACACCGTAAAGATCCTAAATGGACAAAAAGTGTTGCTGTAGGTGATGCAGGATTCATTTCTGAGATAAAAGAAAAGCTTGGATTCAAGGTAAAAGAAAGAAAAACGGTTATAGATGAAGAGAGTTGTTTTTTGCGAGTGCCGGCAGCACCTTATTCAATAGATTTTGATACGAAAAATGGGTTTCTAAGCTCTGAAAACATGGTTTTTTGGGACTTTTAGTGAGTAAAATCAATTAGTTACCATGGTCCGACCCTGGGTTACTCCCCAGCCGGGCTTATCTTTTCGTACACATCACTTCAGAACTATGATTGGGGAATTTCAGGATTTTTAAACAGACACTCTACGAGTGAGAATATAATGTACCCCCAAGGACTTTGACGGAGATAATCCTGTTTACGATGCGGGTGAGTACCATATTGGATCGGGTGACAATCAGGATTAATAAGGAGTATATATGATTGTGATTAAACGGGCCAGTGAACTGGATTTTGATATCAGAAGTAAAATGGCAGAACTGTTTGTTGAGGGTTTTGGCCAATGGCTGACATATTTCTCGAAAGATAATGAGAAATTAAAGGCGGTTTTTAATCACATATTCTTCTTACATAAATTCTTTATTGCCATTGATAATGATAAAGTAGTTGGAATGTCAGGTTGCGCTGAATCTACAGAGTCAACTGTAGAACTTAACAGGCGTGAGTTCGGCAAACACCTTGGATTTTTCAAAGGAACTATTTCTTATTACTTGTTAAAACATGAATTCTGTAAGACAACTCCTGGCGCAAACAGCGGTACAGGGTCAATTGAGTTCGTAGCTACGTCAAAAGAACACAGAGGACGTGGAATTGCAACTGCGTTAATAAAACATATTATAAGCGAAGCAGATTATAATGAATTTATTCTCGAAGTAGCGGATACGAATATTGCGGCAGTTAATTTATACACCGGAATAGGTTTTAAGGAGTACGCCAGAATAAAACAAAAATACTCCAGGAAAACCGGAGTTAATTATCTTGTGTATTTAAAGTACATTAAAACAAAAAAGTAAATTTACGTAATCGGAAGCCATGTTCATTTTTCATATTTAAGGGGTCACAAACCCCTTGTTGACAGGGAGATCCTAACCACAGTTTATAAGGGGTTCGTCTTTGGGATCATACAGAGCTTCGGGTCGGACCGCAGTAACTGCCTGTCGTTAAAGAATATAACACTTCAAAAACCACCATTTTCGGTCTTAAACATCTGTTTTTAAACTAAAAAAGATGCCTTTAAGATTTATACCTCATTTTATACTATTAATTATTTTGAGAGCAAACAGATACTATTTCTTCCCGGTTATATTCGGCACATTACTTACCGCTGTTATAAAAGAGGTTTCTTGTCAGAGTTTGACGAGACAAAAAACGCTGGCTATATTGGTCGTTTCATGCTGAAAAAAGATTCGTTCTTCCAGTTCTAAACTATTGTTCAACATCAAATTATAAAGCCTCTAAATAGACATAAAGTGTTGTTGCAGGTGATAAGAGGTTTATTTCTGAGGTAAAAGAAAAGCTTGGTTTCAGGGTAAAAGGAAGAGAAAACGGTTATAGGTGAAGAAAATTGTTTTTGCGAGTGCCGGCAGTTCCTTATTCAATAGTTTTTGATACAAAAAAAGGGTTTCTAAGCTCTGAAAACATGGTTTTTTGGGGCGTTTAATGAGTAAAATCAATTAGTTACCATGGTCCGACCCCGCGTCCCCTGAGACGTATCTTTAAATTGTTCGTTTTTAATTGCACGGATTAAAATGTAACGTCTTGTTGAAGGTACCAGAAAATGTATCAGAAAATGTATTCGCTTTCGGTAAAGGTGGAAGAGGACACGCTTTATTCTGGCAAGCAGCTTAGTATCCCCATCCCCTTCAAACCATCTGTTCTCGATTATTTTTCCACCACAACTCTCAATAAGTTCAATACACTCTTTCATTACCGGTTCTCTGTGATGAGCATAATAGATGAATTGATCATCCATGTTGTCCTGCGGGTTTTTACCAAATAGGAGCTGTAATCTCTTCTCTGAAGTAGCGAAATTGGGTACCGAGAAAAACAGTTCACCATTATCAGACAGTTTTTTTATAAGCTGGCGTACAAAAAAGGCTGGATGGAGCGGAAAATGCTCCATTACTTCATTGAAAAGAATAAGGTCGAATGAATTATCCTGAACCGGGAGTTTATCACGCATAAGATCTGATGCAAAAGAGGTAATTTGAAGTTCAGAAAAACGTTTTTCCCATTCAGGTTCTTTTTCATGATAGATTACTGTTGTCGGGCAGCAATAGGTTAAATGAAGATGTGCTGAGAGGATTGATGCGCCAATTTCAAGAACACGGGTTTTTGAGTTTACCGGCGGCATCATTGTTAGCAAATTTACATACCGCTCCCAGTGGATTTTAATGTAATTGTGGCCGCGTTCTGTATGTTGACAGCGCAGTTGTGAGTATGAAGAACCCAAAAGTTTTTCTGCTTCGTGATAATTCACATTTTTATCCTCAATCTGACAATTATAATAGTTTTTAGTGCCTGGAGTTTCAGTTCTAATTCTTTGGAATTATACCATTATGGCAAATTAGAGGTGAAATAAAAAAGTGTAACTGGAATCGTAGCAGATTCTAACTTTCAGAAGAAAACCTTTAAGGGTTGTTTTGTACTGCAGGTTAGATAAATTTATGAAAGTATTATTTATAAAAATCATCATGTCCGCTCGGCGACCAAAATAAATCTTCATTCTGAATTTTAAAATAGGGCATATTTGATAGACTGTTTTTCTTGGAGATATTCCCAAACGGGCTGGTCCAATATGTTTAAAGTTGCTTAATAAAGCTGAGTAAAACTCAGAAGAATCACTTTTATATTGAAGCGTTTGGGTTAAAATAATTCAGACATTCGGGGTTTATGTTGTCAAAAAACGAAAAACTAATGGTTTTTAAATGAAAAATGCCTGTAACACAGAAATATCTTTTGGAAAAAGAATTATTTTATATAAAATAGTGCAGACCATATTTATATTAAGTAATAGTATTTTTATTTTAAATAAAGGCTTGATGCAAAACCCATACAGTTTTAAAAGAGAGTTTTATCACGTCTCCGTTCAACGTAATTTTATCTGCAACATAAGATAGCATGTAGTTTCTGATGGTTTTGCAGATACGATTCTAAACGTCTTTTTTAGTTATCCAGTTCTTTCTTAATTTATACTTGACAAACAAGGAAAGGAAGATATTTGAAAATGAATTAATAAAATAATTACAAAATGTAGCTATGTTTCAGAATGTTTTTCTGAAAAAAGGAAAGAATTTATATCAGACAAATAGAATGGTTTTGCTACTTTTCAAAGACCATTTCAGTTATTCAATATCAATAATCATAATCTTGTCGTGTACAAATTTCTTTAAGGAGGTATATATGATCCGGTTTTTAAAGCTTTTTTTCTTTTTATTAGTACTTATTTTATGTTTATGTACACCTTATTACTTAACAACTCAAAGAACAGGTGCGCTTTATCCTGCAAAAGAAAATTGTAATGTTGATTTTGAGAATATCTCTTTCAACGAAGCACAAGCTAAATACGATTTTATCGGTTTTGTTACCATATCAGGTGCAAGCTCAAATGCTTTTACAGAACAAATGAAAGCAGATGTGACTACAAAAACTTGTGAAATGGATGATGACGTTGTCTGTCTAAACAGCAGTTTTGACAATACAGCGAATTATGGAGGTGGAGCCGTGTTTCAAATGGCTGTGTTTCGAAAAAAAACAGCTATAAACAATGAAAAGGAAACAAAGAAACCAAACAGTGAAATATAACTGAGTACTGTGAAGAAAAATTGGACCAATGCTATAATGTATGTTTTTGAGAATACAATAACAAGTTGTATAGTATACAACAAAAATATATTAAATCGTAAAGAACCGGGTAGCTATAAACATAGAAAGTCAAAGGGTTTTTTTCTGCATTAAAGATGCAGAAAAACCTGTTGAATGAAAATTTCAATGATCAAACCGGCTTTTCCGCAATTTTATTTCTTCGCGAGTAAAGTTAGATGGTTTAATGTAATTTCTTATTGACTGAAACAATTTTCTCTACTTCCAATAGATTTAATCGGACTATGCCTTTTTTTTTGAAAAGCTGAATTCAAGTAGTAAGTGCAATAGATACTGTTGATAATTGAATTCTAAAAACAAAATATGGATGAGAAAAGAGGATAATCAAGTTATGAAAAACTGTTTTTGACCTCATCATTTGCAGATGTATCAAAGTTTTTTCATGATTTTGCAAATGATAAATATTCGGGTAAGACCGTTACCTTTATTCCAAGCACTTCCGCACAAATGTTTTAATACTAATTAATTAATCATTCACAAGCCCCATATACTCTCTATAAATGCACACAAAAAACAATAATAAGAATGATCTATATGAATACACTTCTAATACCGCCCACATATTCTAATACCAAGACAATGATTGGACATTTGAGTACAGTGTTCTCATGGTTTGACATCAGGCCTGGAATAAATTACTTTTGATACCGACAAAAAACAGCTCAAATTTTTTAAGCAGGTAGTGTTATGATGCTTGGGGTAAAAGAAGTCTCCAGATTTTTCGCTGTATCGGAAAAAACAATATACCGATGGATCGCGAAAAATGAAATTCCTTCATACAAAATAGGGGAGTGCTATCGGTTTAACCGCGTTGATCTTCTTGAATGGGCAACATCAAGAAAAATGCCGGTTTCTCCGGAGATATTCCAGGAGCCTCAAGATACTACCGTTTCACAACCTTCACTGGTTGAGGCGCTCAGTACCGGGGGAATCCATTATCGTATTTCTGGTATCGATAAAGAGAGCGTAATAAATTCGATTGTTGATATTATTCCTCTGCCTGAAGATGTCGATAAAAAGTTTCTTTCCAGCGCATTGATTGCACGTGAGAATATGGGAACCACTGCAGTAGGTAACGGTATTGCAATACCTCATGTCAGAAATCCGATAATCTACCATATTACTAAACCGTTTGTGGCACTCTGTTTTCTGGAACAGGGTATTGAATTCGGTGCACTGGACAAAAAACCGGTCGACACCATGTTTACCATTATCACCAATTCAATCCGTTCACATCTGCACCTGCTTTCACGACTTTCATTTGCATTACACAAACCGGAGATCCGAAAGATTATCCGGAGTGAATCCACACGCGAACAGATTGTTGAAGTGTTTACTTCACTCGAAACCACTCTTGATGCACAAGTTGTAAGATGATAACCTCAATCGTGACATTTGCAGCAGCATTATTATTTGTAGGTACAGTCAGTACCGGCTTCCGCAAAGGCGATTCCGGTTTCAAAGGAATTGTCCCGACAGCTATTGCGGCAGGTTCTCTGGTGATGCTTGGGTATATAGTGTTTTCTTTCCGGTTTCTGGGAGAAATTCCCGAAAAAATCATTATGAACTGGCAGATGCCGTCAGCGAAATTCATTGCAGGTATCGATCCGCTTACCGGATTTTTCATGATACCGCTGCTGATTCTTTCCGCATCATGTGCTTTGTACGGAAGAAAATATTTTGTTGGACATCCTGCCGGACGAATGCACTGGTTCAACTATTCGCTTCTTGTGGCTGGTATGATTATGGTTCTCGTTTCACGAAACGCGATTTTATTTATCCTGTCCTGGGAGATAATGGCCTTGTCGTCATTTTTTCTTGTAATAACTGATACAGCAAACCTGGTAACTCTGCGATCTGGATGGATATATTTCATTACCGCTCATATTGGTACTGCGTTTCTTTTTGCACTTTTTTTTCTTTTTTCAAGTACAACAGGATCAACCGATTTTTCTGTGTGGAAAGAAGCCGGTATTGTTGGTATGAGAGCGGATTTCATCTTTATTTTTGCCCTGATCGCTTTCGGTCTGAAAGCAGGTTTTATTCCGTTCCATGTATGGCTTCCGCTTGCGCATCCTGCAGCACCAAGCCATGTTTCCGCTCTTATGTCAGGTATCATGATCAAGATGGGTATTTACGGCATTCTTCGTATTCTGTCATTTATCACCCCTTATCATGCCTGGTGGGGTATACTGCTCATCGGTATCGGGGCGGTCTCAGGTTTATTGGGAGTACTTTTTGCAATTGGTCAGCATGATATCAAGCGACTTCTTGCTTATTGCAGTGTCGAAAATATCGGTATAATACTGCTTGGAATCGGAGTCGGTGTTATTGGAGTGGTTTACAATTCACCAATGGTTGCGTTGTTCGGATTCGCAGGAGGCTTGTTGCATATTGTCAACCATTCGCTTTTCAAGGCACTTTTGTTTCTGGGTGCGGGAGCGGTTATACGGCAAACGGGGACCGGAAGAATCGATTGTCTTGGAGGGCTTATTAAAACCATGCCGCGAACTGCATCACTGTTTCTGATCGGGGCAACGGCAATCTGCGGTCTGCCGTTTTTCAATGGTTTTATCAGTGAGATGATGATATACGCAGGAAGCATTGAAGGGGCGGTTGCTGCTTCACGGCCGGTATTTTCTTTACTTTGTCTGATTGCAGTGGTTTCTCTGGCACTTATCGGAGGTCTGGCTGCGGTATGTTTCACAAAAGTTTTCGGTATTGTCTTTCTTGGTGAACCGAGGAGTCCCTTGGCATGTGTAAAAGATGATGTCCCGGTTTTGATGGCAGTGAGTATGGGTTTTCTTGCGCTGCTCTGCCTGGTGATTGGTATGGGCAGTCCGCTGATTATTCCTTTTCTTGTTGAGCCAGTACGGGTATTTTTTGCAATACCCTCAATTGCGGATACTACTGCCGTTTTACATAATTTCACGTTGAAAGCCAGTATCATTCTTGGAGCTTGCGTGATCGTTGCGGTTATTGTTGCAATAATCCGGGCACGAGTTGGCAGAAAAGATACTGTGGAAACCGGAACGTGGGATTGTGGCTACAGTTTTCCGGACCCGTCGATGCAATACACTGCATCATCTTTTGCAGCTCCTGTAGTGAATTATTTCAAGCGTCCACTGGCTTCACATAGTGAAACATCTGTGGGCACGGACTATCTCCCTGAAGACAATTGGCACTTTCAGTCCAGTGTTAATGACTGGTTCATGACAAAAATGTTCGTACCTGTGTTCCAGTGGAGTAACAAGATGTTTGGTTCACTGCGATGGTTTCAGAACGGCAAGAGCGGACAATATGTTCTTTACATTTTTTGTACTGTTCTTGGTCTTATAATATGGAAGTTTTTTCTATGACCGGATTACGGTATATTATTTCGCCGATTGCGGCACTTCTCTTTGCGCCTTTGTTTACAGGCATTATCAACCGGACAAAGGCTTTGTTTTCCGGGCGTAAAGGCCCGTCACTTGTTCAGCCCTATTTTGATCTGCTTCGGCTGTTTCGCAAAGGGACTGTTTACAGCAAAAGTACCTCCTGGATTTTCAGGGCAGCACCGATTATTGTGTTTTTCTGCACGCTTTGTGCAACGGCATTCATACCGGTTATTGCTGGAGGTGAAAATACAGCGTTTCGCGGTGACCTCGTTTTTTTCCTGTATCTGCTTTCATTTGCACGTTTTTTTCTTATTCTTTCGGCTCTTGACACCGGTTCTTCATTTGAGGGAATGGGTGCAAGTCGTGAGGCGTTCTATTCGGCTATCGCCGAACCGGTTGCATTCTTGTCTCTTCTTAATGTGATGCGCCTGAATCATACGACAACCCTGATTGAGGCGATCAGTGTTTCGGTAGTTTCCGACTCGATCGCGGTGATACTCGCGGCATTTCCTATGTTTATCGTGCTTCTGGCGGAAAATGCCAGAATACCGTTTGACGATCCGAACACGCATCTGGAGCTGACAATGATTCATGAAGTCATGATTCTGGATAACAGCGGTCCGGATCTGGCGTTGTTTGAATATGCCGCAGGGATTAAAATCTGGCTATTCGCGCTTGTCGTGGCACGAATTGTCCTTCCGGTTTCTTCAGGCACTCCGGTACTCCAGGTTTTAGTGCTTTTCGGGTTGATGATTGGGATTGCTTTTCTGGTGGGAACAGTCGAATCGATTATGGCTCGGGTTCGCCTGATCAAAGTACCCCAGTTGCTCTTTGGAGCAGGTGTACTCGCCCTTCTTGGTTTTTTTATCAGTGTGACCGGAGTTCTTTCATGGTGAAAATGATATGAAATTTAACTTGCTTGCATGGATTTCTATTGCAATTATCGTCTGCAATCTCTACCTTCTCATACCCGGAAGGGTAACCGCAATGATACGGGGTATTGCGGTACAGGGATTTCTTCTCAGCATTCTTCCATTGTTGCTTCCTCATTCTGTCGAGAGAATTCATATCGTGATTCTTTTTATCCTGAGTGCGGGAATCAAGGGCGTTTTGATTCCCCGGTATCTGTTCAAAGCGGTACGCGGAGTGCGTGTTCTCAATGAAATACGACCAGCTGTCGGTTTTTCACTTTCGATCGTGTACGGTATTCTCATTTCGGCGTTATCATTCTACGCACTGCGTAAAATTCCGTTCTATTCAGTAACGATATCACCATTTCATGGCGCGACGGCAATTGCAACGGCTTTCATCGGTTTGTTTATCATTATTGTCAGGCGCAATGTTGTTGCACAGATAATCGGCTATCTCGTATTTGAAAATGCGGCGTATGTTCTTGGTATTTCGGTAGCCGCATCAATGCCTCTTTTTATTGAAATGGGTGTTCTTCTTGATATTCTCGCAAGTACTTTCATAATGGTGATCGCTGTCAATTATGTCCACACAAAACATGAAACAATATGTGGCCGGTCGCTGGAAAGTTTGACTAACTGATGAAACCTGAAATTCTTATTCTGTTGCAGATACTTATTCCCGTTGCGGGTATCGTATCATGTATGTTGATATCCGATATTTCCCGGATTCTGAAAGTTCCCGTTATTACATCGGTATTTTCGTTGTTCGTATCAGTTTTACTTGCGGTTCAATTTCATTTTGCCGGAGCACATGCAATTATAAGAAATAATTTTCTTGTTGATGCGCTGTCGCTTTATCATCTGTTTCTTGTTAATGTGATATTCTGTCTTTCTGCTGTGTATGCCACCGGGTATTTCAGGCGTCAGCACGATGAGGGAGAACTGACTTTCGGTTATGCCCGCAGGTATACGATGCTTTGGCAGGCGTTTCAGTCGATGCTAATCATTGTATTACTGTCGAACAATATCGGCATAATGTGGATTGCTATTGAGGCTACAACCATTGTTTCTTCATTTCTGATTATTTCTGACAACAACTCACTCTCAATTGAGGCTATGTGGAAGTACCTGCTGATTTGCTCGGTTGGGATTGTAATAGCCTTTATGGGCACAGTATTGACGGTCGCAGCTGCGGGAAATCTGCCTGCGGAAAACTCTGGTTATCTTTTCAGCCAACTTATCAAATACCCCGAACTGCTTGATGCAAAGCTCATGCTTTTTGCCTTTATTCTTCTTGCAATCGGATTTGGCACGAAAGCAGGATTTTCACCGATGCATACGTGGCTTCCCGATGCGCACAGTCAGGCACCAACGCCGGTTTCGGCAGTATTCTCCGGTGTCATGCTCAATTGTGCACTATATTGTATCATGCGATACCTGCCGATTACAGAAGCTGCTTTGGGTATGGATGGACAGGCGCATTCGATACTTCTTTTATTCGGATTCATGTCGTTGTTTTTTGCTGCTGTATTTATTCCAGTTCAACATGATATAAAACGGCTGCTTGCTTATTGCAGTGTAGAGCATATAGGGATTATCGCAATAGGGCTGGGGCTTGGCGGATTGGGAACTTTTGCCGCACTGCTTCATACAGCCAATCATTCAATCTCAAAAGTACTGGCATTTTTTTCTGCAGGATATATCGGCGAACATTATGGTACCAGGAACATGCACCGGATTACCGATGCAGTTCGTCAGGTGCCCTGGTGGGGTGGGGCGTTCTTTATCTCAATTCTGGTTCTTGTTGGTGTTGCACCTTTTTCCGTTTTCATGAGTGAGTTTCTTATTGCCAGGGAAGCGTTTTTTGCCGGAAAATATGTTTTGTTCGTATTGTTTGTTTTTGGATCATTCGCCGTTTTTGTTAACCTGTTAAAACATGTACTGGATGTTTCTTTCGGGAAGCATGAGACTTCAGGGAAGATAAAGATGAAAGTACGTTTCGTTGATAAAATTATCATAGTGGCAGGTGTCGCAGCGCTTCTTGTTCCGGGTTTGTGGATTCCCTCGCCATTGTCGGATTTTCTTAAGCAGGCAGCAGCGATTGTTGAAAACGGAGTTTCATTATGAGCGAAGAAACGGCTATACTTCATAATTATGACACAATAGCGTTGAAAGATCTGCCGTGTCTGGCTGAGGATAATTTTTTTAATGCGTTTGCCACAATTTTGTCAAAAGAGTGGCGGCTCTGTGCTTATTTCGGTGATCGGCAGGATAAAGATAATACTGAACTTTTTGCAGTATGTGCAGATGATCGTAAGGGGAAGCTGCAGGTTTTAAGAACAGTTTGCAAGGAAAACCGATTTCCGTCACTGGTTGATCAATTTCCGCAGGTACATCTTTTCGAACGCGAGATTCATGAGCAGACCGGATCTGTTCCTGAGGGGCATCCGTGGCTTAAACCGGTGCGGTTTCCCGAATCAACGGAGAAATCCACAGGCAAGATGGATTTTTTCCGGATGCATGGTGACGAGATGCATCAGGTGGCAGTCGGGCCTGTTCATGCGGGGATAATCGAGCCTGGGCATTTCAGGTTTCAGTGTCAGGGTGAAACTGTACATCATCTTGAGATATCGCTCGGTTATCAGCATCGGGGGATTGAGGAGCATCTTCGAGGTGGACCATTTCCTGTTACTCCTTACCAGATGGAAGCAGTTGCCGGTGATTCGACCGCTGGGCACATGTCTGCTTACTGTCAGGTACTGGAGTCGTTGAGTGGATACAGTATTTCGCAGAAGGCTGCGACGGCGCGTGCAGTTGCAATTGAACTGGAGCGTTGTGCCAATCATACCGGAGATCTTGGCGCTCTTGCCGGTGATGTCGGATTTCTTCCAACGATGGCTTATTGTGGAAGAATTCGCGGTGATTTCCTGAATCTTACTGCACAGTTGTGCGGCAACCGGTTCGCAAGAAGTCTGATTGTTCCGGGCGGGATCGGTTTCAAAATCGAAAATAACATAGTGGATGAATTAGCCGACAGAATGAATACCGTTTTTGCCGATTTTTCGGGAGCAACGTCACTTCTCTGGGAGAGTGCTTCGGTTATAGACAGGTTTGAGTCAACAGGGGTTTTGTCACGAAAGACTGCTGATGATATTGGTCTTGTCGGGCCGGCAGCGCGGGCAAGCGGTTGTATGCGTGATGTACGTAAGGATCATCCGTCGGGTTATTATCGTTTCGTGTATATTCCTGTTTCAACTTCGGATACCGGTGATATTTTCGCGCGTGCGCATGTACGCTGGCAGGAAGTACAGCATTCGGTTGACTTTATATTACAGCATCTTGCCGGGATGTGCAGTGACAGAGAAAAGGATAGCGGACTTGCGACAAACGCTTTTTCAATGCAGTTGAAAAGCAATACTCTCACAGTTTCGCTTGTTGAGGGCTGGCGTGGAGAGATATGCCATGTGGCAATTACTGATGAGAAGGGTAAATTCAGGAAATACAAGATTGTTGATCCGTCGTTTCATAACTGGTTTGGCCTGGCTTATGCACTGCGGGGTCAGCAGGTATCGGATTTTCCTTTGTGTAACAAGAGTTTCAATCTTTCATATTGCGGGTTTGACCTGTAAGCAAGGTGAAGAAAAGAGATGTTGGATATAATAAAGACACGGATAGCGCAAGGATACCGTACGGCAAAATATCCGAAAACGGCTTCGGTGTTGCCGGATCGTTTCAGAGGAATGCCCCAAACAGACTCGTCGGCATGCGGGCTTCAATGCCGCAGATGTGTTGATGTTTGTCCGGTGCATGCGATAGAAAAAACAGATAACGGACTGTCAATAGACCTGGGCAGATGCATTTTCTGCGGGAAGTGTGAGATGGAATGTCCGGAGCATTCTATAACATTTACCAGTGATCACAGCCTGGCTGCACGCGACCGGGTTGATCTTGTGCGGACTGGCGCGACGGGTTCACACAAGGCAGGAACACTTGACCCGGAACGTCTGCGGATTTTTAGCAGATCAATCCGTTTTCGTCAGGTAAGTGCGGGTGGGTGTGGTGCCTGCGAGGCGGATATCAATGTGCTCAACACGCTGGTATTTGATCTTTCCCGTTTTGGTATTCAGTTTGTTGCTTCTCCGCGGCATGCTGATGGTCTGGTAATCACGGGGCCGGTTACCAAAAATATGGAACTTGCATTAAAGAAAACTTATGATGCTATTCCTTCACCAAAGGTCGTGATTGTTGTTGGTTCCTGTGCAATCTCGGGAGGAGTATTTGCTGGGAACAATGAAGTAAATAATGGTGTAGGTAAATTGTTTCCGGTTGATCTTTATATTCCTGGATGTCCACCGCATCCTTACACGATACTTGACGGATTTTTAAGATTACTTGGAAGAGTGGAGTAAGCGGATATTATTATATACGGATTTCTCTTCAATTTTTTGTTAATCATATTGTCCACAGAGATTTTATTTTGATCATTATGTTCGCCGGGCGCACTATATGTTTTTGTTAAAAGATTTTCTGGGTCTCTGAGCGCACACGACCCTGCGATAGTTTTTTTCAGCTCTGCAACTCCTGTTTGGGGGCGTGTGGAAACCTGTGAATAATTATGAGTGGCTGATGCAGATCACCAATGGAGCGCTGGAAAGAAAAGATGTTCTGCGGATCAAAAAACAGACCTACTACGGGCAGGAACTGGTGCCACGTCCAAGACGGTTGGCACTTAAAGATATGCGAAAATTTGCCGAATGCTGGCCTGATAGGGAAATAGTGCAGCGCACCGCTGCACAAATTCCATGTCGAAACAATCAGTTTCTTATGTATAAGCTTAAAGAAAGAGATCTCAGGATATGGTATGCTGAGCAAAATCGGCTCAACGGTTGGAGCCGTGACATACTCTCTTTTCAAATCGAAAGCAATCTGCATAAACGAATCGGCCAGAGTGCCAATAACTTTAAGGTTGCCTTGCCACCTGCCGATTCTGACATGGTAAATCAGATTTTCAAGGACACTTACATTTTTGATTTTCTTGGTACTGCCGGCACCCGCCGGGAACGGGAGATTGAAAGTAAATTGATGGACCGGGAATTATCACAATCCTGTCGTGTTGATTCAGACTCACAAATGTGTAACTTATGGCAAGATCTTACTGTAGAAATACTTGTCGGGAGTGATGAATTGAATGTTTTGGAAGATGAATTCGGAATAGAAATAGATGAAGAAACAGCTTTAGATTTATATGATATGAATTTACAGGAAGCAGCGGATTGTATTGATAATATGATTAGAGAACGGGGGAGTAATTCTTATAGTTCAGATAAAATCATTATGAGTTTAACTGGTGAAAAATCAAAAAGGATCCTTTTAGAAATTTGGAAAGATAGTTTCAAAGCAAGGAGTTACATAACTGCTGCCATTGAGAAAGTTGATTTTGATGACAGTAAATCCCTGCTAAATGATTAAAAATTTTAACAGAGCATGTAATAGTGAAACACTTTTGTTATTTATCGATATTAATAGTTTTATCCAGCTATTCATATGGCCAAAAATTCGACTCTCAGATTAAAAAAAAGCGGGTTAAACCCATTGAATTCAGGACTGGCTTTGTTCAGCAAAAGGAAGGCAATTTACACAAAAAGGTGTTCAATGGAATGAATTATACTTTTCGATATTCCAATACACTGCAGAAAAAGAATTTATACCACCTCGGTTTGGAAGTTGGAAACTCACACATGAAAACTGATATCGAAGATGGTTTTTCTTCGGTCCTTGTAAACATAGGTTTAAATTACCATTACCTTTTTAAAATTTATCATAATAGTAAATGGAAAATTCATTCCGGGATTGGAACCAATCTTGACTACAATATAGGTTATTATTGGATTTGGGATGAGAGCCATCTATATTGGTCAAACTTTTTGAGTTTGAATTTATCCCAACGCATTTTGTATAAAGCAAATAAGTATAATCATATAATTATGTTCTTTTCAGTTCCGGTATTTCTTTTATTGAGTCGACCGGAACAGGAAAGGAATTTCAAAATTGATGATTTTTCATTTTCGGGAATTATGAACAGCTTTCACCATAAACCCGAAGCTAAATTTCTGACTAATTCATTTTTTATTAATTTATCAATTGAATACCAGTATAAAAGAAAAAGTAAATTTCAGCCTTTTTTGGTCTATTCTTTCAATTACTTCATTTTGAAAACGACATATAGCAATAAAGTAGAAAGTATTCAGAATTTTACAGGAGTAATATGGAATTTATGAAACTTATGGTTCTAATATCTGCTGTGTGTTTATTCATTTGCTCGTTTTTAAATTCTTGTTTAAAGGATGAGCCCTTTAAATTGAAATACAAGGAATACGATCCAATTGATTTAAATGATGGCTGGCAAATCTCAAGTCCGGAAGCAGAGAATTGTAATCGAAATAAAATTGATCAAGCTTTTGGATTGCTTTACGATAAACACCGGTATATGACGGCAAAAAGTCTTTTGGTTTTTAGAAATGGGAAACTTGTAGCGGAAGCATACCCTAATGACACAGAAGATATCGGAAAGTATAACAACATTCAGTCCTGTACCAAATCAATCACTGCTATGCTTTTGGGAGTGGCTATACAACAGAACATGCTCATATCAATAGACGAGAAATTGTATGACATCTATCCTGACTTATTTGATGGAGACTTGGTAAAAAGGGAAATTACAATATCCGATGTCTTAACAATGCGGTCGGGTATTGATTTTAAAAATGACAAACACACACAAAAACTATACAGCACCAATCAAAACTCAACTGAATATGTACTTTCATTGAATAGAATATCACTACCAGGTACAGGAGTACAGTATAATGATGGCGATCCGCATCTGATATCAAAAGTTATCGAAAAGAAGAGCGGAAAAAGCCTTGCGGAATTCGCTGATAAACATGTTTTTCAAAAACTGGGCCTTTCCAATTGGCAATGGGAGTCAGCCAAAGATGGAACTACATTTGGTGCATTCAGTTTGTTCCTGACCGCGCGGGATATGGGTAAAATCGGACACTTGTTGCTTCAGAATGGCACTTGGGAAAATGAACAAATCGTTGAGTCATCTTATTTAAAGAGTGCGGTTTCCAAACATGTCTCTATTGATGTAAACAATGAGCCGTATGGATATTACTTTTGGATATATCCACAATGGAATGCATATGCTGCACTGGGTCATGGTGGACAGTTTTTGTTTATTGCACCGGATAAAAAGCTTGTCGTTGTTTATACAGCCTGGCCATATACTGGTTATGAATTATGGGATGACAGTGAAGAATTAATGTCTATAATTTATGAGAGTTGTGAATGAAGTAAAAGGCCTTATAACAGCGCGGGTGTAGCAGTTTATATCTTTTTTACTTCTGTGATAATTTTTTTAACTTTTTTCACAGGATTTTATTATGGCTTCATTACATCAGAATTTCATACGGATTTAAGATATTTTGATAATCTGGTAAGGCAGCGCCCTTTATTAGTGACTGCTACGCTTACGGTATGGTACGTCAGAATGCGGGCTGTGTTGCCTTCGAAAATCAAGTGCTGGCCAAAAACTTTTTAAATTAAACATATTGTCCGAATAATCATATAATTCATGGTTTAAAACAGCTAAAGATTAAGTTAGTCAGTATAGTATTACTTCATTCACCATTCACAATTAAGCACAGGTTTCCACACGCCCCCAAACAGGAGTGTCAGAGCTGCAACAGATTACCGCGGGGGTCGTGTGCGCCCGGCGAAAATGAAGATCTTTTAAAAACATATAATGCGCCTGGCGGTCCAGATGATTTTAAATGTCAAAAAGATATCAGGTCTTAAGCCAATGATGCTCATTTATAATTCAATTCTCAATTATAAATTCAGAATTAATCACTCAAAGATTCATATAACCTTATTATATTACTAAAACCAGAACCAATTTTCGTATATGAGTTCATCAAAATGGTGCGCTGCGCTAACCAGTCTATCTTTATTGGGAATTAATATTTTTCTTAAGTTATATTCTTATATAGAAGGAAAAAAACGCGCATAATAAAGGAGGCAAATATGATAAAAAACTGTTTAAGGAACGATATTTTCCTGGCAGGAGTTAATGACCGTACAACCGATCTGTTTGAAGGGCTTTGGCCAATTGATGGGGTAGGGATCTCTTATAACTCATATGTCATTAAAGATTCAAAAAATGTGCTGGTAGACCTGTCAAAAAGTTTTAAAACCGACGAGTTTTTTGATCAGATTTCAGCAATTGTAAATCTTGAAGACCTGGACTATGTGATCATAAATCATATGGAACCGGATCATACCGGAGTACTTAGAACGTTGAGAAGGATAAATTCAAAATTCGAAATAATCTGTACGAAAAAAGCTGTAAAAATGCTTAAAGATTATTATGATGTCTGTGACAATATAAGGGTTGTTGAAGACGGTGAAACTTTGTCAACCGGAAAACATGAACTTGTGTTTTACCACGTTCCTTTCGTGCACTGGCCCGAAACGATGGTAACCTACGACAATAGCTCTTCAATACTGTTTTCTTGTGACGCGTTCGGGGGTTATGGCACTCTTCAGGGAGCTTTCTTCGATGATGAGTACAGTGATATCACATACTACGAAAAAGAGTCTTTGCGTTACTATGCCAATATTGTCGCAAAATTTTCTACACCTGTTCTAAATGCCATTACAAAACTTGGTCTGCTCGACATAAAAACGATTGCTCCGTCACATGGCCTTGTCTGGAGGAAAAATCCGGAAAGAATCGTTGAGTTGTACAAAAAATGGGCAAAATACTCTATTAACGGAGGAGAAAACGGTATTACACTCCTGTATGGTACCATGTACGGCAATACCGAAAACATGATGAATGCTGTTGCTCAGGGTATTTCCGAATCCGGCATGATACCGGAAATATTTGATGTAGCACGTACTCATCCCAGCTACATTCTTCCTTCATTGCTTAAAAACAGAGGAATAATCATTGGCGCCCCAACCTATGAAGTATCACTTTTTCCGTATATGCAGCAGGTTATTCAGAAAGCAATTATCAAAAACATAAAACATAAAAAAGCTGCATACTTTGGAAGTTACGGATGGAGTAAAGGGGCATACAAGAAAGTTCAGGAAATGACTTCGGGTATGGACTGGGATATTCTTGAAGGACTTGAGTTTGCCGGAAGAGTAACTCCGGAACTGTATAACGAAGGATGTGAACTGGGAAAGAGGTTTGTCAAAAGCCTCGAAAACTGATTTATGTATCAATTTAAAAGTACATCCAATTATATAAGATGTAAACTTATGCCCGGGAACATATCTTTCGTTTCCGGGCATTACCTGGTAATGAAAATTGAACTAATCACCCGTGCCACTTATACTCAGATCTACGTGATTAACTCCAACCAATGCTTTTAAACTGGAACACAGTTTTTCCATTTCTTCAGAATGGCCTTTAACGGCAATGATTTCCATGCAGTTGTCGTGGTCGAGATGAACATGCTGGGTGGAGATAATGAGTTCATGGAATTGATGTTGAATATCGATAAGTTTTGATGCAAGATCCCGTTTGTGATGATCGTAAGTCATAACTATGGCACCTGCAACTTT